>NZ_CP045483.1:0-331178 GCF_009729035.1 Stygiolobus azoricus
AAGTATGAAGTTCATATTAGGAGGAACCTGCCCCGTAGCTACTATAGCTACTATATTCACGTAAACATAATATCCCTCTTCAGTGTAATAAATTGTTAGTGTAACTGAAGAAGTCTGCGGATTTACGAAGAACACAAAGCTTGGTGATACATACTTAGTATTGCCTACTACAGAATAGTTGTACTCATACGTGTAAATATATCCTTTACTTTTTTGTAGGGTATTGTTAAACTTTAGGTATCCCTGCGGTATGATAACAGACACGAACCCTGCCAGTACCCTTACAGTACTTGGCACCTGATAAGTCTTACCATCTATCTGTACTGAAATGGGCTGAACTTGTGGAGCATTAGGCTCTACAACTTGCACGTTAAGAGTTATATACGTAGTAACTGGAGTGTAGTTTGCAATAAGCACAACGCTCTGCCCTTCTAAAGTCACTGTTATCCCCTCAGTTTGTGTTGAATTAACTATCGCTTTCCCTTGTATAATCCAGTTATGGAATTGACCTGTTATTACGGTTCCATTTGGGAACTCGTAGTATACGTATCGAGGTACTTTGGCTTGGAAAGTTCCAGTAGTATTAGGGAAAGCTACTGGCAAAGTATAGTTCTTGAACTTCCCTCCCATTATGTTAGTAGTTACATTAGCTATAGGCATGTAAATGTTATTCTGAGTGGTTATTTGTGCTAGTATTTCTACTCCACCCTTACTGCCCAACGAGTAAGGGCCTATTGAAGTGTTAGGAGCTAAAAAGAACACATTACCTAAGCTAGTTACTATTATTATTGGATTGTTAGAGGCATATGAAGGTATTTGTAGAGACTGTGAAGAATTAATGACAATTGGATACTTGTATGTAGTAATGTTTTGCCACACCCCGTTATTAAAATATAATATTCCAGTTATAGTCAAGCTAATAGGAGGGACGAATGTACCGTTAGTGTATTCAAATATTATTGAACCTTTTTGTGTTCCTGCAGAATAATAAATTGCAGGATGGCCGCTAACTACTGCCTCATATTGTAGTTGCTTTAAAGTTACGTAGTTACTAACTATCGCACCAGTGACTTGAGAGCTCTGCCTCATGTACTGTAAGTAAAATAGGAACGGTATTGCTAACGACACAATAATAACCATTAAAATCAAAATTGCTATTGCAGTGCTCAAACCTCTTTTACGTAGCAATTGACCAACCATCTATCTTCACCCCTATGGCGGATTTCCTCCCCATTGCCATACTTCATATACCGTAATTACAGTAGGCGAATAAATATAGATTGGAGGTGAATAAATATTTTGAGAGTTATAGGAATAAGTGTGACTCCAGGTAGCATTATTTACTATGAAATATTGTGGTTGAGATATTAAAGAGTGAAACGTTTTTGCTGGTGGTAAGTTTAATGTATAGCTCCCGCTAATCTCCCAGAGATAGAAATAAGTTACTGATATTTTATTACCTGAAGGTAAGTATAACATTTCATAAGTATAGTCTTTAATTGGACCCAAAGCAAGAACTTGAGAAGGTACACCACTACCTTGAGGAGGTGTTACGTTAGCTTGTAGGAGTTGTCCCGCAATATCTCCAAGAATCGGAGAGCTATTCGATATTAGTTTAACGCCTGAAGGTAGGGTAAAATTATTTTTCACTATTACTAGATAGTAGTAAACACTAGGCTGGAATGTAATATATACTGTCCCGTTACCTGTTACTTTAAACATGTTGTTATTAGTGATTATTATAGCACTACTATTGCTGCTTTTTACATTATAAAGTGTGTATTTAATCATCTCTCCATATGGAATAGTGGTTCCACGTAACGTATAGTTAAACATCAGATATATAGTCGTGGGGTATTGCACGCTATGATAGCCGGACGTTAATTCTAAAGTTATATTCGGATGTGTATAGTTTATTAGATAAGGTTTATTATCCACGTAAACAGTTAGTGACGAATTCACGTTAGTCAAAAGAGCACCAGTTTTGGGATCTGTAGTAGTACCTTCAATAGGCAGAGGAGTGTTATTTGGTAAACTAAATTGAATAACAACTTTGTAATGCTTCAACGACGTGTTATATAGAAGTGTTACTATAGTTGGTCCACTAACCGTTAATGATGTTGAGGGTGAATTTGGTGAGGACAGTGTTCCATAACCAGTTACAGACCAGTTAAGAAAGCTAGCCGTAAGTCCATACTGGCTTAGGAATATTTCTGGATTTTTTGCCACGAGATTATATGTCCCAGGGTTTACGTAAAGTATGAAAGGTGTATTCATTAAAATTCCTCCAAACTGAACGCTAGTATTGACAGGGATCATAGCGTAACCATTAGTAGTCTTGTTAAGAGCTAGAGCTATTACGTACACAGCAACTTTTCCTGCTGGGCCTGAAACTACAGACGTGGTGACAGAGGTATTTGGATTCAGGAAGAATATGTTTGAAAGCCCCGTGACTATTACAATAGGCTTATCAAAAGCAGCTTTGGGTAAAGGTATAATCATGGAGCTACCCACATTTATACTGGTGTTAAGTGTTGGAACCCACATTGTACCGTTGAAATAATAAATCTGAGTTATATTTATCGGCGTTTGAACAGTTTGAACTTTTATCTCTACATATGGTGAGGTACCAGAACTGTAGTAGATTAAGGGATTCCCTTTGAGTACATTATTTAACTCTAACTTCTTCTCTTGTTGATAAGCTTGTGCAGCAATATTTCCTTGATTGGAGTGATAAGGAGTGTTATAAAGAATGAAGAATGCTGGAATTAGGACTGAAATTAAAATAACGAGAAGTATAATTAATGCAATCGAGGTAGCTAATGCCTTCAATTACATCACCCCGTAGAAGAGGGTAAACCGGTATATGCGTATCCTACTCTGAACATATACAATCCATTATTAATCATCAACCATATTACTACATAATACCCTTTTCCTTGATTAGGTACGTTATACAAGTTTATAGTTACTGGTGTGTTTGCAGGTATTGTATAAACCAAAAGCTTTCCTTGATATAGCTCGTTCCCGTTAATGTCATATATTCGAGTTGCTGTAACTGCGGAAGCTTGAATTCCATTAGGTAAATAAACTTTGAAATTCACGTTATCTACAACTGGTAAATTGGGTGTAACAGCACCTACGGAAGTAGCGAGATAAGAGGGGATGAGAAATACGTACAAGGTATAATTACCGGAGTAGGAAGGATCATAGGCCTCAACTAACATACTTCCAGTTCCGTTAGAAGATACTAACAAGGGACCCGGTGATATGGTAGTTTGGGCTGCTATTTGTGCAGCCTGCTGTTCGGCTATTGTGAAAGCCTCGGTAGGGGCCAAGAAAGCGGAAGCGTAGCCAAATATGACTAAACCGATGACCAACACGGCTATAACGACTATCATTGTTTGCACAATACTTTCTGGCATAGTGTAAACTCACTCTAATCTCAAAACTCGAAAAATATAAATATAAATTTTGCGAAGGAGAATCTATGGCAACAACGATAGTAAATATGATGCTTGTTATAGCAACTATTCTCATTTCTCTCGTGGCTTTAAGTCTTTATTCAGTTTACATTTCATATACTAACTCCAATCTATCCTATGTAAATACTCTTGAATCTTTCTCTAAGTCTATTCAGATTTCTGTATCTCCATTGACGTTTCATTCTTATATAGATAAAAACTTTATAATCTATAATGTTTCCTTCTTAGCATCTGTAAGTATAAAAGGTTATGACCTTAACCGAGGTCAACTTATCATATATCCATTCGTCACTAATCCAAATCCTAATCTCTATCTATACGTTCCTAGTGGAGTTCAAGAAGCTGTAATAAACGTGAGTAAGTCGTTACTAATATCTGGAAACGTGTATTTACCTGACGGTGAGTTATTAGGTAGTATAAAAGGGCAAGGTTATGTAGTTACTAACGACCAACCTTTCCTAGTAAGTGCTAATGTTACTGGAGATAAAATTATAGTATTATGGGTTCTAGTTAATGTAAGTAGTCATTATTATAGATTAGGTTACACTTACGTTACTCCGATCGACTCGGGAGTTGGAGTATATGTAGCTTCTGGCTCCGGTAAGTATACATCATCTAACCCACAAATAAACTTGAATCAACCATTAATATTTTCTAGTAATAAGGGCTTAATATTTGGGTTATGGTTTAATCCATATGTAATATCTAATAGCAAGTCTATGCTATTCAACATTACTTTCAATGTTGTCTCTCAAGGAGGAGTGAGCGTATCATTCGTATTTTACACGCAGAATACAACTTTATTTGTAAACCAAACTACTTATACATCTAACGGTATAGCAGTGTATAAAGTAGCTACAATATACAATAAATTAACTCAAGGTGATTGGTATTTCCTCAATTTTAGCACCGGTTCGCAGTTAGTTGCCCCTAACTTGAATTTGTTAATTACGCTATATCAAAATGGTAGGTTAATCGCTGAACAGCAATTTATTCCGGTAGGTGTTTCAAGCGGTAACGGTTACGCTTCCATAATACAGTTCGGTAATTCATCTTCTATAAATGTCATATCCCAAGCAGTTTTATCTACTGAACAGAGTATTTCTTTATCAAACGGACCTATATATAATATCACTACTCAGTTGCTTGAAAACGGGTACTTATTTAACAATACTTACAATCTGAATTGGATAATATCTCATGCACAGAATCAGATATACGCTATAGTTTACTGGTATTTCGTAGCTAATTACTACCCTCCTCCATCTCAGGTTCCAGCAATACTTTGGTATTATGGAAGTAACGGGCTTAACGAAGTTTACTTAAACGAGAGCGGATATAATACGTGGATATTGATATAATAAAAGGATCTATCTACCGTCGTATTAATACACTTAATTCCAGAATTTTTCAAGTGATTTTTTCTTCTCACTAATTTGAAAATTAATCAGAACCCTTATAGAAAGTTACATAAATAAGCCGCGGCCGGGATTTGAACCCGGGACCTCTGCCTGTCTGCCCTGTATACCAGGGCAGCGCTCTAGCCAGGCTGAGCTACCGCGGCATTTAAAAATTTCCTTGATTGGAATATAAACTCTTCGCCCCGAGTAAAGCAGCCTCATATTTTAAAAAATATTATTTACTGAATGCACGAATTAGGTCACACTCACTGCTTGAATAAAAAAATTTATATAGGGGTAGAGGTTAAAGTGTATAGACATTAATAGATATACAAGCTGAGTGATCAACAATGACAGTAACAGCATCAAGATACGTAGAGGAGCATATTAGTGACTACTTGAATAGATTAAATTTGGATCGTTGTTGGCTCTTTAACTTTAACGTGATAAATGATACAGAGGCTTTCCTTAGGAGTGCAATATTCAGTAAATACAAGACGGTAGGTTTTGTAACGCACGAGAATAAAAAAGAAAAGGCGAAAGAATTAGTTGAGATTGCCAAGAAATACAAAGTGATAGCTGTAGCGTATTTAAGTGAAATGCTTGACGAACAAAACTTCCTTGTATGTGTTAAAAGTAAGTAGTTTATATAGAAAACTAAGTGTTTCAATTGAAGGCTCTCCGATCTATGAGTTGATAATTTCTAATTTCGCTTAAATATCTTCACTTTAGGCTCTCTTTTCTGGCAAATTATTAACATGGACTTTTACAGCTCATCTCACTTATGGACATAAAATTTCTATTTCTTTCTTTACATCATCTTTTACTTTTTTATCCTTAATGTCTTCACAAAATATATCTCTATATTCTTCAAAATACTTAATGTAATCTTGTGCAATCTTCAGAGCTTTTTTCTGATCTAAGTGAGATAGAATTTCAACCTCGATAGATACTAAATACGGATTCTCTGGGTCTATTTCTAAAGCCTTGTTTATCTCTTTCATTGCCTCATCTTTCTTCTCTAACTCTAGAAGTACCTCGGCCTTAGTCTCGTAATAATATGGGTTTTCAGGGTTAATTGCAATTGCCTTATCAAGATATTCGAGCGCCTTTTTATACTCTCCCATCTTGTAGTAAGTAAAGCCTATAGCGTAAAGGTTCTCGTCTTTTTCAATACTTTTTTCATACTCTTTTATAGCATCCTCATATTTACCAAGTTTAAAGAGTATATCCCCCTTAAGTTTATGCAGTGATTCATCTTCTTTTATTGCTAAAGCCTTGTTAACAGCGTCTAAAGCCTCATTATACTTTTCCAGCTCATAGAGGGTGTTAGCCATGTAGTAAAGGAACTCGTAGTCATTTTCAAGCTGCTTATTTGTCATTAACGCTTTCTGCATCTCCTTTAGGGCTTTTTCTAATAACTCGACATCTTGTCTCTCATATCCTAGAGAATAAAGTATGTAAGCGTAAAGGGTCGAGAATCTTGGTTCACTACCAGTCCTCTTAGCCTTCTCCGCAAACCTTAACGCTTCTTTTAACTTCCCGCTCTTGAAATAGATTAGGGCTAAGTAGTAAAACTTTATTGGAGAGTCTTCTTGACCCTTAACTAGGTTTAGGGCATCTTTATATTTACCTTCTTTTATAAGCTTTTCCACTTCTTCCATATGGGATTTGTCGTACTTGTGTTTAAAACGTTAGCGTGACGAGGGTTGAATGATCCAGTTTTATAGAACTTTATCTAAAATCACCTGATGGAGCTTATTAGAGTTTTGCTTAGAACTAAAGGTCTTTAAAGGATTCCTGAAAAAGAATCAGAAAAATTTTGACTTCTAGTAATTACTTAAAGTATTATCGATCTGTTAAGATGTTGTCTGATTAGATTGTGTTACACTCACGCCAGAACTGCTTGCATTAACTGCTGGTTACTACGGTCATTAACTGTTCATAACTTCCTCGAGGGTTAACGTATCTATTGTAGACTGAGAATATGAACTAATCTGATAATTTTTCTATAACTCACACTATATCAATAGTATTATAAACATTAAATTAAATTTTACTACAAAGGAAAAAGTTGATTGAAAGAATAAACAGCATCTATGAAGATATAAGATTGTCTAATTTATCTTCAAATTATTTGCCTAACAAGAAGATGAAGTTATTTTTTCCTTAATGCTAGTTGAAAGCATTAAACTGAAATTGATGAAATTGTTCTTAACTTTTTGTAAATAGATAATTCTTGATGTATATTTTCAAATCTTTTAACTTCATTCTATCGATTTCCTTCAACTTCTCATTTATCTTTCTTAAATAGTCTTTACTGAGAAGTGCTTTAACTCCTTCCATCTCTTCTTCTCCTCTTTGAGTAAGTCTAACTTGACTCCTAGTTAAATATAGAAATTTATTTTTAACAAGAGCCTTCAAATGAGACTCAATTCTAGGGCTGTAAATGAAGTACAACTTCCCCCATCTAAACGTGAATAGGGGGTTCTGAACTGCGAGAGAAGAGGACAAAATATCGTAAATGAAAAAAGCGTTCACGTATAACTTATATTTTTTCTCCGTACGTTTCCCGTTCATAGATAAGAAAATTAAGTTGTCTATCGTTATATCATAATCAACTTCCTCTTCACACAAGTTATCCTGACTATTAGCCAAATACTTTAGAATATAATATGCACTTTCACAAGACCCGTATTTTTCTATCTCCTCGATCGCCTCATTGATTAATTGGAACATTCTGCTGTTTTTCATTCTTCTTCTCCTCCAGTTCAATTATTGTCATTACTATCCCAGAGTGTGGGAACAAGTGGGGGAAATTACCCCTTGCCTCACACGTCTTGAGGTCTATATGTTCACCTATTAAGCCCAGAGGGGAGGAGCATTGCCTAATTCTATCCAATAACTCCAATGCCTTATCCTCTTGGTTTAACCTTATGTAAACTCTCGCCATCCACAGAGTAACTAACGTAAAGGGATTTACGGCAAAGCCCATGAAGTCCTTTCTGTACCTTAAATATAAACCTTCCCCCACTTTCAACTCCTTTTCTATCCTATCTAGTGTGTTCAGAAATACTCTATCTTCGGCTTTTATGAAATCGTAGAGAGGTAACGTTAAGAGTGCGGCATCTACTTCATCTCCGCCATAGTATCTTATAAAAGATCCGTCCTTTACTCCGTTCCTCATTACATCCTCTCTTATTTCATTAGCTATAATCTTCCATTCTTCAGCCAGTTCGTTATAATTGAGTACTGAAGCCAGTTTTGAAGCCCTATCCATCGCCACCCAACTCATGACTTTAGTATGAGTGTAATGCCTCATCACTCCCCTTTCCTCCCATATGTCGGTGCTTGGGTCTCTCCACGAAGATTTAACCCAAGATGCTATTGATTCAACGGCCCAGAAGTTCCTATCAATGTAATCATCATCTTCAGTCTCCTTATAATACGTATACAAGGCGTTCATAAATGCTCCTTCCACGTCCATTTGTATTTGTAAATAAGCTGCATTTCCAATCCTAACGGGTTTACTATTGAGGAATCCGCTTAGCCAATCGAGAGTTTCCTCAGCTGGAGGTGGTGTACCGTCAATTGTATAAAACGGATGGTCGAAGCTCTTTGAGGAGGGGTCTAAAACACTAATTAAGAAGTCTAATGTCCTCCTAGCATAGTTAGTTAACCCAGCCTTAACTAAAGCCTCTACAGCGTAAGAGGAGTCCCTGACCCAGACAAACCTATAATCCCAGTTTCTGCTCTCTCCTACTATTTCTGGAATTGAAGACGTAGGAGATGCTACAATTCCTCCTGAAGGCTTATAGTACATCCCTAGAATCACTGATAGGGAGCGGTAGTACATATCTCTCAGAACGTTCACTTTTCTCGCTTTGGACAGTTCCTTTTCAGTATAGCTTATCAGTTTCGAGAAGGCATCGTAAGGCTTAGAGTACACAAAGCCTTTTTGGCTAAAGAGTCCGTATCTCAAATCTTTTGAATAAAGTAAGTAGAGGTATCCCCTTCCGGGTTTAATAGTGATCTCGTAAGGTGACTTTATTTCAAAGTTCCCGTATATTAGGAGCTCTAAGCCTTCCTTGGACAAAGGGTTTTTGTAGACAACGCCTTTGTCCTCAACTATTTCAGTCCCAGCATTAATTAAACCGTAATTGAAAACGGGTCTGATGACAGCTTTCAACCCCACTTCGCTATCGTAAAGCCTTATGATCGCAGGTAAGGAGAGGGGAAGAAAGTCTATTACTTTCGCCTCTCCTGAGGTAGTCTTGAAAGAGGTCTTAAGTACTAGTGAATAACCTAAGTACTCCTGTTGCACTTTGTACTCGTTTGATAAAGGGGTAAGTAAAAAGTAACCACCCTTTTCACTGTCAAGAATCTTGGTGAAAACTGAAGGTGAATCATAACGAGGTACGGGAAACCACTCGATACTTCCATTTGCCTCAAGGGCTGACGTTAATCCGTTAGATAGGAATGCGTAATTCATGGTATCATAATCTGAGCTTACTTTTTTAAACATGATAGCTAATATTACTCATTACGCCATGGTTTCAGTTGCAATTAATACTCAAACTCCTCCCATAAGGTTCAGACAGACCTACCGAGACCTCGTTGAGAAGTACGGTTACCTTGAGTTGCCCATAGACTTATCAGCCATAGACAGCTCTGACTACTACATTTCTGTTGGCGGAGTTGCCAAGATGATGATGGCGATATTAGATAAGTTTTCAAAAGTTAGATGGGTGTCTCTAGGTCCTGGCTACCCTCCTGAGGTTATTTACAACGGTAAGGAGTTTTATTTCGTCGACGTCCAACCGGAGACACTTAAAGGTTACACGGAGTTCAAAGAGGGGATATACAACGAGTCCCACGGTCTGACTAAATACGAAATTCAACCCTTCCACTACATCTCGTATGCCGATTATAACTGGCTTTCCGCTAAGAAACTTCTACAATTTTATAAGGACACTGACATTTACTTCATCAACGATTTTCAACAGCTCTTAGTAGGAGGGATTATAGGCCCCTCTGCTCCGGCTGTGCTTTGGTATCACATACCTTTCGTACCAGAGTTACTCTCTAGAAAGATCAGGGATTTCATTGTAAAGTCCTTTGAGGGCTTTGACTACGTGATAGTCAGTACGAAAAGGGACTTAGAGGGGTTGTTAAGAGCAGGAGCCAGAACAAAGGTTAAACAGATATATCCCTACATCAACACGTCATCATATAAGAAACCAGGTAAGGGAGAGGTTGAAAAGGTAAGGGATAAATACGGTCTTAAACCTGACGATAAGGTGATAACTGTAGTAGCTAGAATGGATCCCATGAAGAGTCAAGACGTCGTTATAACAGCTATGAAGGAAGTAAAAACCCCTAACGTAAAGTTACTACTGGTTGGAGACGGAAGTTTTACTAGTGGGGCTCTAGGAACAGGTAAGGCCAGTTCATGGGTGAGAAAGTTAAAGGCTCTGGCTCAGGACTTAGGAGTCTACGATAAAGTAGTATTCACCGGTCATGTAGATGACGAGGAACTGTTTACAATATATGAGGCTTCAGATGTAATTGTATTACCATCTAGGATAGAGGGTTTCGGACTCGTAGTTTGTGAGGGCTGGGTTTATGGTAAGCCTGCAATAGTGAGCTCGGGCGCGGGTGTAAGTGAGTTAATTATAGATGGGGCTAACGGGTATATCTTTAGGAGTGGTAATCATCAGGAATTAGCACAAAAAATAGATATTGTCTTGAAAGACCCAGATAAATATGGGCTAATGGGAAAGGAGACCGTAAAGAAGTGTGATGTAAACTTCGCTTTTGAACAAATAAAGGATGTCTTTGTTGAAGCTATGAAAGACTACGGAAAGTAAAAAGTGGTTTCTTTATTTACTCTCGGTTGGCTTTATTATTATAGTACCGTTTTCTTCGTCTACTTGTAGCATGAACTTTGTGCCGTGCTTTTCAACCATTGATTTTGGTATGTACAAATTCAGCGGTAGTGTGTAATATTCGTACTCATATGTCTTTCCTCTCACGGTCTTCTTTCCCACTAGTCTTTTAGCCTCTACTACTCTCTCTTTCATAAGATAACGTATTACGTCTGACTTTTTAAACCTTATTCCAAATGTTTTTAATAACTTTACAATAGTTAAGGACGACAGTCTATCCTAACTTTTCTAAAATTTTTAGCTCAATGTGATAAAAATAAAATTCATTGGGAAGGGAGCAAATTCAATAGCTTATAACCATATGTCATGATTAGTACAAGTAATATTTGAATGATGAGCACCGGCTGTCATGAGTTAATGATATAAATTACACTCAATGCTGATCTTAATGAACCCGGTTCACATATTAGCTAAGAAAGGAGAAGTCGCGGAAAGAGTCTTAATAGCAGGTGATCCAGGTAGAGTTAAACTACTCTCAACTTTATTGGAAGAACCCAAGCTTGTAAACGAGAACAGAGGTTTTCTAGTGTATACTGGTAAATACAAGGATGTTAAGGTAAGTATCGCGACGCATGGAATAGGTGGCCCCTCGATAGCCATAGTCCTCGAGGAATTAGCGATGTTAGGCGGGAAGGTCTTCATTAGGTACGGTACGGCAGGAGCTTTAGTCCCCGAGTTGGACAAAGGGGACTACGTTATAGTTACTGGAGCTTCTTACAACCGTGGTGGTCTCTTCCACCAGTATTTCAAGGATGACGCATGTATCTCATCCACTCCCGATTTTGACGTATTATTAGCACTGTATAACTCGTTTAAGGCTAAAGGGCTTAAGTTCTTTACCGGCAATGTATTCAGCAGTGATGCATTTTATGCAGAAGATGAAGACTTCACAAAGAAGTGGTCTGAAAGAGGTAATATAGCTGTTGAGATGGAGTGTGCTACTCTTTTCGCACTTAGTAAGTTAAGGAAATTGAAGAGTGGGGCAGTTGTAGTGGTCTCCGATAGTTTAGTCAAGGGCGGGTGGATAAGTAAGGAGGATTTAGAAAAGAAAATAATGCAAGGAGCTAATGCAATACTTGACGCACTGATTAGTTTATAAAATTTCTACAGTTGTATTTTCCATAATGAGTAAGTTAATAAGAGACCCTATACACGGTTACATAGAAATAAGCGACAAAGTTCTGCCAATCATTTCTCACCCTTATTTTCAAAGGCTCAGGTACATAAGTCAAAACGCTTTAGCTCACATGGTATACCCTGGAATGAGACATACACGTTTTGAACACAGCCTAGGAGTAATGTACCTTATAAAGGAGTTTCTGCAATACGTTAAAAAGAACAGTGAAGGATTAGATTTTGTTGACGAGGACTACGTTGAACTTGTAGGTGTAACCGGTCTGCTTCACGACATAGGGCATTTAGCCTTCTCCCACACTTTTGAATCGGCTTTACAAGTTACTAGGGACGTTTATGGGATTACGAACATAAATTACCAAGGTAAAAAGACCCATGTCTACAACGGGATTAGCATAATCGAGAGAGAGCTTGCACCAATACTCGAAAAGAACTTTTCATCTCACAGTGACCCCGTGAAGTTCATCACAAACGTACTCAAAGAGGAACCTAAAAATGAGGAGGAAAAACTAGCCTTGCAACTTGTATCCAACTTCGTTGATGCAGACAGAGGAGATTACTTACTGAGAGACTCCTACTACGCTGGTGTAGGTTACGGTTCTTACGACGTGGAGAGGTTGAAGAGAGTATTAACGTATGTTGACGGTAAGATAGCAGTTCTTAAAAAGGCTATCCCTATTGTTGAACAGTTCCTTTTAGCTAGGATGTACATGTTCGAAAACGTTTATTTCCACAGCGTAGTCGGCATGTATAACTCAATACTATCCCATGCAATCGCTAAGTTAATTTCAAAAGGTAAACTTGTACTAGACAATTTGCTTCACATAACGGATTATAATGTTCTTGCCTCTATATCAGTAATGGAGGATGAGAAGTTCCCTCAGGCCATATTCTTCCGTTCAGGGTACAAGAGGATAAAGAAGGATATTGAAGGTGATTGTCTTAACAGTATCGATAAGAAGGAAATAATCGAGTTGAGTAGGGAAACTGATGGTGGTGTAATATATTATGAGTTCTTCGACACTCCATATAGTGAAGTTGGAGAGGCCGTCTACATATTTGATGGAGAGAATATATATCAACTGTCTAAATTCTCCAATTTGATCAATGCAGTTAAAGATCTAAAGAAGGCGATAATAGTTTATCACGTGAGCCAAGCTGAAAAGGTCAAAAAGTATGAAAGGATAATTGATGAGTGCGTTAAGTCTCATCTGTCTAGTTGATGACTCTAGGACCTGAACCAACTCTCGTTACGATGTAATCTCTAATTCCTAACTCCTTTATGAAGTTTATGACTTCGTCAAGGTGTTTTTCAGTAGTGAAAATATGGGGGTTAGGACCAGCATCAAAAGTGTAACCTGCTATTCCGCTATCCTGAACCCACTCCATTATCCTAAAAGAGATGTCGTTAAGATAGAAAAATGAGGGCCAGCTATCAAGTATCACTGCATGCATATTGTTACTGTGCCTCATAGTCCAGTAATAAAACCTCTGCTCGTCTTTTTTTGCTATAGAGCCTATTACGTCTTTTAACGAATTTTCTACGAACTCCACCCTGCACTTCATCAAATCCGAAGTCTCGGAAGTCCTTATCATCCCTTTACGTGAGGACACCTTCTTTTTGCTGGACGAGACAATTGGTATGACGTCTACCAATTCTTTCCAGTGATTTTCTGGGAATAGTTGATAACAATACGAGTCCTCTCCGTCGTCTCTTTCACCTTTAGTCCAAAGGACGAACCCCCCTACCGTACTCCTGCATGCACTGCCAGAGCCTATCCTAGCTATCTTAGACAACTCTTTTTGGTCTAGACCAAGACTCAAGGCACTATTAGCTGCATAGACCAGTGCTGCGATGCCTGCTGCTGAAGAAGCTAGACCTACCGCCTTAGGGAAATTGGAGTGAGAAATCACTTTCGCATGAATATCTTTACCGTAAATCTTGCGAAATATTTTTAACACTCTACCGCTGTACTCCTCTACCTCCTCTGGGCTCGCTTTTTCCCCGTTTATGATCACCTCATCTTTGTCGAACTCCTCATCGAAGATCACCTTAGTCCTGACCTCTAAACCTTGCAAAGTTACGGATAGTGAGGAATTAAGAGGTAAGTTGAGTTCTTCATTTCTCTTTCCCCAATACTTGACTATTGCTATATTTGACGGTGCTATAGCCTCACCTTCATACCTCAAATTTCAATCCCTCGTCTTCTTTAAGTGTGATTACTGAAATACCTTTAATTTTACTCCACGCTTCTTTCACCCTTTCAAGGTTATCCCCAATAGCTACTACCGACTCACCTCCAGCTCCGGGAGACAGAGAAAAGATAGCCCCCTCTCTTTCAGCTATTTCCTCTAACTTTCTGGTTAAATCGTTTTCAATCTTAACGTTAACTACTTCAGTAGCTAAGTTTACGAGCATGTTCCTAGCTAACCTCACGTGTTCAACAGCCTCTTCTACCCTTCCCTTTTCTATAAGTTCAATGGCAAACTTGTTCTCTTCTTCTATCATACTCATTATCTCCTTAAAACGCGGGTCATCTTTTTTCTTAACGAACTCGGCTACAGAACTTACAGTATCAAAACTCTCCCCGATGAACGCCATCACCAGTTCCTTATTTATCCTCAACGGTTTCACGTAATAATCCATCTTCTCTATGCTAGTAAACCTTCTATAGACAATAGAACCATATACCGCAGAAGCCACATCGAAACCGCTACCTATCCCTTTTTGTCTCTCGTAATTTGCTCTCTGAGCTATCTTGTGCACCTCGTCAGGGTTATTCTCTCCGCTTAAAAGGGAAAAGATACACGCTGTTAAGGCGACTGTTGCAGCTGAAGAACTACCTAGACCGCTTTTTCTACCGTTGATTATGAACTCTGGGTCGTTGATTAGCTTAACATGAAATTTAGGTATATTACCATACATCACTCTGAACTGGTTTAACACACTTTCAATCAACTCATTTCCTCTATTTTTAAAAATCCCGTACGATGTCTCAAACAAGTTTTCGTTGGAGATTCTACACTCAGCGTGAACTCTCTTGTTTACAGCTATCACATGACCTATTCCTCCGAACACTACGGAGTAACTACCTATCCATAAAACTTTGCCTGGCGCACTGGCTACACTTTTTATCTCCTTCACCCCTATTGTAGTTATGGAGTTTATTCAAAAAAGGGATAGGCTGATATTAACTCTAATCTCTCAATCCGGTCCTGGAGGAATAGATGCAAACACACTTTTTTCAGCACTCTCCGTATACATGGACAAGGAGTCAATACAGAGGAGTATAGGAGATTTATACATTAAAGGTTACATAAACATTCTTAACAACGGAGGAGAGATTAGATACTTTGCATCGAAGCAAGTAAGAGACGCTATGATCTCACTCGAGGTGCAGAAATACAGAATAGCAAGTTACGTTAACGAACTAAGTAAAAAGAAGGACGAGATAATACAAATTCAGGATAGGGCTAAGCAATTAGAAGAACTTAAGAATGTGGTGACAAAAGGGTTGAGCTTAATATCAATAGGGTTAATGAATCTCTACTCATCACTGCCTGAATTGACCTTGCCTGAATATATAGAGAGTATTCAGCCTCTTACAGACGTCTTAGGAAAACTAACTAAAATAGTAGAACCATCTTACAGTAAAGAAGATCTTGAAAACATCCTGAAAATTGTAGAAAGATTTAGAGGAGAAAAAGATTACAAGTTATTAAAAGAAATAGTTGAAAAAGTCGAGAATACTTCAAATGAAAATAGAAATACTTAAATAGAAATAGACTGTGAAAGTTTTTATACAAGTGGGTTATACCATTTAAATGTATGAGGAGTAAAAGAGACCAGCTTGAGATCATTAGTGATATTCTAGATCTTGTCGAAAAAGGGCACACAGCAAAATCTGCTCTAATGAAAAATGCAAATTTGAGCTTTACTATATTAAAGAAGTATGCTGACTATCTAATTAGTAAAGGGTATCTAGAAGAGACTGAAAATGGTTATAGAATCACTCCTAAAGGAGAGAAAGTGCTAGAGAAATTAAGAAGGGTTAGAGAACTAGAATTTAAATTAGCTGAACTTATTAATGAGTTATCAGAAGAATTATAACATATGAATGTAATTGAATTATTGACTTTTACAGTTGCAATAACGTCTGGAATAAACGGACTTTTTCAATACGTGATACTTAATTCAAAGATTAAAAACCTAGAAAAAGAATGGCCTAGAATAAAATCCTTACTGTCTCTTGCTTCATTTAAAAAATTTCTTGATGTTGTATCTGCAGACGAAGCACAAGAGTTATTGGAAGAATTAATGATAGGTTTAAGAACACAACCAGCATTAGATTTAACCTCGTCCTTTGTTGAAGAGAAACTAACGAGCCTTAAGGGTAACTTAAAGGCTTTACTGGAAATGTTAAATATAGCGGATGTTGTGACTACATTTTACACTCGTGCAAAGCACTATTACTCTAACGGATTAATTCTAAACGTTATAGCATTGACCTCTTTAATCCTGGTTTTTGTGCAATCCTTATCTCTTCTCTTTCTAGGGTTAAGCTTAGGTTTTGAGATAGACTCTCTTCTGTCTCTATTCTATTCATTTCGCTATATTGAAAAGATAGAAAAAGTTAAAAATACTCTGAAGAAGTACGTTCAAAGCTGACTTTTTAAAAATTAGACATGCTTGACTGAATCTTTCTTGAACATTCAGTTAAATCATGCTTTAATTTTTCCATATAATTAGATATAATCTCATAGTAATATTTTGGTCTCCCTATCTTCTTTTCATCCCCTTTCTCCCTCACCACAAGCCCTATATCTATCAACTTCTTGAGGCTGTTCTCGACAGTAGTCTTACTCATCTTTAGCAGTGCTGAAAGTTCCTCTGATGTCACTGGCTTTCCCAGTTCTACTAATTTAAATAAACAGTCAACGTCAGTATCGGATATCTTATAACAACATCGTATTACTTCTTTACTAGTTTTCAGTTTCTCACTCATTGATATAATTACAACCTTTTTCCTTAATAAAAATTTATCAAGTTTATACTGAATTTTCTACAATTTCAAATTCTTTTACATTATCAAAATTTACAATACATTCTTTTAATCCTTTAGTTAAGAAAGAGAAAAGTTTGGAATAAATATACGGTTTACCATCCAAAAGGACATAAGCAAAAGGTAAGTCTATTTCGCTCTCAACCTCCTTATATCTGCAGAGAATCTTAGGCATAAAGGTATACTTGACTCTTTTCTTGCCAAGAAGTAATTCCTTAATCAAGAGAGCAGTACTATCTATCGTGAACTGATCCTTTCCTAAATTCCTCTTTTTAGCTTGAGGGAAATTATCAGAAACGAACTCTTTTGTTCTGCCTCTCGGAGGATGATCTCCAAGAATTCCTCCAATAATTACAGCTTCATTTTCCGTCAAATCTTTCCTACTTAACTTTTCCTCTGCAAACGGATCTAATATTACTACCTTACTAGGGTCTACAATTTCATGAAACCTCTTTTCAGTACTAGGTATACCGTCTATCTTTACGCCAGTAATGAGCAAATTATCACCTAAAATATTATAAGCACTTTCATACTCGTAAAGGATCCATTTAGACAACTCTGGCTCCAAATGTTCAATTATGACTTTCACGTGAAGTAAATTAGTATGAAGGGATATATCGTTTTTTTGAATTGTCGTAAAGGCAATATCAGGACTAAGTCTAAAGAATTCCACTTAGAGGAGGGTTTCTATGCTTACGTCGGTTCTTGCGGAGTGAATTGTGCTAAGAGGATCTCTAGACATATGAGTAAGGAAAAGAGGAAAATGCATTGGCACATAGATTTTGCTTCTTCAGAACTTTGTGAAGTAATAGCGGTTCTCGTTGTCCCTTTAAGCGAGAAGGAAATAGTGAGAAGTCTCGTCGACAAATACGAATACGTGATAGGTTTCGGTTCATCAGATGATACCGAATACCCATCTCATCTGTTTAAGATAGACATGATCTCCTTCTTGAGGTCTATTAATTCCTTAGTTAAAGATTGATGTTTTAACGCAAGTCTCTCCATTTCCGAAAACCAATATACGCCATTTCTGAAAAACTGTAAATATACATGTTTAAAGTCGTCAGAGACAACGACCTTGAGTAGTTTAACTCCCTCTCCGAAAATCTGGGTAAGGATAAAGTCTATCTTTTCCTTGTCCAGCGAGGTATATACGTCTATGCCTTTTACAACAGTAACCTCTATTCTTCCTCTCCTTTTGCTGGTTTGACACAAGCCAATGTATCTATTAGAGGATGAAATCTTTTCGCTAACCCATGTGTAGATGTACCCTAGGTCGAGTAAATTAATGGTTTTTTCCTCATTTTGGAAATAAGCCTTTAAGGTACCTCTGTCAATTCTAAGTGTTAATCTGCCTTTTACCTCGTGGTCATACCACTTGATTTCTCCTCTTTCACCTTCACTTCTGCCTACTATCACGAAGTTTCCCGTCTTACCCTTTACTAATTTGTCCCATACTTCTAAGGAATATACATTGCAAAAGTTAACGGAAACTTTTTGTAAAGTTAACAGTATACAGTTTTGTATGACAGATGAGAGCATTCAAGGTTATAATAAGATTGAGTTAGTAAAAACTTTTGACGTGGATAGGATAAACAACATATTGTCGAGAGAAAACTTATTCAGCTACTTGGGATTGAGAGTTGTCAAAATTGATAAAGGATATGCAGAAACTGTATTAAATTACTCCGAAAACGTATTGAGAATAGGAGGAGTGTTACACGGAGGAGCTATTATGAGTGCTATTGATTACACAGGTGGATTGGCGACTATGACCGTTAACGACGGTGATGATCAAGTAACACAAGAACTAAAAATAAACTTTCTTGAGCCGATGAAAGACGGACCTTTTAGATGCGTCGGGAAAGTAATAAGGGCTGGTAAAACTGTAGTAGTCGTGGAGATAGAGTTCTACGATAAGAATAACGTTCTGGGAGCTAAGGCTTTAGGTACATGGTATATATTGAGAGGAAGGAATGTTTCAAAATGAAGGTCGCAATTATTGGTGGAGGTCATAACGGGTTAATTTTATCGGCTTTATTAGCAGAAAAAGGGGTTAAAGTTACTTTATTTGAAGCTAAAGATAAGCTTGGAGGGCTGACTGATACTGTAGAAATAAAAGGTGTAAAAATAAGTAGGGCTTCTTACGTCTTGGGTTTAATGCCAGAATTTCTTATAAAGAAGTTTCAAATACCTATACTAAAGGGGGACGTATTCCAGACATTTTACGTTAACGGAAAAGCCATACCGTTTTGGAGAGATAAGGAAAAGAGGATAAAAGAACTAGTTAAGGTGGGGGAGAAAAAGTATCCTGAATTCGAGGAAAAGCTATTGAAGTTCAAAGAGTTGTTAAGTAAAAAATTCACATTCGTTAAGTACCCACCAACAAGGCAGGAAATTAGGGAAGAAGCTGAAAAGGAGGGATTAAGCGAGTTCATTGATACTCCTGCAAAAAAGCTGTTATCAGAATACATATCGGAAGATTACCACTACTTCTTTATCTATCCCGGAATGGAGAAGAGTTCAGCTTACGTTATAGCATATTATTTTTCTACGGATTGGGCTTTAGTCGAGGGAGGGATGGGGACTGTAGCTGAGAAGGTTGCAGAATACGCTGAGAAGTTTGGGGCTGAGTTAAGGGTTAACTCCCGTGTAGAGGATATTATTATCCGAGACGACGAAGTTAAGGCAGTTGTAGTTAACGGTAAAAAATATGAAGCTGATATTGTAGTGATCGCGACTAGTCCTCTCGTGTTTTACGACTTACTTGACATTAACGTTAAATTACCGGTCTCGAGGTGGAGGAAATACAACATAATTCTGAGGAATTATCCTAGAATACCAGAGCCGTTAAAAGGATACGAATACTCGTTACTCGATACTGAGGTGGGAGAGATTCTTATTCCGTCATATTTAGACAAAGCCAGAAACGGTATCGTCCTAGAGACTATGGGTGGCCTGGAAAACGTTAAGGAGTTATTGGGAATCAAGGATGAAGATATACTATACATAGATAAAATAGACGGTGAAGTAAGTCAAAAATTGTATAATTTGCCCTTCGGTAACCTCAACCACTTACCCATGACCGATGATTTCCTATTTGAAAAGAGACTGCCTTACACTACCAAATATAAGAACTTATACTTGTGCAGCGCTGGGACTTATCCAGGAGGTCAAGTAACTGGTATCCCCGCATATAACGTGGCTAACTTGATCCTGAGTTCTTTATCTGGTTAACGCTCTCTATATCTTTCATTGCCTCATCTTCTTTTCCCATTTTCATTAGAGCCTTTGCCCTTCTGTAATAAGCTTTAACTAGCTGAGGCTTAACCTCTATAGCCCTAGAGTAGAACTTAATAGCTTCTTCTATCTTACCTTTAGTCTCTAATACAACTCCTTTATTATAGTATAACTCTGCATAATATGGGTTTAGAGATATAGCGGTGTTCAAGTCTTCTTCTGGATCCATATTCAATTCTATCTTAGTAAGGGCTCTGTAATAAAACAGTTCAGCGTCATAAGGGTATGCCTCTATTGCTAAGCTAAGTTCCCTTAACGCGTCATAATAATTTCCCATATAATAATCCGCTATGCCCTTTGCCTTGAGGGTTATCGGGGAGTTATCTTCTATGTTCGTCAATTCCTCCCGAGCCTTCTCGTATTCTTCAAGTTTTATATAAGCTAAAGCCCTCAAAATCCTCGCGTCTTTATCGTTTAAGTCCTTTAACTGGTTCAATGCATCTCTGTACAAACCATGTTGTAAATAAATTCTAGCGGCTTCAAGTCTGTTACCTGCTTTCAAGAAAGCTTGAAGGGCTTCATCGTCCTTCCCCATTTCCTTTAGAATCTTCCCGAGTAAATTATACGCTTCCTGAGATTCAGATTTCTCTATTATTTCTTGAACCTTTCTCAGTGCATAATTAAGATTTCCTTGCTTGTATGCATTTAATGCGTCTTGAATCTCGCTCATCAATTTATTATTTACCAAAATAAGGCTAAATATCTGATCATTGATACATGTCATTCTTTATGTAGACTCTTTGTTTATAACACTTCCACTTACAAAGTGTAGAATATGGAGCCTTTCTACTTCAGGTCATACGATAGAGTAGTTGGAGTAGCCCACAACGAAAAAGAGCTCGAGAACGAAATAATGAGGATAGGTGCAACAGACCCTGCATGTGTTAACTGGCACTTAGAACAAGGACACATAGTAGCTTGGTTAAGGTATATAGGGAATAACACACTTGCGGAGATGTTAAAGGGCGTAAAAGATTATAGGGAAGCGTTAGCGAGAATAAGAGACTACTTTATAATGAAAGAGACGAAGTTGGAAGCGCAAAAAAGTGGGGTTCCTAAAAAAGTTGAAAATCAGAGAAAGCCTGAATTAGGCAAACGCAAAGTCAGAGGAAGGTATTTTGTGTAAAAATTTTTACTTTCTTTCCTTTTAATTTTTGTTTTTAAATCTTTATTATTATGTAATTAAAAACTAAAAACCCTAAGAAGAACACTGGTAGAAATAAATCACTCAATCCAATAAATACCTCATTAACCCATAATGTACCAAGGCTGAAAAGCAGGGCTGATAAAAAGAATTTCATATGAGGAAGCCTTATCCTCGCAATTTGAGATTTTAATGTGTATGTGAGAACTACCACTATAATCGAGGCTATGATAGTGCCAAGCAACGAGGCGTAATAATCTTCACCCATGAGTGCTATTATCACCAATGCAGCCTCTAATGCTTCAACAGCCGAGATTGTGAAAACCACAACTACTCCCTCCTTCTTTTCATCATCTCCTTTAGCCCTTTTAACTCCCTTAAAATACCTTCTAGCACTGCGTAACAACTTATAGCCGAAATAGAACAATATTATTGCCGATCCGATGAGGACGTAATTTAACGGTAGGAGGTAAATAAACTTTCCTAACGCGAATGTAGGGATCAATACTGTTATTACACCTAACGTAGCGTATAAAAATGGTACGTTACTCTTGTAAATTCCGTGGTATATTGACGCTACAGCACCCGCTTCTGAGAGCTCTAATAGTGAAATTCCTAAAGAAGCTAAGAATATTGCTATGTTCATAATGGAAGAAGGTTATGGCAAGGAGAAATAAAAAACTGACTTTCTTTTTTAATTACTCGCTCTTGTATCCAAAAAGCTTTGTAAGATACGCTTGCTCCCAATTGTCCTTTTGTATCGTATACTCCCTCTTTAACTGAGGGTCTTTGGCAGCCGCAGGAGGTTGTTTTGTCAAGTCTAACTGGAACTGCAAGCTTAAAGTTTCTAACTTACCTTCTAAATTCCCTAAGTAAGCCCAACCTACAAACGCGTATTGCACGGGGACCTTCTCACTTATTCCTTCCATCTCAAGGATCTTATTTGCAGCAAACTGAGAGCTTTCAAACGCTATCTCCTGATTCTTAGGGAAGGGTAACTTAGCTGCATCTCCTACTGCTAAAATATCATCGTATTTTGGACTCCTCAAATCCTGAGGAGATCTCACCTCAGCAAAAGGTGAACCTAACCCTGCTTCCTCGATAAACTTTGGAGCTCTGTTAGGCTCTAACATTGCTAGTATAGTATATTCGTACTTTTCTCCGCTCTTAGTAACAACATAATTCTCTCCTATCTCCGTAATCTCTTGGTTAGTGACTAGTTGTATCCCAGCTTTTTCATAAACTTGTTTAACTATGTCCGCAATTACCGGGGGTTGAGTCTTGTCATTAGCGTCAATATGTATTATCTTAAATTTATCCCTAACACCTCTATAAGTCAGAATTGTGTGAGCTAACATAGCAGTCTCAGTAGGGGCAGGTGCACATCTGTAAGGGGCTTTAGGTGCGTAAATAATTATACTTCCACTCTCAGCAGTCCAGAGCCTTTGTTTAAGGACGTTTACCATACCGGGGTCATAGACTGTAGTGTTCTTCCACCAATACTTTTCATAACCATTTATTGAAGAACCATCAAACACTATTCCGGGGGATAAGACTAAGTAGTCATAATCTAGTTCTTTCTTAGTGTTAAAGGTGGTTTCTGACAAGTAGACTTTCCTATTCGCAGGGTCTATTTTGTATACATTTCCGATAACTACTTTGATTCCACTCTTTCCTACCTCTTCATAGCCTCTCAAGATTCTACTATATTTCTGCTCACCAGTTAGGATGAGTGGTCTACTAGGCCCCGATATATAGTAGTCGTCCTTGTTTATAACGGTAATTTCTGCGTTCTTCAGTTTCTGCGCCAATGTGTTTGCAACTCCCATTCCACCTATTCCGCCACCAACGATTACGACCTTTTTCATTGAGTATACATCTTTTTCTCACTTTAATTAAATTTACAATTATTACGACATTGAGAAAACTATTTTAAAGCTGAATCGATCTGTGTAGGTATCATCATTGTTTTCACTATTAGTTTCATTCATCTCTATCTGACTCTTTAATGAACAAATTATGCATGAATGAACAAGACGCAATGAATATAGCAAGAATAGTGCTTGAGATAATAAAATATAACATACCGCTGGACTGCGAGGAGGATTTCGAAGTATTGGCCAAAAGGCTACTAAACGACTTAAGGGATCTGGGTCTTGAAAAGACTTTAGACAAGTGGTTAAAAGAAGAAGGTGAAGAAGTTGACTTAATGCTTAATCCTTAAACACTTCTGTAATCTCCGCATTAGCCTCTTCGTAGTCCTTTAACGTGTCTATTGATCTCCAGTATACGTTATCGAAAGTTATCCCCTTAAGAAGGCCTTTTTGGGCCAGCAAGGGAAAAGTCTCTTTTTCTATATCCCCTTTCTCAGGAAGATACTCGAATATCTCTGAGCTCATAGAATACACACCAGCATTTATCCAATAGTCTTTCAATATTGGTTTCTCAACAAACTGCGTTATAATTCCGTCCCTTTCAACTTTTACTATACCGAAGGGACTCCTCAAAGGTACCAAAGATATAACAGCTACAGCCTTATCGTCCTCCAGCTTAAAGAGGTCAAGGTTAGTTAGGATATCCCCGTTTAAAACGAAGAACCTTTCCCCGTTTGATATAAATCCATTAAGCCTCTTTATAGCTCCACCAGTTCCTAGAGGTTGATCCTCAGTGAGAATTGCAATAGATATCCCTAACTTATCTTGATTTTTTGCCACCCAATCGATGAGAACCTCTTTCTTATAACCTGCAAGTACAAACACAGACGTAACTCCGAATTTTTTCAACCACTTTATCTGCCACTCAATAATCGGTTTACCTGCTATTTCAATAAGGGGTTTGGGTCTCTCGTCTGTTAAGGGCCTGAGCCTCTTACCAAAACCTCCAGCTAAAATTACAGCTTTCATTATTTATATTCCCGTTTTACAGATTTTAAGGTTATTTATTTTCTTCATCTAGTTTTATTCCTTCTAGTTCTAGTAATTTTCTTTTTAGTTCAACGCCTCTTGAGTAACCACCAATTCCGTTTTCAGCTACTACCCTATGACAAGGTATAATCAACAACACGGGATTCTTAGATAGGGCTACTCCTACAGCTCTTGGAGAAGTCTTTAATGTATCTGCAATCTCTTTATAAGTCTTTACTTGCCCCCACTTAATTTTTCTTGTCTCGTTAAACACTCTCCGTCTAAAGGTATTAACATTAATGTCTAAGGGAACCATTGAAAAATCTACCTCCTTACCTTCAAAGTACTTATCGAGTAGATGAAAGAAGTCCGTGAAAAAAGAATTGTCCAATAACTCCTTTTCCACACATTCACAGAAATCTAACATTATAAACCCTTTTTCACTTCTGGCAACAGTAATTGTCCCTAAGGGGCTCTTATACACTCCGTAGACTATCATTTGAGTTTACTTATTGTATTATTCTGGCTCAAATCTCTATTCTTTATCTCCTCAAGTAACGCTGAAAGGAAGCTATTGAGCTTAATCCCCCTTATTTCGACATTACCTCTAGCCCTTACCGTTATTTCTCCCTTCTCCATCTCCTTCTTTCCTACTATAACAATATACGGTATGCCCTCATCATAAGCCCTCTTTATCCTCTTGGATAGGGTCTCCTCACCACTATCAACATCAACCCTTACTCCCTTCTCCCTGAGCTTGAACGTTACATCGTTTGCATACTCATCTACTTCCTCAGTAATCGGTAATACCCTGACTTGAATAGGAGATAGCCAGGTTGGTAACTTACCCCTAAAGTGCTCTAAGAGAATTGCCATAAATCTGTCCATGGAGCCGTAAATGGCTCTGTGAACCATTACAGGCCTCTTTTTCGTTCCATCTTTGTCTACATATTCCAACTTAAACCTTTCCGGTAAATTGAAGTCAACTTGTATAGTAGATAACTGCCACCACCTCTGCAGGCTATCCCTTATGTCAAAGTCTATCTTAGGCCCGTAAAATGCCCCTTCCTTTTCTTTAACTACGTATTTCAGACCGAGCTCGTTAAGTGCAGAAACTAAAGCATCAGTAGCCTTATCCCACTGTTCATCAGTACCTATACTGTCATCTGGTCTCGTGCTCAAATTTATCCTGACGTCGTCCTCTTTAAAGCCGAAGGTTGATAGGACTTCAAGAGTCTTCTTTATTAACAACTTAATCTCGTCTTTGAGTTGATCGTCACGAAGGAATATGTGACCGTCGTCTTGCGTGAAACCCCTAACTCTTAATAAACCGTATAACTCCCCCTTCTTCTCCCATCTATACACATGACCGAACTCCGAAAATCTCAGAGGTAAATCACGGTAGCTCCTTGTCTTACTCTTGTAAATAAGAATATGTGCAGGACAGTTCATAGGCTTTATTCCGAGTTCTTCATCCTCCATTTTAAACAACAGCATTTTATCCCTATAGTGATCGTAGTGACCACTGATTTTCCACAATATTGCCCTATAAACATGTGAAGTGTAAACTTCCTTGTAACCCATACTGTTGTTTATCTCCTCCATATACCTCATTAACTCCTTCCTTATTGTCTGCCCGTTAGGGTGAAATAGGACTACTCCCGGAGCAGCTTCGTCCGGAAAACTGAAGAGGTCTAATTTTTCACCGATAATTCTGTGATCATATTCTGAAACCTTCTCCAACCAGCTTAGATAGTCCTTAAGTTGTTCTTCTCTTTCAAACCCAACACCCCTGATCCTAACGTATTGCAACTCAGGAGTAGGGTGGTGGACTGAAATATTCAAGATCTCAAAATACTGAGGTTCTACCTGAGCTATTTCACCACTGCTAACTTTGATCCTCATACCGTTATATTCTACTTCTCCATCCTTCACTTGGAAATTGAATTTCTTATATTTAGCGAACTTCTTGGCTTCCTCAAGTGTTAACGTAGTCTGTGACTCTACGTCAACGTAAAAATCCCTTTCTCCTAACCCCACTTCTACTGGCTTTAATCCAGCTTCTGCTAGGTTTAGAGCGTATATTATCCCTGCCTTCAGCCAGACGCTTTTATACTCTTCCATGGATACCATTTTATCCTGAAGCAAATAAAATAGCTTAATGCAAAATAGTGACGTTCTAATTATAGCCAGCGGGGGAGGACATACAGGTTTTGCAAGAGCTATCGCAGAGTACCTCTCGCTAAGCAGTAACTCGTATAAAGTTGACTTTGTAATACCCGAGAACGATAAGTACACCGAGGAAGTACTTAAACCCTTTTCCAGTCAATTCTATTACGTCAAAAAGGCTAAAGAACCAGATCAGGGAAACACAGCTCTCATAAAAAATCTACCCCGCGTGTTAGCCCAAAGTCTGAAAATAAAGAAATATAAAGTAGTCATCGCTACGGGATCAAATCACTCCCTTTTTCCAGCTTTAGCCCAGAGAGTCAAGGGAAGTAAACTCTTCGTAATTGAGAGTCAGGATAGGATAGTGACTAGAGGTAAGACAGTATCAATATTATCAAACTTCGCAGAAAACGTCTTTCTCCATTGGCAGGAACAGAAAGGTCTATACCCTAAAAAAGGGATGGTAGTTGGACCTATAGTCGAAAAGCCGAAATACACTCCGAAAGATAACGGTTACGTTCTAGTGACTGCAGGGACTATGGGTTTTAAAAGACTGTTCGATATTGTGGTCAGTTTAGACTTCGGTAAAGAAGTTGTAATACAAACAGGTAGAGTACCTCCTGAACAATACGCTAAGAGAGGCGTCAAGGCTTTTTCCTTCTCTACGGATCTAGAGAAGTACATAAGTGAAGCATCTCTAGTAATAACTCACCAAGGTAAAACAGCAATGGAATCAGTGGTAATGTATAAGAAACCTACGATAGTGGTCTACAACAAAGACTGGAGATATGCTGCTACGAAAGAAGACTCTAAACAATACGCAGAAATTTTAGGTGCTACCTTTTTAGACGATCCGTCCCAGTGGGAATCCATCGAAGAGTTAGCTGAAGCAGTTAAAAAGGTGAAACCCCCTAAAAAATATGAGATCGGGACTCCTAATCTAGTTAAACGGATTTTGGAGGAGCTTTCATGATGAAACGAGCGCTAGCTGATGAGGTGAAGACGTCACTGCGTGCTGAGCTCCTTAGGATACTGGAAGAGAACGTTGATTTGTTGAGAAGAGCAGGGTGGATAGTAACAGATGCCGAATCTCCGAAGTGGTGGGATGGAGTAGAGACTGTAGACGAGTTGTTAATTTCCTCAATTTTAGTTCAGATGACTAAATGGGAAATAGTGAAAAAGATTCTTCTGAAAATGAGAGAGAAAGGGGTAAACAGTTTAGAGAAACTAAGTCAATTGAGCGAAGAGGAGATTGCTGAACTAATAAGGCAAGCAAACTTCTACAGAACTAAAGCCAAGAGGTTGAAGGTACTATCTGAAATAACGTCAAAAATAGGGGTTGAAAAACTGGTTAAGGACGAGAAATTGCTGAAGGAGGTTGATGGCATTGGGGACGAGACTGCAGAAGCGTTGTTACTCTTTGCAGGTAATATTCCCGTGTTCCCGCGTTCCAATTATGCTAAGAGAGTGATGAGTAGAGTACTTAATGTAGAACTTACCAGAGAAGAGGCTAAGGAGATCGTTGAGGAACTTGTAAGGAAAGATCTTTACGAGTTGAAACTAGCCCACGCAGGGTTAGTAACGGTGGGGAAACTTTATTGTTTTTCTAATCCAAAATGTAATAGTTGTGTATTTAAACAATTCTGCAAATATTATAATGCGAACCGTAATGAAACTTTATGAATACGAAGGAAAAGAGATCTTCAAACTGGTTGGAATCCCAGTCCCAAGAGGTGTGGTAACAGACAAGCCGATAAAGTGGGACGGAAAGGCTGTTGTCAAGTCCCAACTTCTTGAGGGTGGTAGAGGGAAGAAGGGGTTAGTGAGAGTAACTCAAGATGTGTATAATACAGTACTCGAACTCCAAAAATTAGGCGTAAGTAAATTCCTTGTTGAGGAGTATATCCCACACGATAGGGAAATTTACCTCTCTTGCCTTATAGACCGTGAGGCAGTAGAGCCTATTATCGTCGCCTCTCCTGAGGGAGGAGTAGATGTTGAGAGAGCTAAAAACATTAGAATCTTTCACATCCCGATTGAGAGGGGAGTAAGGGATTTTGACGTACTCGAAATCGAGAAATATTTAGACGTGAAAGGGTTAAAACCTATTATTCAAGGTCTTTATAGAATAGTAACTGAGTTCGAAGCTGAGCTTGCGGAGATAAACCCCTTGGCTGTAACTGAAAGTGGTCTAGTAGCACTGGATTCGAAAGTGATCTTAGAGGACAACGCTTTGTTCAGGCACCAAGACTTATTGGAGAAGCTAGGCAGGAGTTACGAAAAGTCGGACTCATATGTTGAACTAGATGGAGACATCGGGATCATAGGTAATGGTGCAGGTCTGACCATGGCAACGATGGATATGGTGAAATTAATGGGAGGTAATCCTGCAGACTTTCTAGATATTGGTGGCGGTGCAGGAAGTGACAAGGTTGAGGAGTCAATAATTAGGCTTGCTAAAAACCCCAAGGTCAAGAAGATAGTAATGAATGTCTACTGCGGTATAACAAGATGTGACGAAGTTGCTCAGGGAATAATCAAAGCCCTTGAAAAGGTGAAGATCCCTATCTACGTTAGGATTGTAGGTACCAATGAAGAAGAAGGAAGAAAGTTACTTTCCCAGAGAGGGATATCAGTATATGAAGACCCTATAACCTGCATAGGTGATGCAGTACGCTCATAAATAGGAACACTAGGATATTAGTTCAGGGTATAACGGGGAGAGAGGGAAGTTTCCACACTAAACAAATGTTGGATTACGGTACTAGGATAGTCGCTGGTGTCACCCCCGGAAAAGGAGGGACTGAGGTTTACGGTATACCGGTATACGACACAGTTGCTGAGGCACTAAAGGAACATGATGTCGACGCAAGTATTATATTTGTCCCTGCTAAATTCGCTACGGACGCAATGTTTGAAGCTATAGACAACGGTATCTCTCTGGTAGTAACCATAACGGAACACATACCGGTCATGGACATGCTCAGGGTTAAAAGATATGCGAAGCTTAAGGGTAGTAGGATAATAGGACCTAATTGCCCCGGTATAATAGTTCCTGAGGAAGTGAATTTAGGGATTTTCCCACCTAGAGCTTTCAGAAAAGGTAAGGTAGGAATTGTATCAAGATCTGGTACGTTAACCTACGAGATAGCTGAAATAATAAAGAGAGATTTTGGTCAATCAACGGTAATAGGGATAGGAGGAGACCCGATTGTAGGTACTACTTTAGATGAAGTGGTTGAGATGTTTGACAAGGATCCAGAGACAGAAGAGATAGTTATAGTCGGAGAGATAGGAGGTACTATGGAAGAGAAGGTAGCGAAAATGAAGAAGGAGGGTAAAATATCAAAGAAAATAGTAGCGTATATTGCTGGGATGACGGCTCCGAAAGAGAAAAGGATGGGTCATGCTGGTGCAGTAGTGTACATGGGTATGGGGACTTTTGAAAGTAAGATAAGGGCTTTCAAAGAGGCTGGTATACCGGTAGCTACTACCCCCTACGATATCTTAAAATTACTGTGACTAGTACCACAAGAACTATAACAACAGCTAAGGGTATCCAATACTGTTGTAAGAACTCAGTGAAGGGATAGTAGGGGGAACTTAAGTCCGTAACATGATAACTTGTCAAGGGATTTTCTAAGTTCTGAAGTATTATTGAGATGTTCCCGCCGTTAGGGAATATGAGGAGGAAGTATTTCCCTATTGTAAACCCCATATAAGGGTTTGATGTATTACCAGGTATCGCTTGATAATAAGTGCCAAATGGAGTTACTGACCCGTTCATCTTGAAGAAGTAATTTGACCCGTTGACGAGCACTGTGCCTGTCGGTTCAACTATGGGAAAATCATCTATTGGTATGATCACAGTTACATAACCTTTGGACTCCAAATTAATGGCCCCGAGAGAAAATGTCTTGTTCTCTAACTTATACGTTAGTGATTTCGCGGAAATAATTGCTTGTGGAGTTACCACGTAAACACTCTCTTTTACATTAGGGCTAAACTTCAAGGTAAGTTTATATAAAGACCCTGATTTCTCTAAAGGAGGAAGAGGATTAATCCCAGTCATATTTATGGATATGTTATCAACAGCCTGAATGCGAAGAGAAGATATGTAATTATATGCTACACCCTTAATCGGAAAACCGTACTGGGCTGAAATAACCAAATAAGAGTTACCGTTATAAAACTTGATAGCTGGAATGTTAGTCCCATTAACAGTAGCAGAAGTCAGGGTAAAGTTGGTAAAGAATAATATAAACTGTAACCCACCAGTCTCGTCTCTATATAAGAAGGAATAGTACGTAAGTTCTTCGCCCTGACTATTAAATGGGGTTACTTGAGGTTTCACCAGAGGAGTAGGATAATATATCTCTTTACCGGTAATATTTAGGCCTATTCCTAGATCTTGCCACTGCATTGTCATATTATAATTTGAGATAAAGATTTGACCTCCTCCTGAAATATAGGAAGATACCGTGTACGATAATACTAGTCCTTGTATTAGAAACGCGTAAAGGATTATTTTTTCGACCATCACTTTATGCATTAATCCAGTTGATTAAAGTTTAATCCATATGTGGGCCCGGTGGGACTTGAACCCACGGCCTCCCGGTACCTGATCACCGGGATTATCAGCCGGGCGCTCTACCATGCTAAGCTACGGGCCCAGACTATTATTATAGTCTTAAACTATCATTTTTAAGACTTATTCTCCTAATTATCAGACCTTGAAAGCTTCATCACATTTCTAGCCGCCCATCGCTCATCATCAATTATTGTATAATCTGGATTAAGCTTATATAAGATACTTTGGTTTATGAAAACGATGCAGTCGACAAAAACTGTCCAAAGAGTGAAGTTTGACAAATTCAAGATTCTCGATACATTGATGGTTACTGGACTCGTACTTGTATCCATTGCAATAAGGATAATAAGTGCTACTGCTTTTCCCCAATCTGTAAACGAGTTTGACCCATGGTACTTATTCTATAACGCATTACTAATAGCTCAGCAAGGAGGAAACTGGTATGCAGTGCCTCCAGATGTACACGCGTGGTTTCCGTGGGGATATTTCATAGAACTAGGGAATACAATAGGTCTACCTTGGTTAGTAGCCCTATTTTCCATGCCATTCTACTCTCAATTTGGAGCTAATGCTGTATATACTGTAGCTATAGTGTCAGACATTGTCTTAGACGCAATAGGTGTCGTAGCTGCGTTTCTTGCAGTTGACGCAATAACTGAGAATAGAGTAGGTGCTTACGTAGCAGCTGCAGCAGTAGCTGTATCACCATCCCTAACATATAAGAATTTGCTCGGTGGATTACCTAAGACCTCATGGGGAGCTACATTTGTTTTACTTGCAATATACTTTATGACACTAGCGATAAAGAGGAAGAAACCTATATACGGTATACCTGCAGGTGTAATGATCTTCCTAGCGAATATAACTTGGGGAGGTTATACGTACATAGACTTGAGCCTTGCATTAGCGGCATTCCTACTAGTACTCCTTAACAAAAACGATGAGATAACTGCTAAGTCTTTGACCTTGCTGGCTGTAACTTCAGGCTTCTTAACCTCATTTGCACCGAACAACATTGGATTTCTATCAGGTGCTGCTCACGGTCTTTCTTTACTAATAATCCCGTTATTCCTATATCTCGAACTCTACTTAAGGAGGACCTTACCGAGGGAAATCACGGATTCAAAGAACATAATAATAGGAGCCTTTATAGTGTTCATAATATCACTAGGAATTCTAGGATTAGCAGCAATAGGGAAGAGTCCAATACCTTCAAGATATTACGCAATTGTTAACCCGTTCTACCAGTTCTCAGTTCCTATAGATAGGACTGTAGCCGAATACATTCCGCAGCCAATTACAGCAATGATACAGGATTTCGGAATCTCATTGTTCTTGTCGATTTTAGGTATATACTTCATACTTGTAAAAAGACAAGAATTACCCGGTCTATGGCTCTTAGTCCTCGGAGCAGCGAGCATTTACGGAACATCAGAACAGCCTTACCTATTTAATTATACCGCATATATAGTAGCTGCGTTAGCAGGTGTGGGAGTTTCAGAAATAGTTAGTAAATTCATGGAGAAAAAAATTAGACTTGTTCCGATTCTGATGTTAGCAATCGTAGGAGTATCTTTGTTAGCAGATGCTGGGATTGCTATAGAGGTAAGTTATGAACCGCCATCCCTTCTGAATGCTGCTACTCCATATTTAATAGTAAACTATGCATGGGTATCGGCACTAGATTGGATAAATCACAATACTCCTAATAATGCGTTCATATTGAGCTGGTGGGACTATGGATATTGGATAGAGACAGTAGGTAATAGGAGCGTTATAGACGAGAACAACACATTGAACGGTACTCAAATCAAATTGATGGCGGAGATGTTCCTCAATAACGAGACGTTTGCAGCTAATGTATTAGAGAAAGACTTCCACTTATATCCATATGGTAGTCCTAACTACACTTACCCAGTTTACATAGTTGCGTACGATGCTGTTACTCTTTACGTAAACAGTAGTTCAGGTATTGGTATTTGGTTTATTGGATATCCATCTAACTTCCCGGGTACATTTATAGGCTACACGACCAGTTTAGGCGATATTGCTAAAGCTATGGGAGCTATGACTACGATAGCTGGATATCCTATAAATGAATACGCGAACATATCCTACATCAACTCTACTATATTCTCACTAGAAACTTCGGGTCTACCACAAGCAGCTCAACTAGCACAGATAATAGCGAATTCGGAGCCAATGGCGTGGACTCCTAAAGCTTATAATTCGTTAATTGTAAACATGTTCGTAGAAGGGCTTCAGTCTTTAAATCAGGGACCAGTTGCAGCCCCCTTCAGCTTCTCCTTAAACTCCATACTATCTGGGCAAATAAATCCTTACTTTGTACCTAGAGTGAATATGTTGTACTTTAAGCCTGTCTATATAGCACTTTATCCAGTTGGAACAGTACCTGCTATAGGAGGTGTAGCTGAGGTATTCATCGCTGTTTTAATATACCAGTTTGTAGAACCTTATGTCATTATTCCTCCAACTGTGGTAGTAAACGGGACTCAAAGCTAGAGTTTTTTACTTATTTCTTCTTATTTTACATACAATTAAAACCTAGTGGTAAGAAAATTAAAAATAACAAAAAACCGTATAAAATTAACAGTTCAATTTTATTCCCTTTTTAAGCTCTATCCTATACCTAACGTACTTATCTTCTGGGGAAAATCTTGGAGGAGCCGTGATTACCGTCTTATTCCCGCATATAGGACATATTTCTTTCATAGTGTATATCTTGTCCTTAGGACATTTCCTAAGTTTCCACTTCATTTCTTAACCACTGTAAACGTTACTCCTTCTTTTTGACTTATTTCTTTCATAGTTTCTATTAGTTCTTGTAAGGTCATTGCGACCTGCTTAGGATCAGTACCGGTCACGTCGACTCTGTACCTAGGTGCTCCTATTGTGTAAATCCTGATCTCCTCTTCTTTGTCCTCAAATTTACTAACAGCTTCACTGAAAACTTTCCTTATCTTCTCTATTCCGTCCGGTGCAATAGACCTTAATGACACAACCTCACTTACCTTTACTTTCTTTTCCTCAATGTGCTTACCTATTTCCTCCATTAACGGTTTTATCCATATTTCTTTAACACCTGCGTCTTTCAGTATGTAATCTCCCTCTTTAACTGCTCTTACCATACTCTCATAAACGTCCCCGTACTTGTTTTCGAGTTTAAACGCTACTTCTTTCCACGCCTCTTGTTCGTTTTTACCCAATTTTTGAGAAATTATTTCAAGTATCTTGTCTACCTTTTGTAACTTCTTCCACTGCAAGTTCTTCTTCCTTTTCTCATCTTCAGTAACTTTCTTTAAAGAAACGTCTATAGTGCCTTTCTTTCTGTCCACTCTTATGACTTTAACTACTACCTTCCTCCCTTCCTTAATTACATCCCTTATGTTCTTAACCCATCTACTACTTATCTCACTCCAAGGGAGAAAAGCTTGTAAATTCCCGTACTCATCTAGGGTTACATAACTGCCGTAATCAAAAACTTGTTTTACCGTTGCTATAAGGACTTCTCCTTCCGCAGGTATTTGCTTTTGATTGTATATCATTTCTAACCAAGTATTCTAACTATATCTCCCTCTATTTTTGCTTTACCACCGGTGGGAATAACGAGCTGAGAACCGCATGATAGACAACGTACTGGGAAGGTGGAGTGAGAGAACACCGTTTGCTCGTTACCGCAGTTCTTGCATTTCACTCTGTAGAATTTGCTCCTAGGCTCAGGAATTAGGATCTTAAACTTAGCCTTCATTTGACCACCTCAACTAACTCCAACTTCTTAACTCTAATTCCCTCCTTCACAATAGTATAGCCACATTTCTGGCACTTCAGAGTTAAAGTTTGTTTTTTCGTAGTTTTAGCGAACCTCTTTTGTTCAGGCTTTCTCTTGCTACCATATCCTAAGTTCTTTCTATCATATCTCCTCTGACCTTCAGAGAGAGTCCTTCTTTTTCCGCTCTTATATAACGATACTGAATGTTCTGTGTGTGTCTTACACTTAGGGCAATAAGTCCTGATAACTTTTGGGATTTTCATTTTGCGATCACTCTCTAACTTCTACTGGAGTTATATAATTAGTGGTTATTAAAGCTAAAACCTTGTTTAACGGTAGTATTATTACGTCACCCTGCTCGACTACAGTATTTCCCAGACTGAACTTAGTATTACTGAGACAAAGTACCTTTCCCTTGTACGTGTGATACTTCCCAGTCACGTAGTCGATGTACACCTTCTTCATTACGTTCACAAGCGACAGTATGTCTTTGTCAAAGCCTTTGGGTTCAAAACCCTCAATGACTTTCTCAAGTCTCAACTCTAAGAGTGATTCAGCTAATTCTTCGTATATTTTCAGCTCTTCTATGTGAAGTTCGTCACTGTATTTCCTCCTCAGCCTCAAAAGAGCTTGTATTAACTTCTCAATAGTGTCTTTTGAGATCTCGGTTATCTCGTTATCTCGTTTGAGCTCGTTACTTACCAAATCATCTAACATATGCCTTAATCACCCCTAAACCCTTTAAGCTTAAATAAATACCTAGTTCTGCAGGGAGCTTTAGTACTGTGTCCTTCTTGAGGTCGATCTTCCCGTCTGGTAACTGTAAAGAATAGGTAACATATGACAGAAAGGCTACGTAACCCTTAAAGGGAGATAAGGACTGGATGTTAAAGTCGAATTTGTCGCCTTTGACCTCATGGACCTTTAGTCCCGCCTTACCGTTTATCGACCCCGGTATCCTTACTAGTCTTCTCGGGTCTACTGTGACTTGATGGTCTATCCTGACTCCTTTCAACCCTCTAGCCAGTCTCCCCACCCAACCTGGCGAATTGACATCGCCTTCATAAGGAGGTGAAGGATCGGAGATATAATCTGCTATTTCCTTCCTGTCTTCTGAGTCTAGTAATGCACAATCCCCGTGACATTCAACTCTTACATGAAAACCTCTGTTCCCAGAAAAGTAAATTTTAGCATCCATCCCGAAATCCTCTTTGAGTATGTCCTTTATCAACAAGGCTTTTCCAAACACGTTTTCCATGCAATCCTTAGTTAATTCAATGTACTCTATTGAGTTTTCACACTGCATTAAAGATTCCATACCGTCACAAAACCTCTTGACTCTTAAGTCACAAATTTCGTCTGCATCTAGGTCAAATAGGAGGTCTGAGCCCAACCAACCTTTTTCCTCCATGTCCTTGGCTTGAGGTAGTTGATACCTCGCCGATGAGTAGTATAGATGTAAAGGTACTTTCTCCCTGAGGAATAATTTCAACTCGTCAGGATTAGTAAATGAGAGGTGTCTCACGTACATTTCAGCATCAAAAGGCTGATAGGCGAACTCCCTTAACTCTATGTCGTTAGGCAGCTCTAAAATTGCGTTTTCATAATACTCTTTGAAAAGTGTGTAAATTATTTTATTCAGTTCTCGGCGAGATGTAGAAATCAGCATAACCCCCTTGAGGCAAGTTATATCTCAACTTTAGAGGAAGTTGAGAACCGAACTCTATGTTCACGGTATCAGACGGTCTTTTCATTTTAGTAGTATTTGCTATATATTCCAAACCGTAAGCACTCTCGGCATCTGATCCCTCGCTTTCCATTAACCCCCCGTTCTCCTTTGATAACTCTATTGACGCTGAGGCTAGGTCTCCCTCGACGATGATAATTAGTTTACCATTTTCACTCTTAAACTTTATTATATCACTCCCGGTCTCTTCCAGCTCGTCCATTAAGTCAGCGAATGTTGCAGTTAACATTTGAGCCTTAAACGGAAACTCCAGCTTTATCTCAGGAAATTCCGTCTCGGTAGGAGATAGAACCGGTAGCGTGAAAGACCTCTCATACTCTCCGTCTAACTCAAACACGATCTTGTCTTTTTGTATATCTAAAGATAAGGAGTCGTTTTTAGTAGCACTATCTAAGATGTCGGCAACTTCCTCAATTTTCATCCCGACCTTGGTCTCTTCCTCAACTTCATACTCCTCGAAGTATCCCGAGGGAATCAAAATGTCTATTAAGACAGTCCTCGATGGATCTATACCTTTTATCTTAAGACCATCTTTGTCTATCTGGATCGTAGTCTCGTCTATGAACTCAGTTAGCGTCTTAAATATAAACGAGAAGTTGTTCGCATCCACTACCTTGATCTTCATGATATTATTCTTTGCTAACAAAATTTTAAAACCTGAGGTTTCGGTTATTCACAGCTTGGGATTCGGTTCCTCAGTTGCATAATCCTCCCCACCAGCTAGTACCCTCTGGATCTCGGCGTATAGCTCATCCATGCCTTCCATTGTGGTTGAAGACACGGGAACCGGGAAATTGTCTAGGTTTTCAACTACAGTTTTAACCAGTTCGAAAGAGTACTCGTCTAACACTCCCATCTCGTCTATTATCCTACCCTCATCGATCCAGCTCTTCATCTCTTGAAATTCTTTTGGAGTTAAGAGGTCTGACTTAGATAGGACTAATATTTGAGGTAAGCCAAGCCTAAACTTAACGGAGCTAGAGAGTAATAGGAGGGATACAAAACTCCTAGCCTCTTTACTTAGGAACGAGTCAAGGAGAAACAATGAAACGGACTTATTTACATCACTGATTAACTTCGACAATATTCTACCTGTCTGCCTATAGGCAAACAATTCTATTTGACCTGGTGTATCAACTAGAACGTAATTAGCTTCTATCTCGTTTAACTCATCTTTTAATTCCTTAGCCTTAGTAAGAAGTAGGTCTATAGAAGCTACGAGTGCCGAGTTGGGTCCTAAGGAATACCTTTCCATGACCTCAAATGCATCTACATAGTCCCTGACGTCGAGGTCTGGTTTATAAGGTAGGCTCTCTACTGCTGGGTCTAAGTTAATAATTGCCGTGTCAAGTTCATTTCCGTTTAAATAGTCACTCAGTGCTTTCACGAGTGTAGTCTTACCGGAACCAGCTGTACCGAGGACGAATATAAAATACATTAAACCATCACGTTTAATCTTAAAAACCACTTACTCACTTAATAGTTTAATGATCATTTTAGGAGGAACGGCAACTAACGGGATAGACGAAAAGGTCTCAAGCTTACTCAATTTAAAGCTTGTAAAAGTAGAACATAAGGTTTTTCCAGACGGAGAGTCTTACGTACGAATACCCGAACAGATAACAGATAAAGACGTCGTAGTGATACAGTCCTTATATCCTCCCCAAGACAAACACTTAATCGAGTTGTTTCTAATTGTCGAGACATTAAGCGACATGAAAGTAGATAAAATCACTGTTGTTATCCCTTACCTTGCTTACTCTAGACAGAACAGAAGGTTTAAGGAAGGAGAAGCTGTAAGCATCAAAACAATCCTGAACCTACTCAGAAAGAGCGGTGCTACTTCACTAGCTGTTGTAGAACCCCATCATTATGAGGAACTTGAGTACTTTGACGGAGACACTAAAGTCATTGACCCCATCCCTTACATATCCAAGGTAGTGTCACAGAGGACTGAGAAACCACTAGTCCTAGCTCCTGATAAAGGAGCATTAAATAGGGCAAAGAGGTTAGCTGAAATCCTATCTACTGACTATACCTTTATCGAAAAAGAGAGGGACTTGAACACTGGAGAAGTAAGGATTAAGAACTTACCGGAACTAAAGGTAAAAGGTAGAGATGTAGTACTAATAGACGACATTATAAGTACAGGGGGCACTATGGTTCAGGCTATAAACATAGTTAAAAAGCATGGGGCTAGGAAGGTTTATGTTACTGCTGTTCACGGGCTATTTATAGGAGACGCATACTCAAGGCTAATAGAGGCGGGTGCTGAGGAAGTAATCATAACCAATACGATACCACAAGATCCAAGTAAAGTAACGATAGTTGACGTATCAGAGGCTGTAGCGAGAACGTTATGAACTATGCTTACCTCAATTTAGACAATATTTTTTTATCACTAGATGAATTAAGGAGTATTATCCACGGGAGCGAAAAGGAGTATTATTATGGAGTCGCGCTCTACGAAGGAGACCAGAGAGTAGCGTATAAATCTGGGGCGATAAAGAAGACCGGTAAAGTCTTAGCTATTTCTACTGACGTTAAAGATGTAGTTGAGACATTAAGAGGGAGGTGTTACTCGGTTGATATAGACGTCCCTATGAGGGAGTACAAGAACTATGCAAAGACTGTTTACGGTGAGGTCGTATCGTCGATAAAAACCTCCAAGAAATGCGAAAAATTAGACCTGATCGTAACAGAAGGAATTATAATAGCGGGAGAAAGGAAGGCTGAAAAACACACCGAATCTATACTATCCCACTCTAAAAGACCTTACTCACAATCAGGAACTCTAAACCCTGAGATAGGAAGGATAATGGTTAACTTATCCGAGAGTCTAAGGGAAGTTTACGACCCTTTTGTGGGAACGGGAACTATTCTCATCGAGAGTAGGTGGTTGGGACTTAGATGTATAGGGAGTGATATTGACCTCGATATGATAGCAAAAAGTTTAGCAAACCTAAGGCATTTTAATTATGAATGCGAGGTATTCCAGGCAGACGCAAAAAATTTACCCGTGAGGAAGGTAGAAGCTATAGTAACGGATCCTCCTTACGGTAGGTCTTTCTCTCCTAAGGGGCTGAAAGAGCTTTATCGAGAGTTCTTCTACCAAGCTAGCGAAATAGTTGACGGAAAACTTGTTTTCACTACGGATTTTAAGTTCGACTGGAGGGACGACCTAAAAAGTGCGGGATTTAAAGGTGTTAAAATTCATACTATATACGAGCATAAAAGTCTAAGTAGGGCTATTTACGTGGTAACCAAATGATCAAGATATACTTTATAGGAACAGGTGGAGGAGCACCTAACAAGAGAGGGTTACCGGCTTACCTTGTTCAAAGGGAGGGACTTTACGCACTTTTCGACGTAGGAGAAGGAACTCAACAAAGACTTATAGAGTCCGGACTAGGCTTCATGAGGATAAGGGTGATAGGTATTACTCACTTACACGGAGATCACGTATTAGGCTTACCGGGATTGTTAGAGACTATGGGGATGTATTCTAGGAAAGAAAAACTGACCTTATTAGGACCTCCGGAGCTGAAGGACTTCGTCTCAGAGGTCTTTAATAGGACTTATTTCAGCCCTAATTACGAGATAGAATTCGCAGAGTCATATGAGGACTCTAACATAAGGATAACAAAGTTCAGGACGTGTCACGTAGTTAATTCCTACGGCTTTATCTTTGAAGAAAAAGACAGAATAAATATAGATGCAGAGAGGCTCAGAAGAGAAGGAATCAAGGACTGGAGAATAATAAGGCTTTTGAAAGAGGGTAAGAGAGTCGAAATAGGTACTAAAGTTCTCTTGCCTGAGGATTATCTGGTGGTTAAGAAAGGGATCAAAGTAGCATATACCGGTGATACAGCACCTTGCAATGACGTAATAAATGCCGTTAGGGAAGTAGACCTACTTTTGCACGACTCAACTTTTTTAAATGAGAAAGAAGCCTACGATTACGGGCATTCCAATAGTAAAGACGCGGCTACTGTAGCTACTAAAGCTAACGTTAAACGGCTAGCTTTAATACACATAAGTCCACGCTATGACGATGCGACGCCTCTACTGAAAGAGGCAATGAAAGTTTTTGAAAAGACCTTTCTACCCGAGCCCTTTTCCTATTATATCCTTCAGGAGTAATGAGAAAAATCACTCCTGAGGTATTGGGTTTTCCCATAGCGGTACTCCCTTTGCCGTCTTAGGAGTGAGCCAATCGATTACTGTCTGTGGATCTTTGTACTCTATCCTTACTTTTATAGGCCCTAAGGGTGACTCGTTTTCACTATCTACAAACGATATTCTCCTCACTGCAGCTGCTTGTTTGTTTAACATAAACGATATGCTGTTCCCATTAATACCTTTGTATAAGTATTTCCTGGCCGAATCTAGAATTTTCTCTTCCCTTAATGCTCTGTGAAACCTTATAAGTGATCTTAAAGTGGACGATTCACCTATTATCACTAGATATATACCCACTTTTTCCTCACTTATCCTTTCGAAGTCGAAAAAATTCAGCATAGCCTGAAGGACCTTGTCCTTGTCTTCTGATGGTCTTACTTCGACTTCTACCACGACTCTGGTCATATTAATCTATTAATTAACTCTTCAGCCTCCCTCTTAAATTCCTCTAAACTCTTGTCATTAACTAGTACGTGGTCAGCTAGGGCTATCACAGTCCCTATACCCATCTCTAACTCTTCGAAGTCCCTCTTTATTAACCCCTCAATTGTGAGCACGTCGTCCTTTCTCGCCCTCCTCATCAACCTCTCATATCTGGTTTTTGGGCTCGCGTGAACGTTAATTATAACTACTTCTCCCCTCTTCTTGAACTCTTCTATTTCCTCCCAGTTTCGCACTCCGTCAAATACGACGACTTTCTCATCTCCAGAGAGTTTCTCTAAACACATTTTTGCCACAACACCCTTCCCGTATAAATTCCTCATCCTAAAGGCAAAGTCCATCAGCCTTTCTCCTTCCTTTGCCTCAGCTTTATACCTCTCTCTCAGAACATCACTCATGACAACTACCTTTACCCCTTTTTCCTGAAAGAGACGGGAAAGTTCTCCTTTACCCGATCCAGGCATTCCAGTAATTGCAATTATTTTAATTAATGACCACCTACAATCTCATCAGTGGGGTTTTAAAAAGTGTTGAGGCTGTTTATTGCATTAAAAATCCCTCAATTACCTAAAATAGCTGAGGCTCTCGAGGTTTTGAACAGAGTTGGGGGAGACGTTAAGCTCGTTGAGCCTTGGAACATTCACTTAACACTGGTCTTTCTCGGGGAGTTACCAGAAAACAAAGTAGACCTAATAAAGGACTCCATGAACGCCGTGTCTTTTAACTCTTTCAAAGTGAAGTTTTTCGGTACCGGGGCATTTCCTAATCTTAACAAGCCCAGAGTGTTATGGATAGGCTTAAGTGAAGGGGCAAGTGAACTCAGAAAGCTCAGGGGTGAACTATATAAACAGTTGGTATCAAGGGGAATAAGACCAGAGGACGAAAAAGAGTTCTCTCCACACCTCACTTTAGGAAGGATAAAAGGACCTAGAGGAGTTGTTAATCTGATTCAAATCCTAAACGAGTATGCAAGTACAGATTTCGGAGAAATTACCGTGGAGGAGATCACCCTCTTCAAAAGTACGTTAACTCCAAAAGGTCCCATTTACGATCCTTTATATAGTGTGAAGAGCGTTGATAGAAGATGAAGTACTGAAGATTATAAAGCCAGATGAGAGTGAAAAGCTAAGGCTAGAGAAGATATTGGGAGAGGTTTTAGAAAGACTCAAGGGCTATGAAGCCGAAGTCGAGGGCTCCTTTAGAAAAGGTACTTGGCTCAAAGGAGACACGGACTTAGACGTGTTTGTGTTCTTCCCTAAAGAGGTGGGAAAAGACTACTTGAAAGAGAAGGCAATAAAGGAGATCATCTCGCGTTTTTCGGACATGAAATATACGATAGCGTATGCTGAACACCCTTACCTTATGCTTTACATTGACGGTATAGAAGTCGACATAGTTCCAGCGTTGAAAATAAACTCTGGGAGTGAGGCTATAACAGCTGCAGACAGAACTCCATTCCACACAAGATATGTATTAGAACATCTAGACGATAGGGGAAAAGATGAGGTCAGGCTACTGAAGAGGTTTCTCAAAGGAATAGGGGCTTACGGCGCTGAAATAAAAGTACAAGGGTTCTCCGGCTACGTATCAGAGTTGTTAGTCATAAAGTATGGGAGTTTCAGAGAAGTACTAGAACAAGCGTCAAATTGGGTTAAACCACCGATAAAAATACACCTGATAGAGCCAGCGAAAGATTTCACAGAACCACTACAGATTCCCGACCCAGTAGATCCTAAAAGAAACGCTGCTTCGGCTGTGTCATTAGAAAAAGTAGCTCTGTTCTCGATCGCAGCTAGGTATTACTTGAGAGAGCCATCATTAGATTACTTCTTCCCCAAAGACTTGAAATACGATAAGATAAAGGGAGACGTAATACTAGCTAACGTCTTTATTGAAGAGAAGGTCGTAGAAGATATTATTTGGGGACAAGTCTGGAAGAATGTGGAAAAGATTAAGAATATACTAACAAGTGTGGGGTTTAAGGTAATTGATGTAAATGCATGGGGTAATGAGGAAAGGTTGACTATTGCAATCCAATTAGAGAGTAAGGATATTGGTAAGTATTATTTAAACGTAGGTCCTTTTTACTATCAACGGGAGAGTGTGGACAAGTTCATCAAAATGAACGAAAACGTATGGGTAGGAAAGGACGGTAGGCTCTACTCTATAAAGGAAAGAAAGGAGCACGACATTTTTGAGATACTCAAAAGGACTATCTCGTTCAAGCACAAGTTCAAACTTGAATTCGAGACCCTTAAGGAGGTGAAGGACGACCCGTGGTTACACCGTTTCCTGAGAAAGACGCCACCGTGGTTAAAGTAAGGGAAATAATCTACCCTTTTTACGATGAGAGGATAGAGACGGAGCTAAAAGAATACGGTATAACTGAGGTGTTCTCTTTCGGTAACGTTCAGTTAGGTAAGTACAAGATTATCGGTAAGGGAAAGACCGGAACTGTTGTCTATATAGGAGGAGGCAAGGTAGTGAAAATAAGGAGGGCTGACTCGCCGAAGGAAAGCCTTAAAATCGAAGGTAGGATTCAGGAGTTAGCTTACCCAGTAGCTCCTAAAGTACATTATTACGGTAATAACTTCATCGTTATGGATTACATTGACGGTAGGCACTTAGAACACAACGAGAAGGTAGAAGTGATCGTAAAGCTCCTAGAAGCAGCTAAAATCCTCGAGGATAAGAAGATAGAGCATGGAGAATTGGTGAGACCATACAAGAACGTTTTAGTTAGTGACAGAGTTTACGTTATTGATTACGATGACGCGACAATCAAAGAGAACCCAAAAAATGTCACCTCGATATTATCGTGGTTAAAAAGAGTTGATCTAGCACGTAAATACTCAAAAGGGGTACCTTTCGATCAAATAGTTAAAGAATTGCTGGAAGCTTTTTCCTAGATCTTATCGTTATATCTTCTAGAGCTGGCGCTGAGATCTCATGACCACACTTGGGACATTTTCCGCCATATATCAGCTTTATTTCTGATGGGGTTCTAACTCCGTAAAAGTCTTGTCCTACCTTTTCAAATTTATACAAAGTATACCCACAGTTCTTACATGTGTACTTTACCGGAATTTTTAGTCACCGGTATTTCCCTTAGTGGTCTATTAATATATTCGAAACGCCATGTCTTACTTTAGAATTTTTCGTACAATCTCTCTCTGTAATAAAATAACTAACTTGGGGAGAGTAAACCGAAAGTATTCGTATTATAAAAGTATTCATTTAAATATGAGAAATAGTCAAATTTTTAGTACTCAGAACTATAACATACATTGTGGGGCCGTAGTCTAGCTTGGACTAGGATGCCAGCCTGGGGTTAAAACCCCAACCACCAGTACGCTGGTGGTCCCGGGTTCAAATCCCGGCGGCCCCACTTTGAGGCTGTTATTTTTATCATATTTCAACTCACGCAATAATAGGCGTTAAAATATGCAACACTGATTTAGGTGAGATTATCACTTTTTATCATTTGGTCTTTTCTAATATAACAAGTACAATTACCAAAGATAATAAGAATAAACTTATGACAACTATTGCCGTTGTTATGTTTATACTTACATCCGTTATTGACGTGGTAGGTGGTGTTATACTTCGAATCAACGTGAAGTTACTATTAACGTAGGTCGATGTGGCATCAATTTGAGACATACTTGAATAATAGGCTATCTTTTCGACGTAAGGAGTAGACTCTTCTCCTGCATTAGCGGCGATTATTTTGATTACTAAATATCCGTCACTTAACGGTATTAATACTGACGTTTTCGTGGTATTTGCTACAAGAGTGTTGTTGACATAGACCAAATAGTATTGAGCGTATGGTGAAGGCGGCCAGCTGGCGTTTATGTAATTATTTACGATATTCACTACAACGTCTGGTACTTCGGGTTTTATGTAATAAGAGACCATTGCACTCGTTGTAGTGACACCGGCTTGATTTATAGCTTCTAAAGTTATGTTATAAATTCCGAAAGGTATTTTAAGTAATACTGAGTAATTAGTTAACGTAAGGTTTGCAACGACTTTAGTTCCAGAGGTCACAATAAGGATGAACTTTGAGGGTTGAGTTGAGTTCCATGATACCAATAAACCTTCAGCTAATTTACTAACAACGAAAATCACCGAAGCCTTCTCGACAGCGACAAATTCTACCTCTGCTTCACTACTGTTCCCTATCTGATTATAGGCTATAACCCCAACTTTGTAAACTACGCTTGGGGTTAAGTTAGTGAAAATATAAGACGTTATATTCCCTAAGTTTTTAGCAAACGTAATATTGCCACCCTCCAGGAAAAGATAATATCCGAGGATAGGGAAGCCACCGTTAAAAGTTGTTTTCCATGATACCGTAGCGTTTCTATCTCCTAACTTTATGTGAATTATCGGAGGGTTAGGAACGGAAAATGGGGTTAAGACTACTATCTGTGAGGATGTACCGTTACCTTGTTGGTTGAAAGGGATTATTTGGAAATAGTACTTTACCCCGTTAGTTAGGTTAGTGAAAGTATAAGAAGTAGAATAGGTCATAATAGACCCCTTCTGACCGTTGCTACTCCAATAATTTATGTAGTAACCAATAGAGTCGTTGTCAGACCACACGATCGTTGCAGTTTCGTTTCCTGCTGCATAATACACTATTTTAGGGGCTGGTGGTGGTAATAGAATTTCCACAGACTGGAACGCGTCTGTAGGTATTTGTGGTGGTAATAAAGCTCCTCCTACTATATACAACGTATTGCCTACTTGTACGTAACCACTATCCTCAGTAGGAACATTTTCAGTATATGTTGTATAATGCCATGTATTATTGTACAAATATGCAATAACGCCAGGCTGTATAATGCCGTAGTTAAAATAATAACCTCCTACAAAAAATAACGTGCCTTCGTAATAACCTACAGCCTCTTCCTCAATACCTGAAGCTAATGAGGGTAATTGTACCCACGAATTATTGAAGGGGAAATACTCGTAAACTGATGCAGTAGTTGAGGCATATCCAACATATCCTCCTACTACGAATAACACTGACCCGTTGAAGAAATAACCAAAGTTAGAGAGGGGCTGGGGAGTCTTTCCTATTATTCTCCAACTTCCATCTGAAAACGAGTAGACTTGAATAAGATTTGAGGGTGGAGACAAACTAAGTCCAGTGAAATTAGCTCCACCTACTACATAGAGCTGATTATCGTAAACGATCACTCCCTCGTCGTAAACGGGCCGTGGCATAGAGTTAGAGACTATTACCCACTGATCTCCCTGAAGTTTCAATATGCCCCCGAATATCCCAGATATGTTAAGCCCTCCCACTACATAAATACTTCCATTATATACTACAGCCCTAGCACCTATTAAAGGGAAAGGTAGACTAGGTCCTTGAGTCCACCTCCCGTGTGAGTAAATAAATACCGCTGAAGAGTATGAGGGACCTTGTGTCATTCCTCCTATAACATATATTGAATTGTTGAAGTAAACCACAGCCGGATCTTGAACTGCAATAGGCAAGCTAGGGAGGTCTTGGCACCTAAAGCCCACGTCAGAATGGGTTATAATAGTCATAGATATTATTGGTATCAACAGTGAGAGAATTAAAAGAAAGGTTACTGGTCGTTTCCGCATTACTCATTATATATTATCATGCTAATAATAAAATCACCCGTAAATTCCTGAGTTAAAACATATAATAAAGAGAATTTAGGTCTTACTTAAGCTTAAAAGATTTTAGAAATGATATAGTAAGTTAAATTCTGCATTGCCATTGCTAATTTTAAGAAATATGGATCTATTATTAATCTAGAAGAGACATATATTTCCCTCTTTCCAGATCTAATAGCTTTAACAACAGCATTTGCTACTTTTTCCGGTTCAACTGCATATTTATCGAATATTGTGTTCTTAGCATTTTTAAACGAAGGGTGTGAAGTGAAATTCGTTTTTACTGGCCCAGGATAAACACCACTTACCTTAACGTTATACTTCCTCATTTCAGCCCATAAGGCATTAGTGAAATGGGCTAGAGCCGCTTTTGATGCGGAATAAACTATGAGTTTAGGAGAGGCAACGTAAGCAGCCTCTGATACTATATTTACGATTGCTCCTTCTCTTCTCTTAACCATATCCGGTAGAACTGCCTTTGTAAAATAAATAGGGGCAAGAAATAATGTTCTGACCATATATTCCTCTTCCTCTAAAGAGGTCTCCAAGAAAGAACCATAAACCCCAAAACCAGCATTGTTTACTAAAACGTCTATTTTCCCGAACTTCTCCTTTACTTCTTTGACGACCCTAAAGTCTTCATCCTTATTGCTCACATCTATTTGGTATTTCACATCACCCACATCTGGTTGACTTCTAGATATGGAGATAACAGTATAACCTAGTTGTTTTAGTTTAATTACAGTAGCCTTACCTATTCCCTTACTTGCTCCCGTAACGATCGCTATTTTCCGTTCTTCCACACTGATACTTTAAAGGTTAAGATGAAAAACTTTTACCTAAATTTTCAAGTTAAACGCATTCCTAAAGTTATTCTGTATAATTTTTGATAACTCCTCTACATCTATATCCTTAAGCTGTGCCACGAATTGGATAGTGCTAATTATATCAGTAGGCTCTAGGAGCTTTCCCTTATATTCATAACCACCATCGCTTTCCGTTAGTAGGATCTCCACTGGAGCTTTTTCGATAAGCCTTCTGTGCTTCTGTTGAAACGTCACCGAAGGGTTAACGGTTAAGTAAAAACCAGCACCTTCAATGTCTTTCAGTAAGTCCTCTGGTCCTGAATACCAGTGGAATATTGCCCTCTTAACGCCTCCATTAATTACTACGTTGAATGCTTCCCTCCACGCGTCTAAAGCATGAACATTAATCAACTTATCACTCTCAGCTGCCTTTCTCACAAAGAAAGTAAAATAGGAGAGCTGTAACTCCTTACTTGCTTTCGCAAATCTGTAATCCAACCCTACCTCTCCTATAAAATCCGCTTTATCTATTAATTCTTCGATTTTCTCTAACTTTTCTTCATGAACTTTCCAAGGATGGATACCCACTCCAGTGAGTACGTTTTCTGACTTTAACGACAACGTTTCAACAGAAGAGGCATAATCCATGGATACTGCTGCAATCATAAATCCTTCATACTTTTTCTTAAGGTAGGAGTAATGGCAATGAGCGTCATAAAAACGCACTGCCTTCATAATTTAGATTGCGAAGATAAGGGATAAATACCTAACTTGTATAAGAATACATTGTAACGTTTAGGTCTAGCTCTGAGGAGATGTTAAATATTTTAACTTCTAACGGTGATGAGATGTTGTATGCTTTAAAGTCCGAAAGCTTTACTCCCGTCTTGTTGTAGATTACATTTCCATCACTTATGTTTATTATTTCAATAGAGAAAGGCCCTTGAGAGTATGAGTGGATTTCTACGTTATACACTCCTGATAACGGGTTTACTTTGTATACGTATGTGAAATTGGAAGAGTTCGAATATAGTAAGAGAGTGAAACTCTTCTCGAGGAAGTGAGAATACCTGACTTCAGTTAAATTGTTAATAATTGTCATATACGTAGACACCTTTGAGGGTAGTGATATGACTAGTTTATCTCCAATTACTTTTATGAAATGAAAGTATATACCAAAAGCTGTTAGCGAGGTTAAAATAACTAAGGTTATTCCAATTACTTTTCCTATCATGAAAAAATTGGTTAAGCATGAATAGTTTATAAGTTAGACTTCACCTTATTACCAGCTTGATGCCATCTAATTAAGGAAAACGATTAATAAAGATGCATACCCCATTATCATCCGTTTGTCCCTACACTTTCATTTTATTCATTTTATGTATCAAGTGTAGGGACTCAGCCCTCAACCACCTACCAAGCTTAACAGTAGGTGGGTCATGGGACTCCTTCGAGCCAAAAGGCATTTGCTCACATCTCCGTGTAAGCCTGCAAGGCTTGGTGCAGTTCCAACATCGCCCAACTGGGTTTGGGCATCTCGTTCAAATTAATTCAGGATAAACGAACATAAAAGATTTCTATTATTACGAAAAAGGATTCAGCCCTCATATCGGCTATCCTACCGAAAACGTAACCGCCAATTACCCTGAATATCAGACTTAAGGCAAATAGTAAAGTACTTGTCTCAGTATTAACTCCAAGGCATGTGGATAAGTCCGTGTAAACGTAAGTGATTATCAGGAGATCGTATACATTACCAGCCCATGCGAAGACCGATTGTTGAGTGAATCCATTTTTGCATGGTTATGCCTTTATTTATTGAAGTATTTTATTTTTAGAATTATAAAAATTGTAAACCATGTTTAAATATACAGTTACGCTTTATCTTTCTATTACCGATTAAAGATATATCTGACTAGCATAAAATTCGATACGTGGAGATTGTAAAAAAAGAACCAGCGATAGCCAATATTTCACAATTACTCCTATTCATCGCGATGGAATTTGACGGAAGTAACGCATACCTTGAGTATTACTATACGATTCCAGCACTCATACTACTATTCTTAAGCGGTGTACTCCTTATTAGTAATCTTAAAATTGATAATAAGAGAGCATATTATATAGCCCTTTCTGAATTATTTGCAGTTCCCGTAGTATATTTTGCAATAACTAGAAATGTAGTGTTCCTCATTCTTTACATACCTTTGCTCATAGGTTTTCATTACAAGTTATTGAAAAAAATAACCCTCATTCTATTATTCGGAATCTCCCTCCTATTTTTACCTGATAGAACCTTTTTTGGTACTGACGAAATTATGATAGGTTACTATTCTGCTTATTTGTTTATTCATCATCTAAACCCTTATAATTACTCTCTGACTTCTGATGTTTATTCATTCTATAATTTAACCTATGCCAAATATTTAATTGGAACCCCTTATACTACAGGAGGTTTTGTCACAAATCTAAATTACCCTTCACTTTTCTTCCTCATAGAGATTCCGACAGTTATACTAAATATATCACCAAATTATGAAATTCTCATTTTTTACTTGTTAACAGGAGTTTTAATGTATTTAAATACCGATGAACTAACTTTTTTACTTTTCATATCTATATATTTACTAAATTATAACTATCTTTTTTATTCTCTAGGTGGAGTGGATGATATTATCTGGGTATTTTTTGTGCTATTATCTATGACTGTGAAAAACGTGAAGTTGAAAGGAGTTCTTTACGGGTTATCAATTTCGTATAAGCAAGATCCATTAATCATACTTCCATTTTACTTGTTACATCTAGGTAAAGACAGGATTAAATTCTTATTGTTCGCAGGAGTTACTTTTCTATTAATTAATGCATATTTCATTTACCTGTCTCCATTTTTATTCTTGAATGACTTGCTGACCCCCCTAAAGGGAGGATTGATACAAATCGGCTACGGAATAGACGTAATTTCTATAACTGGGTTATATTACCTGTACCCGACTTTTTTCGCAATTGCCTCAATTCTGATACTAGTTGTTGGGTTATTGACTCATAAAAGATGGTACGGTGTAGTATATTTGTCATTCTTGTTCTTTTATAGGGTCTTATGGAATTACTTAATGTATTGGCCATTATTTTCTTATGTAAACTCCTTCGAAAATAACAAACTCCTTTCCTTAAATACGAAGAAAGTCAGAAGAGTACTCTTTGCTTTGACAATTTTAATTCTTCTCACATTAGGTATCTATTTCCATTTTAATTTTCTTTATTACCAAAATTCAATTCACATGAAAGTCATCAAAGTTTTCGAGAAAGATGGTTACGTGTTTGCGTTCCTTTTAAACGTATCATTCTACGGTAATGGATTAATCCTACCCCACTTCAGGATACTCCAAGACTCTCCTACAATATCTGCCAACGGACTTTTATGGTGTTCTAATTCAACTATTTTGAAGAAGGGAGGGTCAGAGATTGTATACGTGTATGCCCCATATAATTTTCTCTATATAAATATAAATAATACAAAAACCATTGAAATAAATGCATATTATTCAAATTATCAGGGATACGAACTATTAAACTTTTAAACTTGCTTATAAGCAAAAATTAATTTTTGTTCTTAATCTATAAATTTATCCTAATTTTTGCTTAAAATTTCATAATATTATAACTAGAGAGTATTGGAAAAATCATATATAGTATAATACTATCAACGATTCATGAGCCGGATTGAATAATAAGGCTATGATAACTTTTATGATATTTCTCTCTCTAGGAATGATGGCGCTAAGTGTAATCATTTACTACAACGTAGGAACGTATGTTTACGTAGGAAATTACAATGGTTGGCCATTATATTGGTACTTCCCGTTCATGCCTTCAGTAGTATTCTCGATACTAGCATTCATTATTAGCATAGCCTTAATTTTCTTGTCCTTAAGGCCTAAAGAGAGCGTGTTTAAACTTTCCGTACTCGTTACTTTCTTATTTATTCTCATAAGCTTGTTAGTAGTCAGATTCGCTTTTGGCTTTACACCGGAAAAAATTATGTTAGAACTACCCTCTCCTACAGACGCACAGATGATACAGTTACTTGCAGCTAAGTCATTACTCGAGGGTCATAATCCATATACACAAGATTATGAAGCACAGATGCTTTCATCTTTAGCCCCTCAACAGTACACGTGGATCTTTAAACAAGGGACTAGTAATTATACACCTTCTAATATAATCGGTTTTGTCCACTGTTTTGATTACCTCCCTTCAGCCGCTCTATATTACCTACCTGCCGTAGCCTTCAGTATTCCGGCGAACGTGTATAATTCAGGTATCCTAGCCCTTAGTTCTGCTTTAATTTTCCATAAACTGAAAGGAAAAAACAAGATTCTCTTCTCGTTACTAATCTCATCGTTTATGTTCACGTATTTCGCTCCTCTTCTATTATATAGGAATACTCCAGGCTGGATAGTACCATTTATCGTGGCAATTCTCTTTCCGGAAAACCCCTTACTCTCTGGGATCATGCTTGCTTGGGCATCAACTTATAGGCTTTACGTGTTGATTTTCACCATATTTTACCTCATTTTGCTCTGGAAGGAGGGATATAACGTAAAAAGTGTGCTGAAATATGGTTTAATCACCGCCGTAGTCTTAGATCTTCCTTTTATCCTACTTAATCCTCAGGCATTCTGGAGGGATAACTTACTCCCTTTCATAGCAAATTTTAGGCCTTATGACGGAGGTCCTGGACTAATTTCTTTGTCCTATTTAGGGATAGACGTTACAAAGGCATGGTCTTTCGTCGGTTTAATCATAACTTTAGTTATCGGCTTGATCTTATCCTTAAGGTATTATAATACGCTGAGATACGCCATTCTGGTCTTTCCTATAATATCATTTTTCTTTTATTATAGACCTTTACCGTCTTATTATATGTACTTCTTGCCGTTGATATTATTAGCTTACGTATTCATTGTGGAGAGAGGAGAGCTATCACTGGACTTACCGGAGTTAGCTTTAACAAGAATCTCTGCCTACTCTGTCATCTTAGGGTTATTATCTATAGTATACATGTACGGAGTCTACACCTTTGGATTAATCTCTAATATACAAATTGCTTTTGCTCTTTTTGCCTTATTCATTAGCAGTCCTTTAGTGGTATACTTCCGAAACCTAATTTTCAAGATCTCTCCGTATTTGCTGTTCGTAATCATCCTCTCCTTATCAACTTTAGTCCTATTACTCATACCTTCTGAACTTCACGGTACGAATTTCATAGTAATGGGGCACGGCTACATGGGGGACGCAATGCTACTCCCTGATCTGGCTTCTCAAAGTATAATAAACGGTGTAAATCCTTACATTTGTAATTATTCACAAGAAATGAATTCCTTACCTTATTTCGGTTCACTTTATGAAGTATTTCAATACTCTAACAACGATGTTATTAACATTTCACAATTACATGCATCTAAGGTTTTTACACCCTATTATACACCTAATGGGACTTACTATTATTATGGCCTACCCACCCAAAACGTAACTTTTTATGATTACCCTCCGGTAACTGCGTTATTCCTAGTTCCAGCCCATCTATTTAATATACCTATAAGCTTGTGGGAACTCTTACTTTACGTAATTGCTGTTTCCTTAATTTTCTTAAAGTTCGTGAGGAGAGGAGATTGGGAGAAAGCATTAATCTTAACTTTAATCCTAATGTCAGGATATTTCGTCTCATCTTACGGATTCGTGTTTCTAGTGGACTCCAATTCGTGGATAGTTTTAATAATTCTGGGCTTGACATTCTACGAGTCCCCTTTAATTTTCGGATTGTTTACTGGGATGGCTGTAGATTCAATTCCCCAAGCTATACTACTCTTTCCTTACCTGCTCATCTACTTAAACACTAAATTCGGCAGGAACTACGTAAAGCGCTTTCTAATTACTTCAATAGCTATCTCGACATTAATACTCTTACCTTTCGTTATAACCTATCCTAAGTCACTCTATCTCATGTTATTTCCAGTCCTTGCTAAATTACCAATGGTTGGCATAGGTATAGTTACAATAATAGGTATTTTCGTCTTTCATACGATCTGGCCTTTACCTCTATTCAAGCCTATACCTTACATTACGTTGGCTATAACGTTAATATTCACCTACATTTTTAGGAAGAGGTTAGAGGAGGTCAGCTTAATGATTCCCATATACGTGATATTGACTTTTACCAGAAGTTACCCAGAATATTTAATATATTATCCATATATTGCATTCCTTGTTTGGCTAACAACTGAGGAAATAACAAGGAAATATAAAATAAAAGTTGGATAAAAAACTTCAGGTAGCTAAGGGCTTTACTTTTTCCCTTCTCTCCACAACGAACTTGTAGTTTTTAGTGAACATAGAACCCAACAATGTAAGCAACATCATCGTGAAACCGAATAAGGCAATGTAATTAAATGCGGTAGATGATGGTACATATCCCATTACTAGTATGTGATTATTAATCATGAAAATTATAGGGACTTGATATGATTGCATTAGACTAGTAGCGACGACGGGACCTGCTGCTCCTCCTATCGTCCTTAGTAGAGTGTTCATGCCCATTCCAGTAGTTCTATACTGGTCAGGTAGTGATAAAGCTACCATATTTACTAGTGGGAGTATTACCGCTACAAGTCCTAAAGATGATAAGAAGCCGTCAAGTAAAACTTCTTGTGGCGTAGCCCTATAAGTCATTAGCAAGATGTAAGCTATCATTGTGAGCAAACTACCTGTGACCAATAGAGGTTTAGGACCTATTTTAGGCATCATCCTGCCGAAAATAGGTCCGAATATAACCATACCTAACGCTACCGGAGACATCAATAGACCTGACTGTATTATTGAAAGACCTAGACCGTTAGGTTGGGGAAGTTGTGCATAATAAACAAGAAATATAAACACAGTGAACATACCCACACCGGATATTAATCCCACAATGTTAGCTACAGCGAAATTCCTTATCGTAAATAAGTCCAGTTTGAGTAACGGTTCTTTAGCTCTCATTTCGTAAAGAATAAAAGTCGTATAGAATACGAATGATAATAGAAGAAGTATCAAGTTTTCAGGATTTTCCCATCCCAATGTAGGTATCTCCGTTATGTATACGAGTAACATTACCGTCCCAAGTCCTATTAGAGATGCTCCTACATAATCAACTGCTTCTTTAATTCTATTCCCGGTATGAGGCAAGTACTTTAATGATATTACGAAGATTATCAGTGACAAAATAGCCGCTGTGTGGAAAGCATAAGGCCAACCAAGATCCTCTACCACATAAGACCCTATTAGGAGACCTAGGGCAGGTCCTATACCAATAGTTGCACTTAGAATAGATTGTGCGAATGCTACCTTTTCTTTAGGGAATAAATCAGTCACTATTGCTATGGCAATGGGGAACATGGAAAATCCTACACCTTGTATAGCCCTAGCCCCTATAAGAACCCAAATATTAGGCGAAAACCCTGCAATAAAAACAGCAACTATGTAGAAACCTATTGCTATTATATACATTTTCTTCTTCCCATAAGTATCGGCTAACTTACCCATTAAGGGAGAAGTGGCTGCGGCAACAATCATATAAGCAGAGGTTATCCAGCCTGCCAGAGTAGTGGAGATAGAGAAATCTTGTTCAATAGTGGGTAATGCTGGTATTACCATCGTCTCGACGTAATTAACAATTAAAAGCATAGCTGATAGAATAAGAAGAGTCCTAGATCTGATGTCCATAAAAATGGAGTCTGAGTGTCAATATAAAAAAGTTTCGATATATCTTTTTACCTTAACTCCAAAGGTAGTCTACTCCTACTTTATCAAGTGATTTTAACCAATTGATAAACTTCTTCACGTTTTCACCTTCAAAAATAGCACCGTGTTGCGGTGCTATGACTTCTATATCAAGTTTCTCCATAATTCCGATAAGGTGGTCTAATGCTTTCTTATGTGCTAAATATCTCCTATGAAATCCCTCCATATATTTCACATGTTCTTCAAAATTCTGAACTATAAGGTACCACTTACCTTCGGGGAACGCAGCTGCACCGAGATCTCCTGAAAAGTAGACTTTAGACTTCACATCATAATAGTGAAAATTTCCAGGTGAGTGGATAAAGTGGGCTGGAATAGCTCTAATTTCTGAGTTGCCTAACTTAATACTCGTTCCCTCATCTGGTATAACAACTATCCTGCCCTTTACATCTACCCCCAGATGAGGTAAGAATCTCTCCCACAAAGCCGATACGTATATAGTAGCGTTAGGAGCCATATCCATCCAGAGGTTGAGAGAACCTATCACGTCCGGATCTTGATGGGAGAACAGTATATACTTTATATTCTCTGGTTTCACAAACTCACTAACATTTTGGAACACCCTTTCGAACACGAAGTAGCCTCCAGGATCTAATAATGCTCCCTGATCCCCATCTACAATTAAGTACTGGTTAGTGAGAATACCTTTCTCGAATTCCGATTCATCTAAACCTAGCCAAACAAACTTATGATCCTTCTCCTCGTAGATGACGTAAGGTTTATGTACCCTTAAATTTTTACTCATATTATGAATTAAAGCGTCTAACTTACTATATTAATCTATATGAAATAACTTTTGAATAAGTCGCTATAAGTACTTTCTTTTTAACGTTTAAAATATATAAACACGATTATTTCTTATGTTAAGCTCTGTTTATGCTTACTTATAATTCATATTGAAATATAGCAAATGTATTACTAATAAGCTTAAGATAGAGGTATAAACTTAACTGAACCAAACTCAAAGAGAATCAGAAATTCTTATATAGATTGTGATAATATTGTTTAATCAATACTATCATGATCTCCATAATAATTCCAGCATACAATGAGGAGAAGAGAATAGATAAAGCGCTAAAAGAACTTACGTCGAGATTCCCTAACTCCCAGATCATAGTGATATTTGAAGGTAACGATAAGACACCAGAGATCGTTAAGAGATATAGAAATGCCGCCATAGAAATAAATAGGATAAGGTTAGGCAAAGGGGGATCCTTAAAGAAGGGGATACAACTCTCGAGCACAGAAAAAGTTCTGCTTATAGATGCCGACATACCAGTCCCTTTGTCTAAAATAGATGAAATGACCAAAGTCAACGCAGACCTTGTGATAATAAACAGAGTGTTTAAAAACCAAACGAAACTAAGGAGGTTCCTTCACGGTGGTTTCAAATTCTTAGTGAAGTTGTTCTTCCCCTCTCTCCGGGAAATTAAGGACTTCCAGGCCGGGATGAAACTAGTAAGGAGAGATAGTGCATTAAAAGTTTTGGACGAACTAATTATTAACGACTTTTTATTCGATATTAACTTGATCTATGCCTTTAAGAGAAGGGGGTTTAAGATAGTTCAAATAACAGCCGAGTACATACATGACGATATTAACAGTAAGATATCTAAGTCGTTATTAAAAGTCATCATATTGATGTTTCTGTCCCTCATTAAGCTTAGAGTTTACTACTCGCCTTTTCGAAATGTTATTTATACTAGACCGTTCTTATACATACAATCTAAAATTCTCGAGTTACTAAGACCGTAAAGGGTAAGTGGTAATAATTTTATTACGTAGTTGAAGTCAAGACTTATGTGTGGATATTACTAAAGTCCAGAAGGTTAAAATTGACACTTATTACTTAATCCTCTTCTTCTGGGATCTATTATTATCATACATCCTTTTTAAAGGACATGTAATTTACGCTGGGGATCAAAGTTTTATTATCTATCCACACATCACGTTCAACTACCTAGAATGGGGCGATGTAGTACCCTACACTAACTACCCTTACGGCTTCGTCCCAGTAGTCACTCCAAACTTATGGGTAACTTGGATCACAGTACCTTTTGAGGTCTTTGGTTCCTACGGCGAAGAGGTATTTACCCTAGTGCTCATGTATATCGGGACCGTGTTTACTTTCAAACTAGCCCAGATCTACTTTTCCAAAATAGCGTCATTACTGGGTTCTATGATCTTTCCATCCTCTTGGTACCTCTTCTCCTCAGGAGCCGTTTCCTCTTCTATTTTTTTCAATGATCTCTTTACTTATTTTTCGTTACCAGTACTTACTTATTTCGTGGTAGCTTACTCCAAGGGTAAGATTCCATTTTACAAATACTTTCTCACATTCTCACTAATAGCATTCATAAGCCTTACCGCATCTGGTGACGTGATCCCGTTCGAATTTGTATATCTGATAATAATACTTGTGTACTTTATAAGGAAGTTCAACGTCGTAATAGCCTCAATCCTGTCAATGATCCTTGGTCAACTCTACTGGCTTTACTTAGCTGTAGCACCTACAGTATCATATTTTAGTGGAATAGCAAACACTTCCTTGTCTATATATACTGACCTTCAGACGTACACCCCTCTTAGCCTTACAATAAGGAGTCTGGGGGCTGTAAGCATTACTTATATCCCAAATTACGTTTTACTGTTGTCACTAATTATTCCTCCCGTTTTAACAATACCCCTTCTGAAAAAGAGGAAGGATATAGCGTTTTTCTACTTCATTTGGATACTAGGGGTTGGTCTACTTTCCTCTTATACTACCCCATTTAGACCTTTAATAGAATACGGTATACTGCACAGCGGTTTGTTTGCCCCTTTTAGAGACGCACCGCTCTTTCTGTCACCAATAATTACACTACCTTATGCACTGTTAATTTCTGCTTTCCTTGAAGAGTTACTTAAGTTCAAAGCCGGTTTAATTACCTCTCTTATGTTGTTCCTAGTCCTGAGTTTAGTAATCCCTTACCCAGTTATAATATCTTATAACACTGGTAGGATTAGTATACCACAACAGTTCATAAAGACAATTACTTACCTTAATGAACAAGAGGGGGACTTTACAGTAATACTTTTGCCGTTTCCTGTTTGCGGTTGGTACGGGACGAGTTGGTATTACGGTAATAACATATTCTTATACTTTCTCAAAAAACCCTTGCTTGCAGGCGGTACCTATTCAGGAGGATATTTTATGGAACTTACAACTAAATTGAACTATCTAATCTACATTATTCGAGGGGAGAATAACGTTAGCACTACCTTACAGTCCATTAAAAACCTCCTTATGTTATTCAACGTGAAATATATCGTGGTCGAGGAAGATGCGCAGAACGTTGGAATCGTGGACTTAATTTATCTCCCTCCTCAAAACTACACTGCGTCATTAGAGATTCTACAAAAGTTTGGTATAGTAGATTTAGTCGAAAATTACTCACCTTTCTTAATATACAAAGTTAACTTAAATACGTCCTATGTATACGAGACTAACAGCAGTAACATAACTCTTAGTGAGAATTTGAGCTCTATTCTAAAACCGGTTAAATTTACCTTTAACGGTTATCAAATTACTTTCAACGTGAGTAACTCCAGACATATACTTCTGACATTTGCTTATTCTCCCTATTGGAAGATTCAGGGAAAAACAGGCTATAATATGCTTGGGTTCATTATGTATAACGTGAGTGATAACGGAAAAGTGACTATATATAACTCGCTTACACCGAAGCTCTATTTATCTTATGGTATAGCCATAGTATACCTAGTAGCGTTGATTTTATACACATACATCTTACGTAGGTACGGTTCATCTCGGGTACTTTTCAACAGAGTTTTAAATGTTTTCAGAGCTTTTCTTATTAAAAAATAAACTTAAAAAAGTTTAAACTTAAAATTCCTCTATGGCAAAATTCCTCATAGTAGTCAAGTCCCAAGACCAACTTAACGTAAATACTGCGGTTAACGTAGCTCAAGGGCTAAAAATGATGGGAGCACAAGACGTCAAAATGGTGTTCCTAGGCCCCGGGATTACAGCCCTATCAAAGAAGAACAACATATCAGAAATAGTTTCAAAGGCCTCTGAAAATTTAAAGAAAATGAACATAACCGTTTACGCATGCGAAATGGCTATGAAGAATTATAGCGTGAGTAAAGAAGACTTAGTATACGTTAATGAAATATCGAGAGGAGCCGACGTAATAGTTAAATTCGCTGACAATGGGTATACTGTATTAACTTTCTGATTTTTTAATCTCATCTTCTTTTTTGTTTATAATTTACGGATTTAACTTCCTCACAAGAAAATCTATTATGGGCTTACCGCTTGATGAGATTCTGAAATATTACCCCGATGAGGACACAGTTAACCTTATAATTACTACATCGTGCGATAAGGTCGATGATTATGTTAAAAACCCCAGGTTTTTCCATAAATATTCTAAAGTCCTAGACAAGTTATTACCTTGTATCAGAGACGTACGAGCTCTTTTAGAAAACTTAGATAAGGAACTGTATTTAGGAGATAAGCTGTCATCTTGGAGAATAATTATATCGGCATTCAAAAAAGGCGTAGTCGATAGGGACTTCATAGATTCACGTAAGAATACATTGAGTCAAATACTTACGCAAGCTGAGGGGTGGGAAATAATTCTTGAAATCATAGACTTGGTTAGGGATAAAATAGAGGAGAACAAGAAAAAATTGTATGAATTACTGCCTTCACACGAAGAGTTATGGGAAGTCATATACAGAGGAGGAATTACAATCCCTTCTCTCGTGCTTGAGGATCCTCGTGTTAAGTCTGGCTTAATAAAGTCCAAATACTTCTGGAAATTCTTGCTTAAAAGTAGAAAAGACGGAACGATCAAACAAATAGTTATTAACGGGCTTAAAAGGGGGAATTTAACAACGTGGTATTACTCTCCAGAGTTCGTACGATCAGGCGCTATCTCAGAAAACGAGATTTACTCTAACTCCGCAGTCCTCCTAAACAAGATAAGGTCTAAGTCTACGTGGATAGTGATTGCAAGGATTTCTCCTTTTCTAGAAAAGGATCTCATCTCACAATACATAAGCGTATTTTTCGAGAGACTCTTTGATGGAAAAATTTTCATAAAACTCTTAAAGAGCGGAATACTGACATCCGAGTACAGGGAGTATTATTTAGAGCTCCTTATGTTTGATCACAGAGCATGGGTTTACGTGGACAAAGCTGTTAAGTATAACCTTGTGAGCAAAGAAGAACTCGACATATTTAAGGAATATTTCGAATACTTCGTTAAAGTGTTTCCAGATCTTAAAAGACGTGAGAAAAAGATCAGGGAAGTATTAGGTTGGGCTTGAACACCACCAGGTAAGTATAAAGCCCAAGACTGTGTAAAATAGCGATACACGTTTCATTTCCTGACTAAAAATGTTCAGATCATGAAAGGTAAGTTTATAGTGATAATAGTCACCGAAAGCTAGAACAAGGACAGGTATAAAAGAACCGTCTAGATGGATCTTTAACCCAACTCAAGCCTCTTAATAGTGCTAGGCATGTAACCGGCGTGGGAAATAAACCCCGAAACGTCTACATCCTTCAATTTCATTACCACAACCTTACCTAAAAGTCCTCCTAGGTCTACGTAGGAACCGGGAGGGGAATCTACTGGAATAATCCTCGCCCCCAGAATTTTGTTCAGTGTAATACCCAGGGCTAAAACGTCTGATATGAGACCTATAACCTTGTCCATCCCTTGGGACTTACTGACACCCACCATGTCTATCCCGCTATTACAAACCGCTGATAAGGCGATGAGAGTGTAAAAGTCTATATACCCTTCAAGTGCTCTCTCGATCATAACTGAGTCTTCGCTCACCGGAATAAAGGTACTACTAAGCCCTCCTACCGCTGAGGTAGCCATAGCACCTCCCTTCTTCACCGCATCCATCAATATTGCTAATGCAGCTAAAGATCCATGACCTCCCATCTTCTCTATGCCCATCGCCTCTATTATACCAGCAACACTGTCCCCAACCGTCGGAGAAGGAGCTAAGGACAAGTCCACTGTTGTAAAGTTTATCCCCATCTTTTCAGCAACCCTCTTCCCTATCAATTCGCCGAGCCTTGTGACCTTAAAGGCCGCTCTCTTGATCACATCATGAAGTTCTTCCAGTGTCTTGGGTTTGCTCCTCCTTATTGCGCTTTCTATCACACCCGGTCCGCTAACTGCTATGTTAATAGTAGCTTCAGGCATCCCGAGACCATGATGGGCTGAAGGTACGAAAGGCGAATCGGGCGGTACGTTGGCCATTATACTTGCCCTAGAAGACGAGGTAGGTGGCATGTTAAAGATTTCGTTGACATACAGTTTTATTGCCTCCATATTCATCCCGGCAATTGTAGAGGCAGCGTTTATCATCCCGGTCAGTCTGCGGGTGGTGTTTAAGGCTTTTGCAAAGGTCTTTAGGGTCTTTAGAGCACCTTTAGTAAACCCCCTATCAGCAAAGGCTGAATAACCACTTATATAGTCTATTTTGTGAATCTCGGCTAGTTTATCTAAAAATTTAGCTATTTCTATTCCTTCTTCTTCTGATAAACTTTCTAGGAAGAATTGAATAGGAGATACAGCAACCCTTCTAGTCACCACTCTTATACCGTATTTCCCTGACACTTCATCCACGGCATAAGAGAACTTTTCCAAGGTTTGGTTTAAAGTCTCCAATCTCTTTATGGTTGATTCTAAGTTCCCTGCAAGTGCGAATAGTGTGTTTATACTTAATGTAACAGACCTTATGTCTAATTCTTCTTCTCTCAGCATTCTATAGACTTCGATAATTTCATCAGCACTGTACCGCATTCTTCACACCCTTTCTATATACCTAAAGACCTCTTCATGGTAGGCTTGCACTTCTACTCCTAGTTCCTTACCTTTCTCTTGCAATTGCTTCCTTAACTCCGCTAGGGACACTTTACATTTCGATATGTCTACCACCATTATCATTGCGAATATTCCTCTGACTACGGTCTGTGAAATGTCTATTATGTTGGCGTTATTTTCCGCAAGCTTAGATGCGATCCCAGCCACTATTCCCGGTTTATCAGCCCCAACTACGATAATTATAGCGTTCTCCATCTGGATTATGTACGAGTAGAGTAATTTAACTCTTGGGATTTTTTCCGTATATTAGTTCTAGAACTTATTTATAATTGTAGATAAATTGTGATATGTGCTATATATTATAAATTACATTTTAAAATTTGATTCAGGATTCCCACCACCAACTCTGAGCAAAATATTTATACTATCCTGTTATATATATAGTAGGAAAAGTAAGATGAGGGAGACTATAGAGGTGACCAGAATTGCGATTCCTGAAGTATATAGCTATAAGTTGGACTTTATGGGGAGTATCTCTATATCTATTTTCTCCATACTTAACTATTCTTCTTGAGAGTTCTATATCTACTCCTCTTCTTGTAGACTTAACATATATAATAAGTTCTATCGCTGGAATACTCTTTATAAATCTACTAAAAGTATTTAGAGACGAAAGCATCATTAAGATGTCGATAGTGATTTCTGGACTAGGTCTCATCATGCTAGGGCTGTCAAATAATGCTGTAATGGCAATATTAGGTTTAATAACGTACAACACTTATTGGATTGCCGTACCGTTCTTCTACTACAATTTATCAAGAGCAGAGAAAGAGCAGTTCTCAAAGACTTGGGCGATTTCTATGATTCCTGCATTGATATTACCTATTGTAGGGGGATTAATAACACTTCACATTGGAGTCAGAGCTACCTTCATAATTTCAGGGGTACTGATGATTCTGGCAGCAGTTCCGTTAACCTGGGTAAAATTTAGTATTGAAGGGGAGGGACGTTCCGAAAATAAGGAAAGTTTAATTCCGCTTATCTTCTCCGTTCTTCCCTTATCTCTAGCCCTCCCCTTCTTATATGAGCTGAAGTCCTTTGAGTTATCAACCGTTTGGCTAACGTACGAGATAGGGGAAATCGTCGGCATATTGTTAACATGGATATCGTGGAGAAATAATAACTCCTTAGCTGTGGCGCTGCTGATCTTTTCAACAGTGATCGTAAACTCCTTTGTAGCGTTAGGAGGTTTTTACTACGGACTATCGGAGGCTGTCCTGAGCTCTGGAGTCGGTAGCGTAAACCCCAGAAGTTTCAAGACTGCAATTAGAGTAGCTACTATGGAAGCTTCGTTGTGGACAATAGGATACATCATCTCGTCTTTAGCCTACATAGTTAGCTACTCACTGCCCTTTGTTTATGCAGGTCTTATAGCACTTCTATTTGCTTTACTGATAATGGCTAGAATTGAAAATAGAAGGGTCAGAATACCTAGCCTAAGGAGAATCGAACTAATTGTCCCTCGAGGAATAAAACACGTGGCTTATGAAGGAATAGAACCCTATTTTAAGTTCGCATAGTTTTTAAAGTGAAGGACTATTTGCAAAGATAAACTTTTTTCATATAAGTTCTAATATTCTCTTAATTTAAATATAGAGTATATTGAATCTTTAAGTGTAAGAAAAAGTCTAAGGCTCTTAACTTCTTAGTTTTATAAATAACGCTTAAAAGTGTTGAATGAGATGCTCATTGAGCATGAAACTTCAATATGAGATACCGATAGCTATAGGTCTTTGGTGGATACCCGTCATAGGTCCCGCAATATTTGGAGCTGTTGACGCGTTTATAGAGAGGGACTTCAAAAAGGGCATGATATCTACAGCAATATCTTCAATTTTGGCTTCATCATTTTACATTTACTTAACATTTTCCGTGATAAGAGCACCCATATTAGGCAATTTATTACCGGTTATTACAGTGGTTATGTCTGCTGTAGGTGTTATAATATCATTAGCAACTGTGTACCTAATATTATCAAAGCTGAGTATTACTTCTGTAAGCGGAAATGGGATTTACACTGAATTCTATTCCTCTAGTGTGGAAGAGGCAAAGAGCAAGGTCGAGAACTTTATATCTAGTTTAGGGATAAATCCCTCAGACTGTCCTAGTCCCTCCCTTGAACTATCGGAAGATAAAATTAGGACTACAATGGCATGCAACGGTCTAAAAATACAGTACGAAGTTACTCAGGAGTTAAGGGGGAAGTATAAAGTAAAGGTGTGGGTAAATAACAGCAATGAAGTGTAACAGTTAAATCCGTTTGTCGAAAATCAATTTAATTAAATGATCCTCCCTCATCAAGATATAAGGGAGTTATTAGGAAAAGTAATCATAAACTATTCAGAGCAAAACGTTAGGGAAAATGGTTACGATCTGAGAATTTGTGGAGATAAATACTACGAAGTGCTAGGTAATGCAGAGTTACCAGAAAAGAAAAGCGAGGTAATGTCATTTCACTTTAATGAAGTTGCTAGATTGAAACCGTTAAAAACGTATCTTTTTGAGACGTGTGAGGAATTCAGAATGCCGGATAACTTAGCTGCATTGCTTACACTGAGGAGCACCATGGCTAGAAACGGTTTTCAAGCCCCACCTACAGTAATAGACGCTGGTTATCAAGGAAAAATCACAGTTGCAATAACTAGCTTTTACGAGTCCTCTCTAAGAAAGGGCATGGCCACACATCACGTGATTTTCATGGAGCTAAAAAAACCTACAGAGAAGACTTATCGCGGGCAATACCAGTTTGGAAAAATAATCTGATGTTGGCTAACTGACCATCTCTAGTAACTTCCGATGTTCTTCGTCCCTTTTCATCCTAGCATGTCTCTTCCAATTGCCGAAAGTCTTACCCTTGATCTTCGCCTTACATACCGGGCATTCTTCGACTCCGAACTTCTCAAGATGTATCTTTAGACTCCTGATGTCCTTGAACTTGTGCAAATCCGGAAATAACTGACTTGTCATTTAGGTCTTTGAGGGGAGCAAAGAGAACCCGTAGCATCTTGTAACTATACTACGAGAACATTAATAAGTATTTCCTTATCTTAAAAATAGGAAAAGACCGATTTTTAATAATAATGACCAAGCTTATTAGAGAAAATTAACCTCATATTACATAGAATTTTATATCTTAAATGTTGAAATAAGAGTTGGTATTATGGGATTTAAATAAACAGTACCAAACTACCATGGAAGTAAGTACAGTCATCAGTTAACTTATTATCCTCAAGGAATTTCACAAGCCTTATTTCTCCACGGTACTGGCTGAAGTTTATATTAACTTGGGGGTGAATTTAAGACTCACCGAAGAAGTCCTCATAACTTATTACGTTTTGACTAGTAGTATCTTATAAGTTGACCGAAAGGGAAAAGCTGACCTTTTACTTAGGAGGGAAAGGGATAGGAAAGACCACTTATGTAAAGCAACTCTTAAAGGGTAAAAAGTGGATCGACCTAAGGAGCGTAAACACCTCCGATTACATCTCGCTTAAGGATTATATAGGGGTAGTGGATGTTTATGATCCCAGTACAACCTTAACAAATTATAGAGTATTTGACCAAAGAAAGGCGATTAGTAATATTCTCGAGTTCTTCGACAAAGGAGGAAAGAAAGTTATAATAGTGACTCACACCCTTGAACCTTTCAAGGAAATTCTATCCTCTTATAATCACGATGTAATCGAGCTAGACCTCAGACATGTTGTAGATCAGATTTTAGGAAACAAATATAGTAGCGAAGTTAAGAAACGTTTGAAGGAGTTTAGCTATGGTTACGCTGTAGGCGCGAAGTACTTAAAGCTGTTGAACAAGGAAGTCAACTTTGAGTCCCCTGAGGACATTATAAGGGAGTACATAAAGTCCCTAAACGTAGAACCTATACTCGTCAAAATCAGGGGAAAACTGGGTGTCTTACCCAGATCAATTGTAGGTGAAAACATACTCTCCCAGAAACTTGAACTCCTAGTGGAAGAAGTTTTGGAAGATATGGCGAAAGACTTAGGGGAAGAGGAGACAATGCTGAAACTCCAAGACATAATCTTGCGCTTTGATGAAGAGTGCATTAGGCAAGCGTTCTTAGTTTCGGTTACAGTTAGCAAAGCTGGTTACCTCTGCGATAAGTGCCCTCAGCTCTGTGTCGAGCATGAACTACCCTTAAGTATCAGACAAGCAGTTTTATACCCTAGTAGGATAACCTTGAGGCTACCTTTTAGGGGATGCGGGAGGACTTCAGATGACGCTATCAGATACGGATCCTCAGATAGAGAGGGAGTGTGCTCTAAAGAGATCCTTAGCAGTATTACTAAATACGTAATGAACGAGTTCTCCGCTCAGGTCTTGCACGAGTATTTGGGTCGTTTCTACGCTGATAAGGCGAACGACACAGAAAGTTTACGAGCTTTAGGTGTTTACGTGAGGACTATGTCCTTGTACTTGAGAGATAAGATACTACCTTACGCAGAGAAGATAATGGATAAGGGAGATTGGATAGCAAAGTCGTTGATACTCCCCTACTTAGTTGACGTTACAAGTGATGCTAAGCCTTTCATAGCTACAATATGCATGGAAGGTATAGAACAGTGCAAAGTAGCTCTGATAGATGGTGGAATAGACGAACTTAACGCCAGATATGATAGGGACTTAGACCTGAGCATAAGGAAAGCCCTTTCTGATCCCCCTATTTTGGTAAAGGATTACACTAGGTATCTCGGGATTGACACTGATAAGTGGCTAGTTATAAGGAAGGAATATTATGAGAGCACATTAGGAAAGTTCTTGGTTTATGCAGGGTATCCCGATGAGGCACAAAAGCATCTCATACACTGCGTTAATTCTGAGATAATGGATACGATGGTGAATTGCAGGATACTATGGGCAAAAACGATGGTTCTAAAAGGTCAGGACGTTTCGGAATACACTAAAGAGTTGTGGAACGAGGTAAAGAACAAAGTAGAGATCCTACCACAAACTAAGGCTATAGTCTTGTCCTTTTACGTAGTCTCTAACGACGATAGTGTAACTTACGAAGCGTACTCTCATTTACTCCGTCATGTACCTTACGTTAAAGTCCTTGTAGACTGTTATTTCGGTAGTTGTAATAAGGTTGAGTTTGCGTTAGTTACTGCCCATAAGGACACTATGGTCCCTGCTATTATGTACAAATTAGGCGAGATTAGTCAGGAACAAGCCTTTGAAGAGTGTATAAATACTTCTGACATTACGGAATGCGACAATTACGTTTTAAACCCAAATAAAGCTGTAGAAGACGTTTTAAACAGGACTATTCCGGGCAAAATGCTTTTGAGCGGAAAGTTAAATAAAAAAGAGTTATTACTTTCAATTTAGGTCAAGTCATGACCTTTTGAGATTTCATCTAATATCAGCTTCTCAATTATGACATTGAAAGCGTCATCTAATGATAACCCTTCGCTTAAAGCGTAGAGCTCAACTTGCCTTAAGATTTCTTCATCTAAGGTAAGCGTAACTTCCGTTCTCATCAAAATTTCTATCGAATTTCATATATAAGGCGTTATCTATCCCTTACTCCTAAAAAAATAGGAAAAGTCATTCATAGGATAAAACTAAGATAGTCTAAACTCTTCTCCTTTAGTTCCCTCTTAACTCTTCCTAAAACCGTATATCCGCGGATTATTTTTAAATAATTACCTTGATACATTTATACGTATTACGTCATCAAATGGTTTAAAATTCGGAAGTATTAGTTTAATTTTCGAATCAAAACTATCTTCTCTCTTTTTTAGATTTAATAACGATTTAGACAAAGAATATAAAGTTTTTTATTTCTATTACTCTTCCTAGTTGATCGCACTGTTACTTCCCCTCCCCTGACAGAGATTCGTAAGTGACTTAAAAGAAAATATGACTTAACAAGATTTATACATTCTCCATAAGACATTTCATGTCATAGCCGTACTTAGTTTTAGACAAGGGCGTTAAAAGTAAAATCTTTTTAATACTTTACCTACTAACGTTTAATAATTCTACATCACTCAATCATAATTATGACTTTAGCAGCTGTTGATATCGGAGGAACATTTACTGACATAATCATCCTAGAAGACGACGGTAGTTTGAGATTTTATAAGGGGTTGACAACACCAAAAGAACCAGAAATAGGTGTCAGAAAAGGGCTACAACAACTCGGAGTCAAGAAATTGTCTAAACTCTTCCACGCAACAACTATCGCAACTAACGCACTTTTAGGACAACTTAACTTAGAGTTACCGCGTACAGCCCTAGTCGTAACTAAGGGTTTCAGAGATATCATAGAAATCGGTAGACAAAACAGACCAGAACTCTATAATCTCTACTTTACCAAACCTAAACCTCTAGTTCCAAGGGACTCAAGATATGAAGTCGACGAGAGGACAACTCCAGACGGTAAAGTCATAAAGGAACCTAACTTAAAAGATTTGGACGAACTGCTCAAGAAAAGTTACGAGGCAGTAGCTATTTCCTTCCTCCATTCTTATAAGAATCCCGAAAATGAAAAGAAGGTTAAAGACTACTTGTCTAAGTTCTTTAAATACGTTGTAGCCTCCCATGAAGTGTCACCTGAACAAAGGGAGTACGAAAGGACTTCTACGACAGTGATCAATGCAATGCTTATGCCTATAGTGTCGAGATATGTTGAAGGACTACGAAGTCTTGCCGAAGAGGTGTACATAATGTCTAGTTCTGGAGGACTGATAACCTTAGAGGAAACGGTAAGGAGACCAGTACAGATAATAGAAAGCGGTCCCTCAGCTGGACTAATAGGTGCTAAAGTATTCGCGGAGAAATTGGGATATAAAGACGTAATAAGTTTCGACATGGGCGGTACTACGGCTAAAGCAGGGGCAATAGTTAACGGCGAAGTAGAGATTACTTCTGAATACGAAGTTGGGGGGAGGACACACCACGGGAGGATTATAAAAGGTTCTGGCTATCCAGTGAGATTTCCATTTGTAGATCTTGCCGAAGTCTCTGCAGGTGGAGGTACGATAATATGGGTTGATGAAGGAGGTGCACTTAGAGTTGGTCCAATAAGCGCTGGTGCAGATCCGGGTCCAGTGTGTTACGGTAGGGGAGGCGTTTACCCCACATTGACAGATGCTATGGCTGTTGAGGGTAAAATAGGGGACTTACTCTCAGGTGAAATGAGGTTAGACATTAAATCTGCCGAAGCTGCATTATCAAAGTTAGGTGACCCAATAGACATTGCAGAGGAAGCCATAAAACTCGCAAGCGTTGAAATGGCTAGGGCAATCAGACTCGTTACTGTAGAGAGGGGATTAGACCCTGAGAACTTTACGTTATTTGCGTTTGGAGGAGCTGGTCCCCAATTCGCTCTTGAACTTGCTGATGAAATGGGAATTAGAGAAGTAATTGTCCCACCCCATCCTGGGTTATTCAGCGCACTATCTTTACTAACTGCTGATCTGCGATTTGAGGCTAGAAAAGCATTTCCTGAGGACGTTGATAAGGCATTTGAAGAACTTGAGAGTAATATCCACGACGTTGATTACTTCATAAGGTATATTGACGCTAGGTACAAAGGACAAGGTTGGGAGCTAACTGTAAGGGTAGAAAAAGGACAAGACTATCGTAAAGCTTTCGAAGAGAAATACCTCTCGACATACGGTTATACTTTACCGTATCCGATAGAAGTCGTCCTAGTTAGGGTTTTCGGTGTCAAAAGACTTATCGACCTTAAGCTCACAGAGCAAACTAGTGGTGAAGTAAAAGTAAGTAAAAGGAAAGTGTATTTAGGAGACTGGACTGAGGTTGAAGTATATAAGAGGGAAACCTTACCCAAGGGGTTTAAGGCAAAGGGACCGGCAATAATAGAGGAGTATAGTTCTACTACAGTGGTAAAGGATGGGTGGGAATTCGAAGTTAGTAAGTTTGGGTCTATTATACTCAGGAGGGTCTGACCATGAAGTGGGAAGTAATTGATAAGGCTACTACTTTCATAGCGGAAGAAATGGGCGTCCTCCTCAAAAGAGCTGCCCTCTCTCCGAACATTAGGGAGAGAATGGATCATAGCTGTGCAATAGTGGATAAGGAGGGTAGAATAGTAGCCCAAGCCGAACACATTCCAGTTCATTTGGGCTCATTTAAAGTTGCAGTGAAAAACGTACTCCCTTATGTTAACTCGGAGACTGTTATATTTAACGATCCTTATATTTCAGGCACACATTTAAACGACGTAGGGATAATAACGCCAGTGTTTTATAGAGGCGATTTAGTCGCATACGTAGTTAATAAGGCTCACCATGTTGATGTAGGAGGCCCATCTCCGGGGAGTATTAATCCTAATGCGTCTACCTTATATGAAGAAGGAGTAGTTATCCCTCCCATGCCGCTTAATGACGAGGTCTTGAAGATAATAAAAGAGAACTTTAAGACTCCAGAGATATCCTTGGGAGATATAAAGGCTCAAGTTTCTGCAAACAACATGGGAGTAAAAAGACTGAAGGAGCTCTTTGATAAGTATGGTTTAGAGAACGTCCTTAACGCATGGGAGAAGAGTATTGAACACACTAAATCGTTGTTACCGAGGTGGAAGGAAGGAATATATGAGGCTGAAGATTACATAGAGTGGAAGGACTCCTTACTCAAAATTAAGCTCTCATTAATCGTAAAGGAGGACAAGGTGATTGCAGACTTCTCAGGGACACACCCACAAATAAATGGACCTCTTAACGCAGTGATTGGAGTGACTTATTCTTCTGTGTCATTTGCAATAAGGTCTGCAATAAATAAGGAAATACCTACTAACGAAGGTTTTTACTCGTTTATAGAAGTGAAGGCCGAGGAGGGTTCTTTAGTAAACCCAAGAAAACCCGCTGCTGTGGGTGGTGGTAACGTGGAAACATCACAAAGGATAGCAGATGTTACATTCTTAGCCTTGTCAAAATTTTTACCAATTCCAGCTGCGGGATCAGGAACTATGATGAACGTGATGATGGGAGGCATTCATGATGGCAAATATTGGGCCTATTATGAAACAATAGGTGGTGGTAGTGGGGCGAGACCTAATTCCGACGGTGTCTCGGCCGTTCATGTCAATATGACGAACACTATGAATACCCCTATTGAGGTTGCGGAGTCTTCCTACCCTATCCTCTTTACTTCATATAAGATTAGAGAAGGTAACGGAGGAAAGGGAAAGTATAAGGGAGGAGATGGGATTATAAGAAGTTTTATAGCCCTCGATAAAATTAAGTTGTCTATCCTAGCTGATAGATTTAAGATAGGCCCTTGGGGGTTATATGGAGGAGAGAATGGAAAGCCTGGGGCAGTAACCATAAGGAGAGAGAATGGAAAAATAGAAGTTATGCCAAGTAAATTTTCTACGGAGCTTGAAGCAGGGGATGAGGTTATAATAGAGACTCCTGGTGGAGGGGGATACGGGAAACCTGAAGGATTAACAATAGTATTATCTCTAAATGCTTTTTAAAGTCAATATCTATTTCTTACAAATCAAAAATGATATTTGATGATTATTATTCCTATCGTCGTAAATCTTTCTTAAGATTGTCAATATTAGCGGGTTTTATACCGATCTTAATACTAGAAATTGTAGTCTTTGGTACGTCGTCATATCTGGTTGATCTTATCATTGTTTTTGTAACTCTCGTAACTTTGTTTATTCCTTCCAAGTTATTTTATGCTTATAAGATAGAAAACAGATCCCTTTATGCTCTAGGTAGAAAGATATTAGACTTAACGGATATAAGAAGTGTGATTATAGAGAATAGGCGAATAGAAGGAAGAATATACATGGGTGATTTAACAATTTACACGAAGGACGGGAAAAGAATAACTTTACCTAAGATCCTAAATCCTGACCTTCTCTATTCTACTTTGAGTGGAGAGAAAACACCCAATGATAACGAAAAGTAAGCTTTCCTAATTGAAAAAGTTTATAAATATTCTTGATGAGAATACACTATGCAACAAGTAATACAACAAGAAAAACAAGAAAGCAATACGATTAGCAAGATAATGAGCAGTAGGAAGAAGAAAGAAGCTGAAATTTTAGAAACTCCTAAAGTTGTAGTAGACTAAATTGAATAGAAAAAAATTAAAGTTAACTTTTATGTAAGTTTTTTGTTTATTTCTTCTTGGTACTTATGCAATTAGGAATTGCAGCCCACAGTTCAATACCTTCTAAAGAAGCTGAAGAGAAAGTGAAAAGGTTTATAGATTCGTTAACCTGTAAACCCAGAATATTGCTGGGCGGTTATTGGGGACTTATGAAGATAATTGCTGATGAGGCAATTTCAAGAGGTTTACAAGTTGTAATTTTTCTACCCGTGGAAAGGGAAGACGTAAAAATACCATCAGAAGTGATTAGAGTAAATACTGGGTGTGAATACAGATGCAGGTCGGTTATGCTAGTACGTTCATCAGATGTCCTAGTATCGTTAGGCGGAGGAGTAGGTACGCTAATAGAGATTGCGATGGCTTACGCTATGGGAAAACCCACATTCGTTCTGGTAGACGCAAATATGCCTACGGACGAACTACGGAAGGCTTATCCACGTTATTTCGACGATAGGGCAGTAGTTGATATAAAGTACTTTTCGGATCCTGAAAAGATAGCTAAAGTTATCTGTTCTGAAGAGTTTACAACTGTGAAAACCGACTTCGGTTAAACCGGGTATTTAGAACAAACATCTTTATGCTTTGTTTAAGAGTTTTATACCATGCCAGACGCTTTTTCCATTATATTAGATGAAGTAGCCGAAGATGTCTACAAGCGTTTAGGTAAAAGAACCAATGCTTCCGTCAAGCTGATTCCCTTTAACCCCACAATACTAGGTTACGTTAAAGCTAATGATTATACTATATATTTAAATTCAATACCATTCAGCTTAGTTAAAAATGACCCCATTAAATCGAGAGAATATTTATACGTAGTTATACTCCATGAATACTTGCACTTAGTCGGAATTGCCGACGAAAGAGAAGTGAGAAAAATTACTACTGAAATAACAGCCCAAAAGTTCGGCAGGACAAGTTACGCATACTTATTGGCTGAAAAACTGACAGACCCGATAGATTTACACTTAATGAACAAAGGGGACAGACCACCAATGTATATGTAGTAAAAATTAATTATTTCGCCGTTAGTATAGTAAACTTGAGTGATGACATCGCCAGTATAAGACTGGATGACTTCACCTGGCCTTCCTGAGTCATGGCCTTCCTGAGTCACGGTTTCCTTTTAACTTCTTCCCATCTTCCGTTTATAAGGACGTACCTACCATCTTTCGCTATGACTTCTCCTTCCCTTATTACGTATCTCGGAGGTTCCATGAACCTTATGAGGTCAATTTCGTCTTCAGCATTAGTGACTAATAAATTCGCCTTTTTGCCTTCTTCTATACCATATTCCGTTCTCCAAGCTCTAGCTGCGTTATAAGTTATCAGATTTATCGAATTTCTCAACTCGTCAAAACCTGTAAGTTGATCTAAATGAATTGCCATAAACAGTACTTGTAACATATTACCGCTTCCTAAAGGATACCAAGGATCCATAATACAGTCATGCCCCAAAGCTACGTTCACTCCGTGATCAAGCAGTTCCCTAATAGGTGCCATTCCTCTTCTCTTAGGATATTCATCTAACCTCCCCTGAAGTACAGCATTTACAAGGGGGTTCGGTATTACTGTAATTCCAGCCTTTGAAACAATGGGTAAAATCCTATATCTATATGCCTTATCCCAACTATGCATTGCTGTGACGTGTCCTGCAGTGACTCTGTTAAACCAATTGTTCTCTATTGTCTTTTTAGCCACAACCTCTAAATACCTTGAGTTGGGGTCGTCAGTTTCGTCAATGTGACCGTCCACATCTTTGTTAAACTCTTTAGCTATGTTAAAGGCTAGATCTATTGAATTTACTCCATCCTCTCGTGTTATTTCATTGTGAGGGATCAAACCTACGTTATCCGCACCTAGTTCTACAGCTTTGTAAAGCAGTTCATCGTTACCCTTGTCTGTATATATCCCGTCTTGGGGAAAAGCAGTTATTTGAATGTCCGCTATTTTCTTTAGTTCCTCTCTTACTTTCAATAGAGCTCTTAATATTTTAAACTCCTTTTCCGTTATGTCTGCATGACTTCTGATCCATAAAGTCCCGTAAGCTACCATGAGTTTCACAGCTGTCGTAGCTCTCTTTATCACATCGTCTTCAGTTAGTTTTCCTTTAATTTCTTTCCATATCCTTATACCCTCCCAAAGAGTGCCGCTAATGTTTTGTACTGGAAGGAAAACACTGTCAAGGTGGAAGTGCATGTTAAAGTAAGGAGGTATAACTAGCTTACCTCCAGCGTCAACGAGTTCTTCTCCTCTACATTCCCCTACACATGTGATTATCCCGTTCTCAATTCCTATGCTAACTTTTCTACCGTCAAGAAGTTTAGCATTTTTAACGATATACATCATGAGACATAAGAAAACGTATGTTATAAACGTTATATCTTATCGAACGGTCAGTTTCTCCTAACACTGATTATCCAAATTCCATCTTCTTTAGCCTTCTCAACTTCATACCCCCTAAACAAGTAGGATATATCTACATCACTCATCAGAATAAGAGTTTCATTTCTCTTCAATTTTTTAAGCAACTCCTTAGACTTATTTCTAACTTCCTCTAAGTCTTTTTGACTCATATCTACTACTATTATATTCTGCATAGTCATGAGTAGGATAAAGGGATTATAAACGTTTTTCAGAGAGTCCTTGATCACTGTTTATTAAACAGTGTTAATCAGCTTAACAAATTTTAAATTACAATATAAATTATAAAAATTACCTTAATTAAATATAAATTGAAAAAATGTCAGAACTTTAAAAAAGGAATTAACTTTTAGCAATTTTTGTATAAAAGCTTAAGTCTATCGCAGTCGATAACGAGAATGGTGTAGTACAAGCTATAAGCCTGCATTTATCTCTTTCACACTCGTATAGTCCATACCCAGTACTGCACCAGTCACTTTTCCTTATCGTATAGTATTTTGAGATATTTGATTTCATAAAACAAATTACCTTAAATAAAGTATATAAGACTTAATCTAATTATTTGGATTAAGAGTATTAAAAATGAGGACGGTTGTTTAAGCATTTCGAAACTAAAATAAATAATTAGAATAAAGTAATTTAACTTATTAAAAATCAACAACTACTCTAGTTTAAACCTCCTTAACGAAAAGTTAAAAATGTTATATTTCAACCTCTACCTTGAATTTAGACTACTTTATCTCTGATTCACGTCTCCTTTGTCAATCTTCATTAATCAAGTTCAATTGAATAGTTGTTTTTGTTTAAACTAAACTTTTTTAACTAAAAAAAATAATAACTCACTTATGCTTGAGCTCACTTTACTCCAATACGTGCTCTCGGTAATCTCAGGATTTCTAGTGGGCTTCAGTTTAGGGCTAATAGGAGGAGGAGGTTCTATACTAGCAATACCTCTACTCCTCTACTTTGTAGGTCTAGCGTATTTACCAGGAGTGAACTCTAACTATATAGATCACGTGGTGATTGGGACTACAGCACTCGCTGTAGGATTAAACGCATATATAAACGCTTTTATCCACTGGAGAAAGGGAAACGTAAGGATTGTAGAGGGAATAGCGTTTACAATACCGGGAATATTAGGAACTTACACCGGTGCTAGAGTTGGGCTGTTAGTTCACGGAGGGCTCTTGCTTTTCTTATTCGGAATTTTAATGATTGTAATAGCAGTAATGGTTTACAAAGGAAAGGATAGACCCAAGAGTACTAAGGTAGCAGAACCTAACACTAATTCGCAAGGCTTAATAGAGTCTTTAAGAAGAATTAACTTCGCTAGAATTATTCCGGTCGGATTTGCTGTAGGCTTTGCTTCAGGTTTCTTCGGAATAGGTGGAGGATTCTTAATAGTCCCCGGATTACTCTTCAGTACTGGTTTATGCATGATTAAAGCTGTAGGAACTTCACTGATATCTGTAGGAACTTTCGGTGTCACTGGAGCTTTAACTTACGCGTTAGCTGGTGAAATAGATCCTGTGATCAGTATATTATATTTAGCTGGAGGTGTGGCAGGAGGGTATGTAGGTGCGAAAATAGCCAGCAGCCTACCAAGAGGGATGTTAAGAAAAGTCTTCGCCGTGATAATAATTTTGGTAGCAATTTACTTAATGTACCAAAATGCTTATGCGTTAAAGGCATTTTGAGTTTTTTCATTTAAGACCTTTTGATAATATAAGACCATTCCAAAAAGTATTCCAAGTTCATATAGATAAGGCGTGAAGAAGGTAAGAAGTGTTCCTAAGACTAGAACAAGGTAAACTATCCTAAGAATCATTTCTTTAGAGTTGAAAAGCCCTATCAAGCACAGACCTAAGGTTATTATAATCGTAGAGTATACCCAGAACGGATCAGCAAGCAGGATGGGAGGGAATGTAGCGATTCCTATCAAGGGGAAGGGTCTTTTCTCACGTTCCCGTTTCGTATATAATTTATTATATAAAGGGATAACATTTCAGCCATCATAGGATAGAAGAACCAGTAAGAGTTAACAGAATAGTTAAACACGTCCAAGGTATTTTCGAAGTACGAACTTCCTAAGTAGGCTAAATTAAAAGTATAACCCATCAGGAATTCATTGATTACTGCCAAAACGGATATGTATATCTCATGCCCACCTCTGTATTCCTTCGAAGTAAGCTTTTTAGCTACTAAAAAGAACGGGACTAGTAACGATACCATATAAATACTATTGGTGAGAAAGGCTAAGGCAAGTGAGAAAGACGGGGGGTAATATAAATAATAGATAGCACTAAGAAACATTATTGCCATCATGCCAAGAAGGAAATATACAAGGAATAACCCAGCGTAATTTTTCACCCTCTCTGACAAGTATAAGATCGCCACTATCACGACAACCATTACCGATGCTATTCCAGAGTATAGTAGCAGATCCACTACCTATTTTCCCTTCCTATTGTTTAAAAGGTTTCCCACATTTAACGTTAGACTCATTTAAGTGTTTAACGTTATATTCACTTTTATAAAAATTTATAAAATTAGCAGAGTTATTAACTATCATGACAGATAAAGCAAACTATTTGGGAGCCTATTTTTCATGGGTAATGGACTCATATGACCTCGGTGCTGTAGTAATAACTGCTTCTGTTTTAGAAAAATTATTTTATCCAGCACTGGGACTCTTAGGAGCTGTTTTACCGATAGTCTTCACCGTAATATCAAGACCTTTAGGAGGATTCTTGTTTGGTCTCTTTTCAGACCTTAGGGGAAGAAAGATAATGCTAATCTTTACAGTGTTAGGATATTCTGCTACAATCGGTATAACTGGGATTCTTCCTACATATTATCAAATAGGAATTCTAGCCCCAGTTATACTTTCGCTGTTAAGAATATTTCAAGGGATATTCATAGGTGGTGATGTATCGAGTAGTTTTACATTAGCAATGGAAAGCGTTAGTACGAGAAGAGGATTATTCTCGGGAATAATGCAATCCGGTACTTTGGTGGGTTTTGTATTGGTCGATTTACTTTTTACTCTACTCGCACCTAAGCCCTTCTTTACATCTTATGGATGGAGGATAATTTTCTTAACTGGTATGATCCCAGCTGCCCTAGCAGTGATAATAAGGTTTAAAATGTCAGAGTCCAGGATCTACATGAAAGTAGAAAAGCCAAAAACTAGGGATGTTATATACGGGCTAAAGCCGTTAATTCAGACAATATTTGTTATGATAGGATTTTGGATTATGATATATGCAGGCCCACAATTCGTCCCCGTATTGTTAGGTACTATAATGAAACTACCTCCTTCAGTTTACGGCCCTCTAACACTATACATGAACCTGATAGGAATCCCATCGATGATAATCTCCGGATTTATTGCCGACAAAATAGGGAGAAAGTTTATGGGCATATTGGGAGTTATAGTGTCTTTAGTCACAGCGTCCATACTGTATTTAGGGGTAATTCAGGGTTTTCCTCTACTTTACGCGATATTACTCTTTGGCTTTGGAGTTAACCTTCCCTCAGGCATTACTCCAGCTTACCTCTCAGAGAGGTTCAGGACTATAAGTAGAGCTACTGGAGTCGGATTCTCGTATAACGGTGCGTTCATCGTAGCCGGATTCTCCTCTATATACATATCACTTCTGAGCAAAACTTTATCGCCATATATATCTGCACTTATAGTGTTCAGCATAGGGAGCGTGATTTCGATAATAGCACTCCTGATGGGTCCGGAAACGCTAAGACAGTCTGAACTAACTGCAGAATAAGAACTTATGAATTTTCCTTACCAATTCTTTTTCGTCTACATTAACGGATAATGTTAGAGATCTCATCCTACCAGAAGTAGGGACTTCAGGTAGGTTAAGACACTCATCAGTTCTGAATATGTAATCCACAAACTGAGAAAACTTCATCCTTTTTTGTTCTGAGGCCTTGAGCAGTATTTCGTACCATTCCTGAGGTATTTTTACCTTCATTTTTTACCCTATGCTAGTTGTCTTCACTTGATATTTAATAAAAACATAACCGCAATTAGGACAGACTTTAGTTATCACGTTTCCCTCTCTCACTACTTTTATTTCCACCACGTTACCGCAATTAGGACAAGTCCTCTTGGCCATGAATTAATTGTTTACGTTAAAAAGTTTAAAAGACTCATTCCTTTATCTTAAATTGCTTCAACACATTGTCTCTCCTGATTAGCTTTGTAATGTACGGTGGAACAGTCACAGTACCATTTCCTTTACCTACGACCCTGCCTATTACCTGAGGACTTTCGCCTACCTTTTCTAATTCGTCTAGTAGTTGATCAGCTATCTTCTTATTTACAAACATCACTATAGCTCCATTAGTCCCTATAGTTGAATTGGGTATTATGAAGTTCTCTGTGGCAAACTCACATATTTCACGGTTTATTACAGGGATTGAGTCCAGTTCAACGTTAACCTTTGCCTTTTCCGCAAACTCTTTTATAACAAATATACCGGGACCGGTAACGTCCGTAGTCATCGCAATATGATCTTCCTTAGAAAAGGCTCTCCCAAACTCCGGGAGGTGATTATAAATTACTTTCGCCACGTGAATATTAGGTCTTGACATCACTCGTAAAGCTTGACTCTTAACCTTCTCGAGTTTCGAAAATGATATCCCCTTGCTTTCCATGAGTTCCACTAGTTCAGGTACTGCCAGAACCCACAAGTGGACGTTTATCGGGGTTAACTCGCCAAAATACCGAGTAGTCACGATGACCGTATTTTCGTCTACTTGGTCGTAGAAAGTAGGTAACTCGTGATCACTCTTGCCTATTACTGTAGCACCCATCATTAAAGTCTTGGTTGATGGTTGTATATCATTCTTAAGCTCCATGTTGTACTTCCGCGTGAAGTTCTCATAGTTCCTTAACAGTTTATCTTTAAGTTCTTCATTAGGTGCGTCTGCGACGGGTATGACCGTGAGGTCTTGGAAGACACCTTTAGTGAAGAGATCATTTAACGAGTTTGATATCGCTACGTCTACTTGAGTTTGGGAGCCAGGGTTATCTAACGGGTCGACTATCTGTATCGTATCATTATTAGCTACCGTATAGGATTTTTCTAACTTACCCTCGAGTCTAAACAAGTCTAACACCGCTACCTCACCGTCCTTCTTTGTAGTTACTATTGAGTGCCCTTTGCCAATTGTTAATTTTCGGTTCGTCTTAATCGAAGTATATGCGTTATAGAGGAAATTAGCAAAGGCTTGTGGATCTCCAGCAGTTTCTTGGTTAACTTGAATTAAGCTAATAGCTCTATCTGCATCAAATTCCCCTCCGTTTATCAGCCTCTTATGTATGACCTTTTCAGTCGAAATGAAGATGTCTGCGTCCTCTCTAGGTAGTATGTAAATGTTTCTCTTTTCCAGATCCTTCCTGAGTTTTTCAAGTGCGGGATACACTGTATCTATAAGGTCTACCTTAACAGCACAACCAGTTGCTAGTGATAAGGGATTTAAACCCATGCTTTTATAAATCTCTAAATTCTCTCTAAATTTAACAAAAATGTCCATCTTGCTAACCACTGAAAAAAAGATTATTTTTGTGTCTTTTAAATTCTTCTAAGAAAAAGAAATAATCATCCTAAAATAATATAATGCTTTTGAGATAATTCTCATACTCTATAATTCCGTCCCAATATCTTTAACATGGTAATAAATATACCTAATCCTCTCTGAACGTCTTCGTCCCTCATCGCAGCAATTAACCCACCTAGTGTGATCTTTGGTGGATTAGAGAGCATCTTTTTAGCCTCGTCTGAAGTTAAGGAAGAGACCATGTTATAAAACACTGGATCCATAGCGTGCTCTAAGAACTCTAAACCTTTTGGTAAGAAATCTAGTGTTAAGGATAATGTTGATGCTATATTACCTAAAGCCTCGTCGTTCAACATATCCTTTAACGTTTTCAGTGCATATAAGCTATTTAACCCGACTTCAAGAGCCCCAGACTGATCTAACTCCTTTAATTTAACCATCAGTTTATCTACAACATCCCAATTTTTCAGGGTGTTTGTAATCCCCTTATAATTCTCCGCAAATACATTTGAGAACTCGAGTAACGCTGAGAGTGTGTTCCCCAAATTCGCTAACGCGTCGTCGTTTACCATATCTTTAAATGTCTTCAATGAGTAAAGACCGTTAAGTGCTACATCTAAAGTACCACTCTCCTTCAACTCACGGAGTTTCTTAGAAACATATGCCAGAGAGTCTAAGTTTTCTATAAGTTCTTTAAACTTATCGTAGTTATCAGCGACGCTCTCCGATAGTTCAAGAATTCCAGACAGCATAGCACCTACGTTAGATAAGGCATCATCGTTAAGCATATCCCTTAACATCTTAGCTGAGTAAGATAAGTTAACAAGAGTGTCCAGTGCACCGCTCTCCTTAAGCTGAGTCACTACCTTCAGAGTCTCATTAAGAGCTGGCAGATGATCTATTAGTTCTGCAATCTCGTCTACTTTCTTCTCATCTATCTTACTTATTACTTTTTCTAAGTTAATGTCCTGCATACTTACCCTCTCCTCACCATACAGATATTATCTGGCCACCACCAACTTCCATTTGAAAGCTCGTAATCCCTACAATATCATCAACGACATCGCTATACTGCCCTTTCTCTATTCCGAACAATTTACTGACGTAAGAGCATGCGTAAACTTTCAACCTACCGCTCTTCTTAGCCTTTCTGTAAAACCCCATCACGTCCTCATTTGATGCTTTCTTTGACGTTTCATCGCTAATTTTCATCTCTGGGTTTTCCTTTACAAACGCTTTTACGACATCCATTGTTACAAATATTACTACTTCATCTCCCATACTAGTTGATATGACACTCCACATTCCGGCAAAAAGTACTTTAGAAAGTTCGTTGCTTCCAAGGACTATTCCCACCTTTGCCATTATGCTCACACTAATGCCTTCGCTGTTACTGTCCAGTATAGCTTATTGTACAATATCTTACCCCACCAGTGGACATATGATGGTGGTGGTGGAATCGGTGGGTTATTATAGTTAAACCTAATGTATGTCGCTTGGTCTAGTCCAGTAACAATGTAACAGAATACTGAACCATCATACATCTTCTTCTGTTTAATTCCTCTTATGTCATTTACAATGTTTGCTGTTACCACATAGGATTCGAAGTCCGCAGTAGAACCGGCCTTTAATATTGGAATATCTGTAGTATCACCGATCACGTAGACATTTGAATACCCCTTCATTTGCAGAGTGAACTTGTCCGTCGGTACCCAATTCCTCTTGTCACCGATACCAGAGTCGCCTATTACTTTAGCACCCACATGTGGTGGTACTCCTAATAGTAAGTCAAACTTGATTTTCTCTCCTTCTTGTGACTCTATTACCTTCTCTTTAGGATCAACCCTAGTTACTGTGAACGGAGATATTATTTCAATTCCTCTCTCTTTAAATATCTTTATCATCAGGTCATTTGTAGACTTTATGCCGAAGACTCCTTGGATTGGGTAAGTGTAGATTATTCTGGTCTTATCCCTTATTCCTATGCGCCTAGTCCAGTCCTCAAACATTAAAGTCATTTCCAGAGGCCCTACAAGACATTTGTGTGGTAGTCTAGCCACATTAATAACTACTGTACCACCTTGGAATTGCTGGACGGCTTCCCTCATTTTCAAGGCATCTTCATAACTCCACGGAGTGTATTCAGTCTCTCTTAAGCCCGGTATTTCGTCCCAATTTAAATGAGAGCCAGTTGCTATAACTAAGTAGTCATAAGTGTGTTTCACTCCGTCAGCTGTCACTACCGTGTTATTAGCGGGGTCTATCTTGGTTATTTCTCCCTTCTCACCGTGAACGAATTTAACCCTATCATCAAGTAAATCCCTTTCGTTCTTTACTATCTCTGTAGGTTCTACCAGACCCATACCTACGAAGAGTTGGCCAGGCTGATATACGTGCCTATCAGATTTATCTAAGACTACTACTTCTACCTCTCCCTTGCCTATTTCTGGTGATAACGCTTTAGCTAGTCTATTAGCTACTATTGTTCCAGCTATTCCACCACCAGCTATAATTATCCTCTTCATGACCCCTCACTTCTGAATAATTAATTTGAACTTGTTTCCCTCTTTCGTTTCACTTACTACCTTGTATCCCTTCTTAGTTACCCATGCAACCACATCTTTCTTTGTTGCTTCATCTCCTAGAATGACTTCTACTGCCTCTCCCACTCCGATTTCATCCATAACTCCAGAAAGTTCCCCTATTGGACCAGCACATGAAGTTCCGGTTAAATCGAGACTTTTTTGGATTTTGTAGGAAGACATAGCCCTCACTATATATTAAATATTTTTCGGATATATATGTTTTTATTAAAATTCTTCTTATTTTTAGTAATTTAAAAAGAAATTAATGCTTGAATTAACAAAAAGAATGATTAAAAACGGAAAATTTGTGTTAAATTCATTTAAAAGAAAAAATAAGCTACTTTAACAGAGTTAAAGTGAAGTTAAGATGAGAGTAAATGAGGAGTATTCATCACCATATTATCCACACATAGTAGATGTATTCCCTTCGGTAGTGAGAAATATGTGGAAGAAAAATAAAGTGCTAATTCTCGACATAAGGACTCCTATGGAGTATGAAGACCATCATATTCCAGGTGCACTGCTCGTTCCAATGGATTACCTTGATGTTTTATTACATAAGATCCCTCACAAAGAGATTGCGGTATTTTGAGAACATGGCAACAGAGCAAGACATGCCACGTATGGAATGCCAGACTTATGGAAAGGCGGGAAGGTATACTACGTCTTAGGTAGAATGGCAGGATGGATGGGAATGGGGTACGAGGTTGAAAGTGGAATTGATGAAAACGGAGTAAAATGGCAGAAATGGCTAGAGGAACTTACAAACTCTTGAATTTTAAGAATGTATTTTTATAATATAATACTTTCCATAACTTCTATAATTTATTCTATATGTTGCCAAGATTTATATTAAACATTTTCACAACTTAACATATAGTTATTTTGATAAATTCAGTTACATATTAACCTAGATGTATTACAATCAAATTCAGAAGCCGTGATAAAAGTTTAGATAATTAATTAAAAAATCAACCATAATTATACTTTATACCACCATTTGGAAACCTGAACTTAATAGCACCATAAGGACAGATAACTAACGCGCCACCACACTCTAAACATCTCTCGTAATGTACTATGATTCCACCATCTGTGACTGCTCGTATGTACCGGCTGGACAGGAAACAGTACAAGGTTTATCTTTACAATGCAGGCATTTCTCTTGGTCGACCTCTATATGCGGGATTTTGTCTACTTCGTAAGTGTTTAGCCCTAATCGCTTCAATAAGGGTATCATAACATCACCTTTATCAAGTCGTCTATAACTTTACCGAGAGAAACACCCTTCTCTCTCAATATAATTAGAGCGTCTGTGACCAGCGTTCTCCTCTCCTCACTTACAGTGAACATATCAGATAGGATATTACATAGTATTTCAGGATAGAGAGACAACGACGAGTTTATCACGCTAAACCGGTTATAAGCTAATTTCATGTGCTTTAATATGAAACTCTCCTCTAACATTTTGTAGTAAATCTCGGTATCTTCGTAATTCTTACTCTCTAAGATCTTCTTAGCGGCAATACCTGCAATTATACCTGAGCCTATAGCTAGATCCATACCCCTGATAGTAAAGCCATCATTTATTAGGAAACCTCCAGCATCACCTACGGCAATTACGTTCTTTGCATATAAAGGAGGGAGATTACTATAGCCGTAATAAGGGATCGCATGAGCTGAATACTCTAATACTTCTCCCTCAATACCCATTCTTTCTCTAAAAGCCTCTACTAGGTCTTTAGCCGGGACTTCGCCTTTCGGTAGCGAATCGAAAGTCGCTGTAAACCCTACTGATAATGTGTCCTTATTAGTGTATATAAATCCTCCCCCTTTAACCCCCTTTATTGCATTGACGATAGTTATTGCCTCTCCCTCTTGTCCTTCCTGCAAATCAGCTTTTACGATCTCCTTAACTCCTAGCATCCACTTGTCTGCTGTAAACCTCCTTAAACCCAAACTCCTGAACACTACTGACGTAACTCCAGATGCGTCAATCACTAGAGGTGCTCTTAATGAACCTTTGTCTGTCTCCAACGTAATTCCTCCCCCCTCCCTATAGGCGTTGTAAACGTTGGTAGAGTAGGAAATTAACAAACCTAGATTTTCAGCCTCACTCGCCAACCATCTATCGAACTTAGCCCTAAGAACGCTATAACTATTCCTTTTACCTCTTTCCTCAAAACTAAACGTTATCTTTCTGTTATTCTCGCAGAATATGTAGTAAGTTTCCTTAGTTATTGGTCTTTCTAGGGGAGCCCTCTCCAAAGCATCCGGTATAAGCTTAAGTAATGAGTGGATATACATTCTTCCTCCAGACACGTTCTTAGCACCGCTGTATTCACCCCTTTCAAGGAGGACTACGTTAATCCCCTCCCTCACAGCGGTTATACCGGCAGATAGTCCCGAGAGCCCTCCGCCTACAATAATTAAGTCGGCATCAAAGCTCACTTGTTCCTCACCTTTTCAGTGAAAATCTTACAGAATTCTAATACGTCACCAATAATTGTGTAATCTGCATTATCAACGATAGGAGTGTTTTTATCTTTGTTTACAGCGACAATGACCTTTGCGTCCTTTATCCCGGCTAGGTGTTGAGGTTGTCCAGAGATTCCTAGAGCGATGTAAAGCTTAGGCTTCACCTTCTGTCCTGACAAACCTATTTGTCTGTCTTCGGGAAGCCACCCTAACTCAGCTGTAACTGGTCTACTTCCGCCCAACGTCCCTCCTAATGCTTTTGCTAACTCCTCAGCGTACTTAATGTTTTCCTTTGAACCTATGCCTCTCCCCACACTTACAATGATTTGGGCACTTGATAAGTCAATATTACCACCTTCCTTATGTTTCTCCTCTAGAATCCTGACTTTCTTATTTCTCGGTAGGTCAACCTTAATGATTTTACAATTATTGTTCGCTTTCACTTCCACGTTTTTCTTACTGACTGTTATCACGATAGGTAATGTGAACTCGAGTTCGGCAATCGCCATACCGCTATAAACTATCCTCTTCGCCTTGTTGCCATAAAGTTCGATAACCTCTGGAATTATTGGAACTCTTAGAGCACCAGCAACCAGTCCCGCGACAGTCTTATCTCTTTTCGTGCTTCCAATTATTGTCATTTCAGGCTTCAAACTTACTATGTACTCTGCAATTTTGCTCCTCTGTAGCCTCTTGCCCGATAACATGATTTTCATCACCGAGTTTTGTCTCATTCTTCGAGACTACTATCGCTTTTTCTTTTACCATACTCAATGCTGTCTTTATAAAGTCTAAGTCCTCAGAATAAACTACCGTAGTCATAAAACGTTCTCCTCCTTCAAGTACTGTATGAGTTTCTCCACGCTTCCTCTATCTTTCCCTCTATAATTACCCTCTTCCTTGGGTAAGGGAGACTATCTTGATCTTAGAAGACGAGTTACATTGTAATGTCCTTATCGGTTTTTTCTGAGACTCAAGTATTTGCTTAACGCTTGGGATTCTGGGCGTATTTATCTCCCCAACCACTGAGATAACTGCTGGTAAGTCGCTTTCTACTACTTGAGAAAAATACGTCAAATTTCTCTCAGCTCTTACCTTATTTTCGATATCTCACGTAAGTAATCACAGAATATCCTAAAAGTGAAGCTAGGTAAGGTATAAATACACCCCCACTACTATCTGTCGTGGTTTCTCCTCCTATTACCAAGCTAGGGTTAATACTTTTTATCTGTTCAGCTACATTTTCAGCGACGGACTGTACGTCCATTTCCCTCATTTCCAATGAGATCACTTCGTCAAGTCCCATAGCTAGAGCTTCTCTTATGCTCTTCCTATCAGTTACCCCTGCGGTAATACCTATAGCCTTAAATCCATACTTTTCTTTTATCCTTACGGATTCTTCGATTGCATTTTTATCGTAAGTACTGATCTTAAAGGGCACATTCAAGTCTATGCCGTTAGGCGTTATCCTTATGAGAGTGTCGTCCGGCACGATTCTGAAGAGAGCGACAACCGAACCCATGATTATATATTTGTTTTAATACTTATACGTTTGACTAATGTTAATAAGTTAATATTCTGAATATTTAAGAAATTTTTAGAGCCTAAAAAAGCAATAGAAGGGAAACAAAAAGATGTTACACAAAATTACTTGGCTTATCTTGAAACCCTTTACTTTCCTTTCTCAGCCTTTGCTAACATGCCTAATAGCTCTTTGGGAGCGTCTTTCTCGCTTACAGCCCCCCTACCAGTCTTGCCATTGTCGTCATAAGTGAAGGATATCATTTTTCCCACTCTCCAAACCTTCTTTATCTTTGAAGTATCTACTTCTTTCTCTTCTCCCTTATACTTGAACTTTACCTTTGCCATTTTTCTCGATCTTCTCTATGTAGATTGTCTTTTATTAATATTTTCATTACAAATGAGGTATTACATTTAATCCAAATAGCATTAGTAACACATTACAATTTATTTCATTAATAACCTCACTTTTCCATTTAATACCGGTGTTCCTCCATAATCGTTAATATCACCGGGGACTACAGCGTTTAACAATGCCTTGTCGGAGACTAAAAAGAACTTGTAGGTAAATAGAATACCTTTGGGTAAGCTCTCGTCTTTTAACATTTTAACCTCGACCATCATGCCGTTTCCCTCAAGTATTGCGTAACCTTCATAACAGCAGTTATAGACCACAAGTTCCCTACTCCTGTAAACCTCTTTAAATTGACTGTTTGTGTAGTTAGGGTGAGAGGAGAAGACTAAATAGTAACCTTCAGGTGGTCTAATAAGTTTCGGTAATGGTTCAACCTTGACTTTCTTTACCTCCCTTTTGACCTCGACTTTCACTATCTTTTCCCTCTTCAACCTATCCACTGTTACACCAGTATTCCTGAGCGCGTAGTTCAAAGCGCTCCATTCGTCCTCCTCTATGAGGGGATGAGAAATACCTAGTTCTTTTGCTATCATCCTCATTAACCTAATTTCGTCGATGCCTTTCGCTGGTCTTATCGGTTCGTTATAAACCAGAAAGTTATGCCAATAACTATATACTACATCATGCTTTTCTAGGAACGTGGGCGCTGGGATAACTATATCGGCTACTTTTGCTGTATCGCTCAAAAAGGGATCGTGTACAACAAGCTTAACCCTCCCTTCCTTTACGGCTTTAAGAATCTTATGACTCTTAGGCAGTGAATGTAACGGATTGGAGTTCCAAACATACAAAACCTCTATCTTTCCCTCCTCTACATAATCTCCTACATTAGCCATTGGCACTATATTCCCCGGTCTAGAATAGTGCAGACCCCTCAAATAGGCAAAGTCGATTCCCAAGCCTTGGCTGTTTGAATAGTAAAAGCCGTAAGGTATTCCGAGAAGTGCTGGGATTAACGAAATGAGAGCTATAGCGTAACCACCATGATATGTCCTGCCGAGGGCAAAACCTATTATAGTAAGCGGACTTTTTTCAATATAAATCTCACCTATTTCCTCGATTTCAGATCTGCTCAATCCAGTGATTTCTTCGATTTCAGCCCACGTATAGTTGTCAACATACAATCTCAACTTTTCAGGATCATCTAACAGAGGATGTAGTGAATTCAAATAGTTCATGAGATATTTCAATATACCTACTGCTAAGAAAGAATCACTAGAGGGCTTTATGAGATATCTCTTGTCACTTCTTTTCGCTGTTTCACTCATCCTAACGTCTATAGCAACCTTAAACTTATTCCTCACCAAAGCCCATCCATGAATAAATGAGAAAACCGCTTCACTTCCCCAGAACACTACAGAGTCAAACTTTTCGAAGTCCTCAGGTAGTGCACCTAATGACGAACCATAATGAAGCTTTATTGCCTCATGACCTTCACTAGAACATATAGAGTAATCGGTTGATAGTGCACCTAAAACGTTCCACAACCTAGCCGGGAAATACCAGGTTAACAAACCTTGGTTCCCGTCGTAGTCTACGTGGAGTATTTTATCTTTCGGAGTGTTCTTTACAATTTCTGCAACTTTCTTCACTGCCTCTTTTAACTCTACCTCCTTACCTTCAATTAGAGGATGTAAGACCCTATTGATTTCGTTTCTCTTTAGGTCTGTCCTACCCCTTGAACATGTAAAACCGTTTACGGGAAAAATATTAAGGGGTTTATAATTTTCACCAGAGAAAACACAAGTGTCATAACAGTCTCTAGTACACGCTATTACCATGAGGACAACTGTGTGAGAGTAAGTTTAAAAAATTAAACTCTACTTAACCATTCCTTCACGGTAGTCATGTTCGGTCTTTGCCTCGGGTCTGGATGAACCAACCATAGTAAGACCCTCTCTAAAGCATTACAGTTTTGACCCCTCATATTACAATCGTTAACTAACCCATTGAAGTAATTGTAGTATTTGCTTACCACATCGGGATAACTGGAGTTGGCTATCTCTGGAGGGTTAAAACCGTGAACTCCTTTGTATAGAGAGTATAAGGATGCTCCTAAGGAGAATACGTCCATCTTAGGGTCTGCAAGCGAATTAACGTTGAACTGCTCTGGAGGAGCGTATAATGGAGAGATCTCTGTTACCTTCTGCCCTATCTTCTTTGCTGCCCCTAAATCGCCTAACTTTACGATTACACTACCGTTTACAAACTGGTTAAGGATATCTTGAGTGGTCGTAAAGTTTATTTTCTTGCTCAAGAAGAAGTTCTCCGGTTTAACGTCTAGGTGTACATAACCTTCTTTATGAACGACTTCTAAGGCACTCGCTATCTGATAGCCTATTAATGCGACTACTTTATACCATAATGAGGAATATACCGTACGGTCATTGACGATAGTCCTAATATCACCTCCTTCCATGTACTCCATGACTATTGCTGGGGGACTCTGAGTATACTCTCTTAAGCTACCTTGAATGACATTCCTCAACTTATTTGAGTCTATGTAGATAGCGAATATCTCCACGAGGTGTGGTGACCTCTTTGATAGGTTAATTAGGTTAGCAGATTCCGTCTGAAGATCTTGGAATACATCTAGAGCTATTTGCGTTAAGTCGTTGGGTGCAGTTTGGGAATACGAAATCTTTCTTATTTTCATTGCATAGTACTTCCCACCATAACTAACGAGAAAAACTACACCGAATCCTCCCTCTCCCAGAATACCCTCTACCTTGTAACCATAAATTTTCCTACCTATCCACTTAGTGTAATCAATTTCATTAGACTGCCTTTTAGTCCTCTGCTGCCTCGGTCTTATAGGTTGTTGCAATAGTTTCTGTTTAGCCTCTTCAAGCTTCTTAATCGCTTCGAAAAGGGTAGGCTCTAATGTAACAGCTATATCGAATTCCTCTATCGCTTTTTTATAATTACCCATCGCAAAATACACTAAGCCCTTATTATAATGGACAGCGGCGTTCTTGGGGTCGAGCTTTAACGCTTCATTGTATTGTCGTATTGCTGCCTCATACTTTCCCATCTTATAGTATATTTGCCCTTTGAGGTTATGTACCTCAACAGAGTTAGGGTTCTTTCTAGAGACCTTATTCAGCTCATTGAGGGCCTCATCGTATTTACCTTTATTTAGGTAAACCACTCCTAAACCCAGATGGGCAACAATGTTGTGAGGGTCGAGCTTGATTGCTTCCTCGAAGACTTTCTGTGCCTCATCGTATCTGCCTAGACCTAACAAAGATAGACCCTTATAGTTAAGGGCTTCCACGCTCAATGGGTCTACTTTCAATGCCATCTCTAACATTCCAAGGGCATCGTCATACAACCCTTGGCTATAGTATGTTATTCCTTTATGAAGATAAACGTCAGAGTCCTTAATGTTATACCAGAGTGACAATTCTATCACCTTATCGAGAAAGGCTAAAATATGTATTTAGGTGTAAGACCTTAAATACTTGATCACAGAATGAAGAGAGAGTGATGAGAGCGACCGTATCGGAACAGTGAAGAAATTCCTTTAAGCTGAGTTTTCCTAATAGCGATAATAGTAATAGTGACTATAACCCCCTATGTAGTAGGAAGCAAATAACATGAGTACTCCTAACATAAATGCCAACCCGTTTACAGCAGGGTTATTGTAAGAGAAGTGGGCTAATGCAAATCTCCTCCACTTTCCATTCCTCTTCACATATATCCCCCTTTCCGTGAAAACATCTAATAACATGTGTGATGGACCATTCAACAGACTTACCAAAGCTAAGGATAACAGTTCTTCACTCACATATTCATATATATAATAATAAAGTAATGACAACAACAACGCCGGGATAAACCCCCAGATAACACTCCTCGGCAGTGTGTGAGTTAATGGAGTCCTCTTAATTATCTCCTTCCCGTAAACACTCCTTACCTCATGCCCCAGTCTGTCTATCAACGTATTACCAAGAACTGACACAACTCCTGAAAAAAAGAGTGAAGTGTAAAAGTGATGAACCAAGAGAGTGTCAAGAAAAGTAAGTAAACCCAAAGAGAAAACATAATGTGTCTGAAGTTTCACAAAGGTATAATTTAAAAAGAAGGTAAAAAATTCTTTTTATTGTGTATGATTACCACTTACTACGTATTGTATATGATATCTTCCTATATGCTTTAAGATCGCTATTACTACTCCAAGTCCTACTCTAACCTCTGGATCTTTGAACATATTTAGTAAGTCCCACCAATGATCTATCTTCATTATCTTCTCCTCCTTTAATGCTTCACCGGTCTCGTTTACTAATAACGTGTAGTATTTGAAGTTCGTTAAGTCAAACCTTGACATGTCTTTCACTATGGCACTCCAGTTGGTCATCAAGTTAAAAGTAAAGTCATTTACTAGCCCTGACATAATCTTTCCTATGGTTTCCTCATCGTCTAGAATACCTTTAATAACGTCTATTAACCCTAATTTCTTGATCTTGCTATACAACTCTATTACGTCGTTGAGGGTGGTAAGTGTGTCTTCCTTAGTGGCGAACTCCATTAACTTTACTATATTACCCCAATTACTTATGACGTTAAGAGTGCTATCGTTAACTATAGCTGAAAGTATTTTACCGAGTGTTTCTTCATCTTGTAATAGTCCCTTTATCGGGTCTAATATACCGGTCTTGTTTAGAATTCCTACTAAATCGAGTACAGCATTTAAATTCTCAATTGTTGAATCATCAGCAAACATATCAGCAAACTTCATTAAATTGTTCCACTTAGTCATCAAGTTCAGGGTCTGATCGTTGATAATAGAAGATAGTACCTTTCCTAACATCTCTTCGTCTGATAAAAATCCTTGAATCGCTGAAAGAAGGCCATACTTATTTTCTGCTGTTGATAAAATATCTACTAATTTTGTAATTGCTGGAAGTTTCTCATCGGATAGAAGAGATTCCAGTTGAAGATCTGCTGACATCATCACCAGCTCGCTAAGAACTTCTCTAGAGCCATATCTCCTTTAGTCCACATGAAGTACTTCGTGAATAACTCTTTCTTTAAATGGTTTGCAGCTGAAGGTATTGCCTCTGAGACCTGACCGCCGTACCAAGTATCATCTTTTACAGCTACGGCAAAATTCTCATATGGATTGTCAGCTACACAAACTATAGTGGGATAGTATTTGTCTATTTTTACGCTAACTCCTAATCTATTAGCCAAGTGCTGTGCAGCAATTCTTGCCGTCTGTACAGCTAAATAGCCTAGTTTAGGAACTGTTATAGAATTCGCATCACCTACTGCATATACATTATCATACTTTATGGATACCATATTTAAATCGGTTGGAATAAATCCTCCATCATCAATTAGGTCTGGCGTAGAATTCTTTAATGCCGGATTTCCGGTGTACGGCGGAATTAGTATGGTTAAGTCAGAGGGTATAGTCTTACCATCCTCGCTTACTATTTCATGCTCTCTTATCTCCTTTATCTTAAAGTTATGAACTAGCTCAATTCCCATAAATTTATAGATCTCAGCCACAGCTTTTCTCGAATTTGGTGACAAGTCTGATAAGTACTCACCCGGTGAGAAAACTGTGATCTTTGTCTTGTTCCATACTCCTCTTTTCTTTAAATATCCAGATAGCATTAATGACATTTCGAAAACTGGTCCTTCGCATGCTGCATCTGCATTAGGCACGTAGTTCTTAGGAACTTTAGGAGCTGGGTTGTGGCCCTGATAGAAGAAACCGGAACCAATTGCAATATTTCCTCCTTCAAAGGTTAGTAGTCTATCTCTAAGTTTTACAGCATATTCAGGTTCACAAACACTGTAACCATACTGATCCCAACCCTTAATTAGTTCTGTAGCTAAGTTAGCACCTAATGCAACTATAACGTAGTCGTATTCCTCTTCTGTTTCAGCTCCAGATGGAGTTTTATAAATAACTTTGTTACTCTTTGCATCTATCTTAGTCACTGTTCCCTCTTGGAACTGAATACCTTTCTCAGGTAGTGCTTGAGCTAGGTCAATCTTTAATTGTTCAACATCCATATAATTCACTGCTACGTGAGGTAACGCAGGTCTGAAGTAGGAAAACCTACTTTTATTAATCACTTTTATATCAGCCGCTTTACCTACTAATCTCTTTAATGTGTATGCAGCTGTTAATCCACCAAATCTAGCTCCTAATACAAGTACTTTTGGCATAATTAACTAAGTGAAACCGTGGGTTATATATTTTTGTAAGAAAGTTTTTTTATTAAAAACCTTAAAAACTAAATCAATTCCTCCATTCTGACTGGAATTTTTGTAAATTTTTTGCCAACAGCTTTCTCTAACGCCCTGATTATTGCTGGGGGTGCACCTATAGTAGCACCTTCACCTATTCCCTTTGCGGGTAGTGGGGCGTTAGACTTACCCTCCTCTGAGTATATCCACTTCATATTAAAGGACTCAACTGCACTTGGTATAGCATATTCTGAAAAGTTAGTAGTCAACGGATTACCGTCCTTATTATACACTATTTCCTCCAAGAGAGCCTCCCCGAATCCCTGAATAACTCCCCCGTGCACTTGCCCCTCAGCTAACATAGGATTTACTACTAAACCTATATCGTCTAGGGCAACGTAATTTAACACTTTAACTTTACCGGTTTCATCTACCTCAACCATTGCAATATGACTACCGTATGGGAAAGTATAATTGTCTAAACCGAAAGAAGCAGTAACTTCCAGCGTTGGCTCAGCCTTATACCTCCAGACTCCGCCTAAGTTTGCCGTTGCTTTTCTGGCTATTTCTTTCAGGGTCATTTCCTTGCCAGACTTAGGATTATATACCTTACCGTCTTTGTATTGCAATTCCTCTACATCACTCTTAAGGAAAGACGCTGCTAACTTCATTATGTTATCTTTCAGCCTCCTAGCTGCTAGCAATGCAGCATTACCTGCTAAAGTTAAACTCCTGCTACCGTAAGTTCCGAAAGCGTTGGATATTTTGTCAGTATCGCCCCAAACAACTTCCACGTCATCTATACTTATTTGAAGTTCATCGGCTACTATCTGAGCTATACCAGTAGCGGTCCCTTGTCCATGAGGAGAAGCTCCAATTATTACCTCCACTTTACCGTCAGCTAGCAGCCTAACGGACGCACTTTCCCAAGGGCCAAAATTATTCTGCTCGACGTAGAAAGATAGACCTACTCCTACTCTTCTACCTTCTTTTCGTAATTTTTCTGCCTCTTCTTCCATCTCTCTGTAGAACCTCTCCGCCTTTAATATCAAGTTCATATAGTTACCGTTGTCGTATTTAAGTCCGAAGGGGTTAGTATAAGGGGTTGACTGGATAACGTTTTTCTTCCTGACCTCTATCGGGTCTAATCCGAGCTCATCAGACAATATATCCATTATTCTCTCGTATACAAAGGCTGCCTCAGGTCTACCAGCACCCCTATACTGGTCTATAGGTACTTTATTCGTCAGTACTCCATATACGTTGGCTAAAGCGTTTTTAATGTCATAAGGACCAGTAACTAACGTCGCAGCAATATCTGCCAAATAAGTACCGTGCCATGCGGCGCCTAAATCAATTATTACATCATCAATAATCGTGTTAACTCTACCATCTTTGTTTGCCCCCACCTTAACTTTATGTATCTGCCCTCTTGCGTGATAAGTTGACAAAACGTCCTCGCTTCTGGTGAGGACTAGCTTTACGGGCCTTCTCGTAATTAATGAGACATAGACAGCAATATAATCCTCTGGATACGGGAATAACTTCGATCCGAAAGCTCCTCCTACATCAGCCTGAATTACCCTAATGTCCTTTACCATGTCTGAAAAAGCTGCTAGTAAGTATGACCTCATGAAGTGGGGTGATTGCGTTGAGGCATAGACAGTTAATCTATCCTGCTGATAATCAACTACTAATCCTCTGGGCTCCATTGCTGCGGGATAAACTCTGGATATGTAAATTTTTTCCTCGATCTTAACTTGGCTTTGCTCGTAAGCCTTTTCTGGGTCTCCCCCTTTGTAGGTCTTCTTGTAAACAATGTTATCCCTACCTTCAACGGCTTTCACTTCATTTTTCATCGCTTCTTCAGGGTCTACGACAGCAGGTAATTCCTCGTATTCGTAAGTAATTGCTTCAAGAGCGTCATACGCTACGTATCTGTCTGTTGCAATAACAGCAGCTATTGGCTGCCCCACGAATAAAATTTCATCCTTAGCCATAGGGAAATTTCTTGGCCTATTATCTACTTGTAGATTCAGCCCGGTAATAACGTTCACCACTCCAGGTAGCTTTAACGCATCTTGATAATCTATATTCTTCAGCTTTGCATGAGGTACTGTGCTCCTTAAAACAGCTACGTAGAGCATACCGTTTAATTGTATGTCGTCAACGTATCTTCCGGTCCCAGTTATTAACTTCAAGTCTTCTTTCCTTTTTACTCTTTGTCCAACGTACACATGCTTACTTAGACTAAAATTTTATTTAAGTTTTGGATTTTTACTTGACCAAGTAAATTCAAAAAGTAAATGATTCTGAATTACTTTACATAAATAATGTAAAACTTTATTAGATAGTACGCGCAATAGTTCAAAACGGATACTAATGGAGAAAAGCAACATTTTTGTAAGGGAGTCTTCTGGTCTAATTAAACAAGTGAATATGTTAGACGTCATTATGCTAAACGTCGGTAACATGTCTGCGGGTCTAGCCCTTTATACTGGAATTACACCTTATGTTCAGCCTGGCTCTAACCTGCTCGTGGCTACACTAATCGGTTTTATCCTAGCGATCCCTCAAGCTCTAATATATACTTACTTTATAAGGAAAGTACCTAGGACGGGCGGAGATTACGTATGGATCTCGCGAACCCTACACGGAAGTATAGGAGTCATTATGGCATTGTCTCTAATGATTGAGTCCGTAGCATATTTCGCTCTAACGGCGTTTTTTGCATCATCAGCAATTCAGTCTGTTCTTGCCGAGATAGGTAGCTTAAATGGACAGACATCATTAATAAACTTGGGGAATTACTTAGCCTCACCAATACCTTCCTTTATACTCGCTTTTGCTGTAATGGCTATAATAGTTGCTATAAATATTATAAAGGCAAAATGGGGTTATTCATTAATATCAATTCTAGGTCTGTTCTCTCTTTTTACTACGATCCTCGCTATGGGAGTTTTAGCTTTGAATGCAGGAGACTTCTCCATAAAGATACAGCCAGTTCTCAAAGCATTAAATATCACTTATGTGACTTATAACGGACCCTCTTTCAACTGGAACGCAACTTTATTCATGCTACCTTTCTTAGCACTTTATACCTTCCCGTGGATGCAAGCAGGTCCAGCTGTAGCTGCTGAAATAAAAGGAAAGAATGCATTAAAATACAACGTGTTCATAAGCCTCATCCTCACTTTCATCATAGTTGAGGCAGGTTATGGGTTAATGTATTATGTGGGTGGTTACGGATTTACAACTGCAGAATATATGCAGAACGGATTCGTTTATACTTTCTGGAGCGTTGCTATAGGTCTTGCTAACAACATAGTTTTAGAATGGATAATAGGACTAGGACTAATAGTCTGGGAGTTCTTCATATTAGCTTACGGTGTAATAGTCTTCTCTAGGTATATCTTCGCAATGGCTTTTGATAGAGTGCTTCCGTCAATATTTGCCTCAGTGAGCAAGAACGGAAGTCCGGTTTACACACACTTACTAGATTTAGGATTAGTCACAATGTTCTTAGCGGTAATATACTTCTTAGGGTCTTCTAATGCTTTATCTTTATATGGTGCAACTATATTAGGTGCATTATACTTCCTCGTTGTTTCAATAGCTGGACTGAGACACGGTATTAAGAATAATAATAGTATACTAATTCCTGCGTCGGTGATCTCTATAGTTTACTTCGCGTACTTGACTTATGTGTCTGGAACAAATCCTGACTTTGGCTTTATGACAAGTAGTGGAGTTGACTTCATCACTTTAGTTTTCGTTCTGGGGACTCTTATAGGATCAGTTATAGTCTACATAGTTTCTTACATACATAACAAGAGTAAAGGAGTAGACTTAAACCTAGTATATAAGGAGATACCGCCAGAGTAAGGTGGTTAGGTTTTATTTTTTAACCCTTTAACCTCTCTTCTCTGCCTTTGTTTTTTAGATCTTCTTCTGAAGTTGTAACAAAGCATCGTAGTCTCCTAAGGCTGATAATAAAACCCCCATAACACCCTTTCTCTTTAACGCTTGTATGAAGTCTTGCGCCTTGTCAATATCAACTGTGGGTTGGTTAAGGACTTTAGCCAACTCTTTATTCTTCTCGGTTTTCACTATTACGTAAGGGATTAGGATAGATGTATTAAGCCTATCGAGCTGGTCAGGGTCTTCTAGCCTTAAAACCAAATAAAAATCAGCATTCGCAAACTTTAACCTTTTCTCGATTTCCTCTCTACTCTTTCTCATGCTGATCATCAACCCTGCGTTTACTCCATACTCCTTAGCAATTTTGACCGCTTCTTCAGGAGAAACATAACCGACTTCCCTGCCTATTTTAGGCTTATCTCCTCTAGTAAATGTTATATCGAAGTTCATCATTTTGCTAGTTATAGATAGAGAGTGGAGAAAAAGCTCGTTAGTGTCTAAGGTCCTTTGGTTTATTATAATCCTCTTGTCCTCAAGGATATGCCTGATGAGAGTCCCAACTACTGAGGGCAAGGGTGAAGGCATTCCTAAAGGTGAGTCCGGAATGTCAAATCCATCAAAGGGCTCCAATTGTGATATTATTTTCATGAGCTTTTCTAACTTATGCTTATGATGAACTTCTACTAGAATTTGCATTGGTTTATGCTTTACAGTCTGGTTTATATGTTTTGATGCTAAAATTAGGATTATGAAATGTGCTAAGTGCGATGAGAAGGCTATTATTAAAATAGCTTACGCTAATATAGCTCTATGTAAAACACACTTCTCGGAGTGGCTCGAACACAGATTTGAGAGGTTAATTAAAAAATATCACATGTTAGATGGGATAGAAAGAGTAGGAGTAGCTGTATCAGGGGGTAAGGATAGCACTACCTTACTTCATTTAATGTACAAGCTCTCAAAGATTTACGACTTTGAATTAGTCGGAATAAACATCGATCTCGGAATAGACATGGGCAAAGCATACTCTACCAAAAGTAGTGAATTAGCTGTGAAAAACTTCGAAATGTTGGGACTCAAGTACAAAGTGATCAGGATAAAGGACGAATACGGTTTCACCATTGACGAGGCTAAGAAAAAAATTAAGAGACCTGTTTGTAGTACGTGTGGATTAGTCAAAAGGTACACATTAAATGATATAGCTGAAAGGGAAGGGTTAGACGCGATTGCAACTGGACACAACTTAAACGACATGGCTCAGTTTGTACTATCCGGTTATTTTAGCGGAGATATTCTAGATCTTTCTAGGTTAAAGCCGGTCTCTCAGCCTGAGAAGGGGTACAAAGTGAAAAAGATCAAACCACTTTTTCTAATATATGAAAAAGAAATACTGACTTACGCCATTATTAATAAAATCCCGTTCCTATATGATTCGTGCCCACATACCTTTAGGGTAGGCGGAGCGACGCAGGACAAGATAAGAAGGAAATTAGAAGAGTTAGAGGATGAAATCCCAGGTTTCATGATGATGTTAGTTCAAAACTTTGTGGACAAGATCCAAGGCCCCCTTGAAAAGGAATACGCAAGAGAAGAAGATATATCAAGGTGTAAAATCTGCGGTAGACCAACTTCTAAAGGAAGGGAGATCTGTTCTTTCTGTGCAACAAGAATTTCAATGGGGGTACTGAATGAAGCAAGGTGAGGACGAAAAGGGCAAAGTCATAAGATACACGCTAAATTACCCAGATGGTTCTTATGCTGGTTACGTTGTATTTGATGGTAAGTACTCCAAAGTGTACAACGAGAAAGGAGAAATTCTATTTGAAGTAGAGGGTCTCTTTCCTCCGAGAAGGAGGAAGGTGAACTACCAGTGGATAGAAAAAGTTCTGGAAAAAGGTATGCCTGATTGTAGAAAGAGATTTATACTTTACGTAGCTAGCCGGTATTTGGTAAACGTTAAAGGTTTGGATGAGAACGAAGCCATAGAACAGTTAGAGGAGTTTTACTCTAAGAGCGGAGGCAAAGTCTATGAATCTTGGTTAAAATCTGTCGTACGGGGGGTAAAGACTAAGAAATTACTCCCATGGTCACTAAAGAGGATCGAGGAAAAAGATAAAGAGATGTACGAAATAATTACAAAAATTTTAAATGAATGAATTTATACTGTGAAGTTAGATGAAACTTTTATGAGCAAGAAGTGGAGCGCAACCACTTGGTTTGTAGTTCTTGGTCCCCTTGTAGTATTTCTTGCATTGACTATATGGGTAGCTAATGTATTAGAAAGAGTTCCAGGTTGGCAACTGGTTCCTTACATAGCAGTACCGATGGCTGTAATATTCTTACTACTCGGAGCCCTATTCAGGTATAAATGGGGAAAATTCATATTTGGTTAAGAATTAGTTAAGGGAATTACTTCTCCATGAGGACATTTTCTAGGTTCTCCAAGGTACTTGTGTAGTTTTTCAATAATCTCCTCGGGGACTGCGAAGTCGAATTGTGTAGAGTACTTACAAGCATCATCAAGAGAAAATCCTATCTCCACCAATAAGGACTCTATAACCCTATGTGCTTTTATTAAATTGTCTATGGCTTTCCTACCCTCACTTGTTATTTCTATCCCACTTCTGGTCTTCTTTATATAGCCCTTGCCTTCTAAATGCTCCAGTTCCTCGTAAGCACTTGCTGGAGATACGTTTAACTGTTTTGCTATCCAACTTAACTTAGCAAGTTGTCCCTGATCATTATACTTCTTAATAACAAGGAGATACGAGAGCTCTCTTCTTGAGATACTCACAATCTATTGATCCTTAACTAAATATTTAAACTATTATACGATTAAACACATCGTGGAAGGAATTATACCTGAAATAGTAACACCGTTTGCACAAGATGAAAGTCTAGACGAGAACTCATTAAAAAATTACCTAGACTTCCTAAAGAGAAATGGAATACAGACTGTGTTCGCTTTGGGAACTACGGGAGAATTTAACATGTTAAGTATGGAAGAAAAAGAGAAGTTTATAAAGTCACTGAGACTATCCACTAACTTGAAGGTCATAATAAATATAACAGAAAACTCCACTTTAAACGCTCTTAAGTTAGCTAAACTCGCTGTTGAAGTGGGAGCTGATGGGATTGCATCTTTACCTCCGATATATCATAAACCCTCAGAAAAGGGGATAATAGGTTACTTTGAATCGCTCTCGAAGTTTGGAATACCTCTTTACTTATACAATTATGATGGAAAGGCATATGTAGAGTTAGATTTGGTGAGAAGGTTAGTAAGTGAAGGAATTATAGACGGAGTCAAATTGACTACTAATAACATCTTGTTACTACAACGGTATGTAGAACTAAAGCAAGAAGGAAATCCCTTCTACGTAACCATAGGTAACGACGAATTGATATTTTATGCAATGATGTCGGGAGCTGACGGTGCGGTATCAGCTACTGCAAACGTCGCACCGGAGTTAGTATTGAAACTATTTAAGCAACTAAAGGAAGGTAACTTTAAAGAAGCGTTAGAATTCCAGAAAGACGTAACTACGCTTACCAGAGCGATTAGTAATGGAGATTACCCTGCTGGTGTGAAAGTAGCGTTAAAATATCGCGGAATATACGTTGGTACGGTCAGAAAGCCCCTTGAAGAAAAGATGGAACAGAATTCAGTTATTTACGCCACTCTTAAGGAGTTAAACTTGTGATGAGGGTCGATGTGATGATTTGGTGATTTCAAATTATCCCCGGCTGAAAGTCATAACTTTTTTCAGCTCACCCTTTTCGGTACGTCCCTTATTGTAAAAGAATATAAGGATAGGATTACTGGTACGACAGTATATAGGAATATGGACACTACCGCGTCCTGAATGCTACCCACAGTCAATGGAAATATATCGAGTGCTTTAACGAAAAGGCTAAACTGTGAGTTAGCTAATGGTAGAAATGGTAACTGAGTAGCACCCCAAGAAGGCAGGGCTAGGGCGATAGATATATATGTAGCAATGTGTGTGAAGTTGCCTATGAATACAAGTATGTCAGAAACTAGGATAGAACCTATCAGTAGAGAGCTAGAGATTATGAAGGAAAGACTGCTCCTCCTCAATATCTCCCCTATAGAGAAGGCTACGGAGAAGAAGACTAAAGATGACACAAGGACTAGTCCTACTATCTTAGGTAAGTCAATTAGGTCTGTCTGGGCTCCGAAAAACCAGAAAGAAAAGACTAGAGAAAGAACTACCATTAACCCGTAGATCATAGCCAGAAGAGTAAAGGAACCGAGCCATTTTTCAGCGTAAAACCTTATCCTCGTGACGGGCTTTGTTAAGAAGAAATCGATCGTCCCCTGCTCATATTCCTCCGACATTGAACCAGATGCTATAGAGATCGCTAAGAAGTGGAGGAGTAAACTCTGAGGCAGGAGAGCTCCCACAGCCCACATGTAAGGGTAAAGAGGTATGAGGATTACCCTAACTGCCTTAGACGGCACTAGATATAGTGCTAAATACACTGCTATCTCGAAAAAAAGTGATACTAACACAAGAACTATAACCTTCTTACGCGCTATAGCCCTCCTCCACTCGTAAAGCAGAATGTCAAACATTATTTATCGCCCTCTCATACGCCTTTTCTATGTCGACATCTAAGTAGTAGGATCTTACTTTTACTCCCTGAAAGATTAATTCCCTAAGTAGCTCCTCTCTTTTGTCTTCAGACAAAGTGACATAATACTTACCACCACCGTCACTTTCGACCTTCTTCACAAAGTCAAGACCTTTTAGTACTTCTTCAGCTCTCTGATCTGCCTCTATCACTACAACTATGCCCAAAAACTTCTTTATCAGCTCCTCCACATTACCTTCGAATACCTTGTTTCCTCGATATATTAGAACTACTTTATCAGAGAGTTTTTTCACATCCTCCATTTCATGAGAGGTCATTAAGATTGAAGTTCCTTTTTTCTTCAATTTGTTAAAGGTATCCCTAATGTGAAGGGAAAAGATTGGGTCTACTCCAATATTTGGCTCGTCCATAATTAGAACCTGAGGATTGCCCAAGAGGGCTTCAGCAATTGCAATCCTTTGTGTCATCCCCTTACTGTACTTAGCTATTTGTCTGTCCGCAAATTCCTCAATGCCTACGAGTTCTAAAAGTTCATCAACTTCATCCTTACTCGCTCCCTTCATTTTGGCTGAAAGCCTCAACACTTGTCTGCCAGTTAAAAAAGGAGGAAGGTTCGGTAACTCTTGAACGTAACCTACCTCACGAAATACAGACTTGTCCTTAAAGGGATTTTTTCCTAATATCTCCACACTACCTCCGTCTGGAAACATTAATGCTAGTGTACACCTGATCATAGTGGTCTTTCCTGCCCCATTAGGACCTAAAACCGAAACAAACTCTCCCTTTTTAACTTCCAAAGAGACTCCGTTCAAAGCTACTTTACTTCCGTACTTCTTTTTGAGCCTATCAATCACTATCATTTGACTTTTTTCAACTTTACGAGAGAAGATAAAAACTTTTATTCTATGGATAGAAATTGATCGTTATGACAAGACATGTATGGATGATAGGTGGAGCACAAGGTTTGGGCGTTGATACTTCCGCAAATATATTTGGGAATGCGATAGCTAAAGCTGGTTATTATATCTTTGGTAATAGAGAATACTACTCTAACATTAAGGGAAGACACAGCTACTTTCAAGTAGTCTTTGATGAGAAAAGGATTTTCAGTGTATCTTCTTATACGGACATTCTAACGACTTTCGACGCTGAAACACTGTTTCAACACTTTACTGAGGTAAGAGATTACGTGATTTACGGTATCGATTACGAAAATACTTCACTCGACATGGTAAAGTCTATTGAACCGGAGATAGCTGAAGAGGTCAAAAAGGAGTTGAAGAGCGGTTTCACGGTAAAGGATGTAGTAAATTACCTGACCGCAAAAGGGGTAAAGGTAATAAAAGTAAATTACCTAGATTCTTTGAAGAAGATAGCTAACACTTTCAAAGTACCACTGTCCGTAGTTGAAAGAAGCAAGAATATGATAGCTGTAGGTGTCTCATTCGGTCTCCTTGGTCTTCCATTTGGGCTCCTTAAAAACGCAATTCAGGAGACTTTTAAGAACGAGTTATTCTTCAAGATGAATACAATGGCTGCTGAAATGGGATATAACTTAGCCCCAAATGCCTATCATCTCGCCGTGAGAGAAGTTAAGAAAGATAGAATACAAGTTGACGGAAACACTATTTCAGCGATGGGTAAGTTAGCTGGGGGCTTGAGATTCCAATCCTACTACCCAATAACACCGGCCTCTGATGAGAGCACCTACATAGAGGCTAACCAGAATCTGGATATGATAGTTGAGGGAGGAGAACTCCGGAAAGGAGGTGCCGTAGTAGTTCAAGCCGAGGACGAGTTAGCAGCAATTAATATGGCTATTGGTGCAGCTTTGACGGGAGCAAGAGCTGCAACAGCTACTTCTGGCCCAGGTTTTTCACTAATGTCAGAAGGTATAAGTTGGGCTGGAATGAACGAAGTACCGGTTGTTATAACTTATTACATGAGGGGTGCACCTGCAACAGGTTTGCCGACTAGGTCTGGGCAAGCTGACTTAAAGTTTGCGCTCAACGTGGGACATGGGGAATTCCCCAGAATAGTCATTGCATCTGGAGATCATGCAGAGATATTCTGGGACGCGATTTGGGCTTTAAACTTGGCTGAGAAATACCAAACACCCGTAATACACATTATTGAAAAGACTTTAGCCAATTCATATACCATTCTGGATGAGGACTTACTTACCTCAGCCCCAGTGAAAATCGAGAGGGGTAAAATAGTATATCCTACTACAGAGAGGTTTAACAGGTTCGAAATCACTGAAGACGGAATTTCACCGCGGGTATTCTTAGGTTATTCCAGCATATTCTATACTGGTGATGAACATAACGAAGAAGGACACATCACAGAAGCGAGTAACAATAGGCTCAAGATGTATGAAAAGAGAATGAAGAAGCTTGAGACGGCAGATAAGGAAATCCCTGAAGAACAAAGGGTGAACGTTGTTGGTGATGGAGACATCGTGCTCTTAACGTGGGGTTCACCTAAGGGAGCCATTTTGGACGCAATGGATGAGTTGAATAAGGAAGGAATTAACGTTATGATGGTTCAGGTAAAAATGTTTAACCCTTATCCCGTGAAATTAATGAGGAAACTATTAGAAGGAAGGAAGAAAATTATTGCAGTTGAAAATAATTATCAAGCTCAAGGTGCTGAAATACTGGCTGAGAAAACTGGAATATTTGCTACGAATTATATACTTAAGTGGACTGGAAGACCAATAGCTAGAGAAGAAATTATATACGGCGTAAAACAAATTATTAAGAACGGAGACAAGAAAGTGGTGTTGAATTATGGAGCGTAAACCAGTATTTAACGATTGGTGTCCAGGGTGCGGAAACTTTGGTATACTAAGAGCTGAAGAGATGGCGTTAAGGGAACTAGGTGTTGACCCAAAGAAAATAGTGATAGTTTCTGGTATAGGATGTTCCGGTAAGATCCCACATTTCATCGAATTACCTATCAGTGGCGTTCACACACTTCACGGTAGGTCTATAGCTTTTGCTACTGGGATAAAGACAACAAACCCATCGTTAGAAGTTGTGGTAAATGTTGGAGACGGCGATGGTGTCGGAATAGGAATGGGTCACTTCGTGCATTTGGGTAGAAGGAATTTGGACATCACTGTTATAATACATAACAATGGAGTCTATGGTTTGACTAAAGGACAAGCATCACCAACATTAGGAAGAGGTGTGAAAACTAAGTCTTTACCAAGACCGAATATAAACGACGCTGTAAACCCCTTAGCAGTAGCCTTGGCTGCAGGTTATACTTTTGTAGCAAGAGGATACGCGTACGATATCGTACATCTGAAAGAACTTATAAAGAAAGGGATTAAGCACAAGGGAAGTGCAGTAATAGAAATTCTTCAGCCATGTCCTACTTATAATGATGTGAATACTAAGGAATGGTATGATAAGAGAGTTTACAAGTTGGATAACGATCCAGCATGGGATCCAGTGGTTAAAAGAGAGGAAGAAACAAAGACAAAGTTTGAAAAAGCCATGATGAAAGTAATGGAGCTAGGAGAAAAAATACCTCTTGGCGTGTTTTACCAGAACGAGCTTATCCCGACTTTTGAGGAAAGGCTTGAACAAAACATACCTAACTATAGAGAATTTTACCCAGCAATCCAGCCTATTGAACTTAAAGGTATTGGCACTACTGACATCACTGAGCTGATAAAAGCTAAAAGAGTTTGATTTTATCATTTTCTAAACATTTTCCCTCAGCATTTTCTTTATAATTTTTGCCTTTAATAAGAAATTGAATTAAGATACAAAAGTTATACCTTTAATTTAGTTTGTAACTCCTACCAACATAAACTTCTTGCTCTTTTTGTCCTCTATTACAGTACCTTCTTCTGCCAACTCGTACAATGCTTTCCTTATTTTCTCATCACTTGCTAAGTTAGTGAGAACATTGTGTATCTCTTTTACGTCCATTGGTTTCTCTTTAAGAAGATTAAGTATAACTTCCTTTAGCTCGTCCTCCTCTGGAGCTATTACAACCGTTAGCTCATCGTCGTCATAAACCACTTCTAGCTTATTTTCTATCTCCTTCCTTTTATTCACAACCTCATTCATTCTTATCCCTAATATATTATTAACTGTTTGTTGGGATATAAACTTTTGTTAGGTATGTAAAAATAATTTAAACTAGTAAGTGCTGTTTTTCTTATTAAAATTAAATTAAGCTAATAATATGATGACTAATAGAAGAAAAAAAAATTCAAAATTTCTTCCGAATAATTATTTATCATTCACTCTTTTTTAAATCCACACATATCTCTCCAAAGTTCCTCTAAGTAGCCAAACAGATAATGCACATATAACAGCACCTATCAACGATAAATGTGATAAAAGCTGATTTCAAATCTTGAAGTCAGGTAACTTGCTCATTGTTCTAAGATTACTTCATCACTAATGTGAATAATAGACGTATAAACAATAAGTCATAGCCGTCAGTAAATATCTATATCTCGGTTTTACCAAATCACTTTATTTATATATCATAGAAGGTCTTGTGATCTAACGATATAAATACATCCTTCGGATTTGTATGATATTTCAGATTTAAGTTTTTTATAAAAACCATTCAAACGATTTATATATGACTATATTTTACAATTTCGCCTATATAGTTATTTATAACTTATCGGGAAAAACTATATATTACCGCCTATTGATCTACTTTTGATGGAATATAAGCTAAGGGACATAGTGAACGACAACGGAGAAGTAGTTAATGTACCTAAAGGATTTTCAGCGATAATGCTCGATAAAAGACTAATGCTTATAAGAGGAAGAAACTCTATAATACTCGTTAAGGTTTTCAATAACCTCTATGCAATGAGGGCTGTGATAAACGGAAAGATGTATTATCGATTTGTAACATATGACAGTAAAATAATAGAGAACGGAAGTATAGTTTTACCAAGAAGGTATAAGGACAATAATATCATGAAAGCTCTAGATTTAGTAATAAGAAAATTGGAGGAAGTAGAAGACGTTGACAAGATAAAGGATGCAATATTTTACCTTTACTTAGCAAAAAACTGCCTTAAAGGAGACAAACAGTCGTGTACAGAGCTTGAAGAACAGTTGTTCTTTGAAGCAGAACCGTGAATACATTCAGATCTTACCCAAACGTCCTTTTTCTTTAACATTCAAATATTCATAAACTAGTGAGATAAATTGATGATCTTGTTCCTTTTCTTTAGTTACAATGTATCTGAGTGTTTCTAATTCTAAAGAATTTACACTGTAGATTAAAACGAAAAGACCAGTAGGTTTGTGAATTATGGCCACAATACCATTCTTGAAAACCAGTAGTTTTAGCGTATCTCCTTCTAGGGTCTCAATGGGTTTCAGTTCTAACGGGTTCAGCCTAGTTATCTTGTTTTCCCATAATACTCTAAGCATTCTCTCTTCTGCTTCTCCTATCCCTTCAAGCTTTGAAAACTCTTTAATTATATCCATTCACAAATTTTTAAGGACACAAGGTTATTAACTATTTACTTTGTTAGTCGGAGTAACTGATGAAGGTGAACTTGCTAGAAGTATTGCCAAGTATCTCAAACAAGTGATTATCATCGACTCACCACAGAGGGTAATAAAGGAAAGACCTAACGTTGTAATCCACACATTTGAGGTGCCTTACGATGAGGCTAATAGAAACCCCTCGGCTGCGTGGAACATTAACACGTGGTATTCCATTAACGTGGCTAGGAGCGCTCACAAAGTCAACTCCACTAACGTTTTTCTCTCGACTTTCATGGTATTTGATGGCAAGAAAGGTTATTACACCGAGACTTCCACACTCAACCCACTCAACTATTACGGGCTTAGCAAGCTTGCAGGAGAATCTGGAATTATGGCTCTAGGTAATTACTTAGTGGTTAGATTTGGTGCATTATATTCCACAACTTATAGAGGAATATTTTACCCTTTTGTGAAGGGTATCTTGAGAGGAAGGAGAGTAATAAAATGCAACTCTAACTTTTACGTATCACCGATAACCGTTGAGGAGGCTTCAGAGATAGTTTCTAGCTTGATAAAAAGAGGGATTAAGGGAGTTGTCAATGTAGGAGGAAAAAGGAAGAGTATGGTTGAGGTTTGCGAACAACTAGGCGATATGTTTAACGCTAAAGTAGTTCCATTTGAAGGAAAATACTACGATTTTTCCCTAGACGATTGGCTCCTAAGAGGTCTTGGATTCACTGTCAGAAGTTAAGAAGAAGTTATATCCTTTCTTAATCATCAATCTGTCCATCTCACTTACGAAGTTCTGCATGTAAAAGTCAATATAAGGAAACTTTGTCGTTATCGCTTCTTCCCTTAATAAACTAACTATTTTTCCGAGCCTCTCAAGCTTCTTTTCACCGCTCTCCTCTAAGTATAGGAATCTCATTATCTCTCTACCCGTAGTCCTCGATAGCTCTCCATGACGCAGATAAACTAATTTTAACATTAAATAAAGTGAACGTGAAACCCTGCGTAATAGTTCATCAATATTTTCCGCATTTTCTATCGAGTAAACATTTTCAAAGTATAATTTTTCAACTGTCTCAACTTTCATAAGAGAAATATCTCATTACACATTTAAATTTTTATGTCAGATACAGTCTTATGTCACTGGAACTTCTACTCAGTAGATTTCTTTATTACGTCGAAAAAGGGGATCCGTTACCCATAGCCTTCAAAAAAGCTCACGAAATGGGAAAATATAAAATCGATAGTAATGATGCTTACGAAAAAGCAAAATTACTGATACTACAATACCTTTCTTTGAAAGGTAAAAGCAGGAGGAAAAAAGTCAAGGAATTCTTGCAGGGAAAAGGAGCAGTAGTTTTCCCTGATTGGATGGAAAAAAAGCTTTCAGGACTTTACGACATAGGAGAGCTAAAAAGGTCGCTGATGAGAAAAACCACGTGGTTTTGGGTTAACACTCTCAAAACTGATGAAGACAAAGTGATTAAGAGTTTAGAGAACAAAGGTATGGTATTGGAGAGAGATAAAGATTATCATTTTTTATATAAATTAATAAATGGTAATCTCTCTAAGACGAAAGAGTTCAGAGAATATAAAGTTATAATACAAGATAAGGCAAGCGTGAGTGTGGTTGCGACACTTTCCCCTAAAAAAGGTGAGAGTATATACGATATGACCTCAGCACCTGGGGTAAAAGCAACACTAATTATGGTGCTCACTGAAAACGGAGCTAAACTCACTCTTAGTGAGGTAGAGTATAAGAGATTAATAAGGGAGGTCAACTTCATGAAAAACGTTGGAGTAAATTTGGACAGAGTTAATATTATACACGGTGATGCCACTCATTTAACTTTCTCTAAAAAATTCGATAAAGTTCTACTAGATGCCCCTTGTAGCTCTTCAGGTATGATTTCAAACGAGCCAACGGTACTCCTTAGGTTAACAGAGAGTAAGGTTTCAGAGTTTTCAAAGTTGCAGATGGAGCTCTTGGGTAAAGCCCTATCTCTATCATCTACTGTAGTATACGCTACATGTTCAATATTCCCAGAGGAGGGAGAGGAGGTTGTTAAGAAGGTTACTCATAATGTAGGTCATAAGGTAGTCTTTTCTAAACGCTTCATACCTTATATTCACGATACAGAGGGCTTTTTTGTGTCAAAGCTTGAGGGGTAACCTAGATACGCTTTGCTAATTAATTTTCTTATTCTCCTTGACTTTAAGTAGTCTCTAATGTTCACATAGTATTACCTTAACGAACAAGGTTTATAAGGGAGAGGGCAAATTAAACAATAATAATCAGGGAAACTTGAAGTGGTATAATGATTAAACTATTTCAAGTATGAAAAATAACGATATTCCCCCTTCTTTACCCTTTAAATAGTTCCTTATCCTTAAACTTTTTATGTCATACTTTGAACTGATCAGTGATGATAGAAGACCTAACTAAATTATTGAATGAAGTAAAAACGAAAATATATAATGAAAAGAAGGAGTTGATGAAAGATATAGGAAAGCTCACTTCCTCAATTCATGATAATATAGCTTCAGAAATCGCAAAAGCTAAGAAGGAAGGTAGAAAAGTAGATGAACTAGAGAAGGAGTTCAAAGAGTTACTAAGTAAGCTCGATAAGTTAAAGGAAAACCAAGTTAAGATGAGCATAAAGGACATAAAGAGTGCTTTAGATACTTACATTAAAAAAGCTGAAGATATAGTAGAAAAATTAAAGAAAAAATAACGAATTAATTATCTTTTTAGCCTTTCTTTTACGCCTATTCTATCAATATCACATGACGCTTGCTCTTAGGCCACGTTATTATACTCACGAAAATTACTGCTGTAGAGAACAAACCCACTATATCAATTCCCTTCACTAATCCTTCGACACCAAAGTACTCACCTATAAACCGTTTGTCTCTACATTTTCATTTTACTCGTTTTATGTTGATCAGGTGTAGGGACTTAGCCCTCAAAAAGAACTGAAAGTCAGGTGAGCCACGATACCACCAGTCTAGTACCTGTCGAAATAAAGAAGAACTGAAAGGTGCATAACCTATACCATATCTAGCCTGGACTATACCAGTTATTGTCCACGGGGCTCTCGTAAGCCAACACAGTCCCTGCAGTCCACTGTGCACCCATAAACATCCCTTCAATTATCCTGGAAGCATAAAGTACTTCTACGTTAGGAATAAAGGTAAAGAGAGAGTAACCGGTTGTTCCGATAATTGAAACCGGTTTCCTACCTATTTTGTCAGCCACATTCCCGAAGTAAGTTCCACCCATGATCCTTCCTAGGGTGAAGAGCACTGTGTAGCCAAAGAAATCTAGCCCATAAACTCTCTCTAGGTAGGAATAGATATGACAATAATAATAAGTCGTAAATGTTACCTGTCCAGGCAGAGATTGACATAATGGTCGAGTGGATGTAATTTTCAGGCTTAAAAAATTGAAAAAAGGTTGTTTGTATTATACTTTTACAAATTAATATAAATCAAAGAATTGAAATAAAATCTTTTCAGCTTAAGTTCGAAATTCTACATTACAGTTCCCGAAACAGTTTTACATGAGATTGGAGACAAGCTAGGTAAATTTTTTATTAATAGTTTGTGTTTCGAATTACTATGAAAATAGGACTAGCTGGATTAGGTATAATGGGCTACAGGATAGGGGCAAATTTAGCAAAAGCTGGAAAACTACACTTAGTTTACAACAGAACGGAAAGAAAAGCAGAACAGTTCAGTAAAGAATACGGTGTTAAGTACGTCAAAGATCCCATTGAATTACTGAAAGAGGTCGACCTATTGATTACAATGCTAGCTGACGACGATGCTGTTAGCAATTTCTTAACACCTTTGATACCTTATAGCAAGGGTAAAATTATAATAGATATGTCTACTATATCACCCTCAGTATCAATTGGAATTGCAAAGAAAGTTGCAGAGAATGGAGGTTTCATGTATGACGCACCAGTTATAGGCACTTCAGTTTTCGCTGAACAAAAGAAGTTAACAGTATTATTGGGAGGTCCAGAGGAAAAATTGGATGTGGTTAAGGAGATACTTTCTGAAACTGCGTCTACGATCCTCTATATGGGAGGAAACGGAATGGGATTATATGCTAAGCTTGTAAACAATTTGATGGTAGGCGTTTATGTGGCCGCATTAGCAGAAGCGTATAACTTCGGTGTAAAGGCTGGATTAAAGCCAGAGGACGTTCACAAAGTCCTAGCCTTATACGGTAGTGCTAAGTCTCCAACCTCCGAGCTGAAGATACCTAAAATGATGAACAATGATTATTCAACTCAATTTGCAACAAAACATATGAGAAAAGACCTAGAAATAATAACAAAAGAGACACAGAATATTAAGGTAATTAACCCATTGTCGTCAATAGCTTTACAGTTGTACAGGGTGGCAGAGGCTATGGGTCATGGAGAGAACGATTATGCTGCTGTTTTAGAAGTATATCGTAAAGGTAACAAATAGAGTCTTAATACTTAAAAAATAAAATCTCGGTTAAATAAGTCTCTTTCTATCCTTTCTCAGATACCTCCACGATATACTACAGAAAGAGATAAAAACTATTTTACTTATTTCGTCAGTATTAAATATCTATCTCCTTGTTCCTTAACTTTTAATTCTTTTAGTTCATCTGGAACTGTAGCTTTCCTTTCAAAGAGAAGTAGTATCTCATCAAAGTTATTTAGCACTTGTTTAAAGAGCTTACCCATGAATTCTTTATTGTATATAGATGGAATGGCCTCTACTTTATAGTAGTTTCCTTGGTCAATATAGTCAGCAAACTCTATCTCCATTATTTCCTTAACTCTACCGTCCCTCTTAGCCGTACTTTCAACCATAGGTATAACGACTCGTTTACCTTTTAGATTTTCTATTACTTCAACTTTCTTCTTTAACTCATCAACAACTTCAAAGAATTTCTTCATATAATATGTAGCAATATCCGTTAAGAAGACCTTATCCTTAGCATCATACTTCACATGAAACTCACTGTAAAGCCAGTTATAAGCTTCAATTATTTCCTCACGTCTGTTAGCAATTATGTCAAAAAACTTTATCTTTAGACCCTTTGTTAGAGCTACGTTTAGCAATTGCATTCCTACTATTACATCACCGTCCGAGACTTTGTCTACTGGATAAGAGGAGTTCGGTATTACTGCTAACGGTTCAGCTCCGATTCCATAAAGTACTCCGTCCTCTAAGTCTGTATAGGAGTAAAATACTATTCTATAGTGATCAAGGAATTGTGAATTGGGGTACCATTCTAAATACTTTTTCAATCCCTCCTCCTTTACTTTTTCGATTTCGTCGTAAATCTTCTCAAAAGCATCCTCAAATTTCTTGAAGTTACCGTCAAGTCTACCATAAGGTATGAATATGGGTTCTCCGAATTTAGGAGATAAATACCTCAGCCCATAATACTTAGCTACATCGTTAAGGTTTACGTCCATAACTGTCTTTATAACTTCTCTCATATGCTGGTTAAGTGAATCTATGTGGAAGATCTTCTTTTCTCCTCTCTTTAGTAATGCCATAGTGGTTATTTGAGAGCATTAAAAATAAATCTAGTGTTCGTAATATAGTAAGCTTATGACATCTAGTAATGATATCGTCTATTTAACATTACTTGAACTGTTTACGCTATTGACTTTCGCTCAGTTAGGAAGGCTCATAACCCAAAGGTTTTACCTCCCTATTATCATAGCTGAAATAATAGTAGGTATAATACTGAGCCCTTACGCTATAGGCGGATATATTGACAATTTGATCGGGTTGCCTATCTTTGAAGTTAATTCCTATCTTATTCTTTTTGCGGATTTCTCTGTGGTCCTACTGATATTCGCCGCTGGTCTCTCACACGGATTTAAAGGTTTGAAAGAGTCCGGATTACCGGGTTTTATAGCAGCTACAGCCGGTGCTGTAATTCCCACATACTTGGTTTACGCAACTTTCACCCTCATTTACAATACAACAGTTTCCGCTATTATGGGAGCCGCAAGTGCAGCGACAAGTCTGGCTGCAACTACTTCGATTATTGAAGAGTACAAACTTTATAAACACGATTTCACGCGACTGGTTATATCTGCAGCGGCTTTAGATGATGTTGTATCACTCATCATTTTGTCCGTAATTCTTGAGCTAGTTACACTAAAAACTATTTCCTTTGGTCGGATACTAGTTAGCGTGATAGAAACGGTCTTAGCGTGGTTAATAATGTTGTTCTCAGCAGTATTCGTAATTCCCAGAGTAATTTCTAGGATAGAAGATGATTTAATTAACAACGTCTCATTAGTAATACTTTTCATTTTAGTCCTTATAATGTTACTCTTAGGCTTTTCTCCCGTAATTGCAGCCTTCATAGCCGGTGTGGCAATTGCTGAGAGTGTAAAATCAGAAAAAATAGTTCAGTTCACTTCAACATTACTTTCTATCTTTGGCCCTGTTTTCTTCATATACGTCGGAATGGAGACCCCTTACACCACGTTCCTTAACCCGTATAATTTATCCCTAGGTCTTCTATTAAGTTTTCTCGGTATCTTAGGGAAAATAGCTGGAATCTTTCCTGTTGCCTTTTTCATTACAAAGAGTGTAAGAAGGTCGATCATCGCTTCAATAGGTATGATACCGAGGGGTGAAGTAGGGCTGGTAGTAGCTACTCTAGGTCTTACCTCGGGTATTATAGATACTAATCAGTACTCTCAGATCATTATTATGGCTATAGTAACAACAATTATAGGCGGATTTCTGTTCTCCTATCTTGTAAGAAAGTGGATTCTGACTACTTAAACAACCTTTAATTTAACTTTTAAAAGCCATAGGTGTAAAATTGTGTCTATGGTTTGGAAACGCACTATAAGTGCTAAAGCCCTAGAAAAAGCTAAATTTGCGTCAGTTAAAGTAGATGATAAAGTAATTTTCATCGCAAACGTTAATGGAACCCTATACGGAATGGATGCAGTCTGCAGTCACGCTAGGTGTATACTAGGATTACTAGATGAACAAAAGCTCACAGTGAAATGCCCATGCCATCATGCTGTTTTCGACCTTAAGACTGGAGCAATGTTGGAACCACCTTACGTTGCACCAGACGCCCCTAAAGAAAAATTGGGATTAAAAACATATCAGGTAAGAGACAACGGAGGATGGGTAGAAGTAGACATTTAAAAATAAATTTTATCCTTACTAAACAGATTAGTTCATTAAGGTCTTATTAAGTAGGTAGTTTTCAGTAGAGATTTCTTAAGCTCCCTAAAATTTTTTATAGGGGTAATTAAGCTCTCATTTTTTATCTTAACCTAATTAGATATAGCCTCTTGGTTGATTGGCATATTCTTCTTGATTTTTCTAACGTATTGACTGCCTTATAGAGCTCCTCAACCGTATTTTTCTTTCCTCATCAGCTAGTCCAGTCTAATCTAAGACATTAAAATTCCATTGTTAAATCAAAAGAGGTGAGTATATATTAAAGTGAGTCCAAAAGCTAAATGAGATGAATGACAAAGACACAATCTTTGATTGACTATATGAAACTCCTTATGAATATAGCTTCTTGATTTCATGTTCTGCTACTCTATGAAAAATACTAACCTGACTTGAGAAGAATAAAAACTAAATAAGAAAGTGTTAAGTAGTTTGTTTAACTTGTGTTAATTGAGCTCCGCAATTCCCACAATATTTTGCACTAGGCGGATTAATGTAGCCGCATTTGGGACACTTGATCGGCATTAAAGAAGCTCCACAATTAGGACAGAACTTAGCCGCAGCAGGGATAATAGCTCCACAATTCCAACACTTCTGCGTATTTTGTTGTGTCTGCGAGTATTGGCTACTTTGTTGGTATTGTGATTGAGTATATCCTTGCTGATATGTTTGTCCCTGCTGAGAATACGGTTGACTATATTGACCATAGTTAGGCTGCGGATATTGCGGTTAAACTGGATATAAGGGTGGAGCACTCATGACAGCCATCATAACTATATTCATGATCTGGTCTTCCTGCATTAGATCCTTGGCTATATTATATACATCGTATGCAGCTCCTGCACCTCCAAGTAATGTAAGCAACTTGTTGTGTAAATCCTCATCCGAAAGTACGGCAATACCACCAGAAGCTAGTAATGGTAGCATATCTTGCAATAAGTCGGTCATTCCAGTCTCTACCATAACATAATTAGGACCCTGACAAATCCTTATAGTATAAGCTTTATTTGAACCGGTTAAATAACCCAAAAGGCTCGTATGTTGTGCTTGTATTATTGCAACGTTCTGCCCAGTCATAGGATAAACCTGAAATCCTTGACTCATCAGATACATTGTAACTTGTTGAACCACATATTGGAGGTTTACGGGATATTGAGTAGGAATCATCTGTTGCTTACCGCCCAACCCTACGGGTTGCATACACATCATTATGTTTGCCATTCCTGAGGAGTTACTCATAGGGCCGTTAGGATAGCCGAAGGGTTGAAAACCCATTCTAACCATTCTTATGAAGACCTAATTATAAAAACATTATGTTAGTGAAAACAATAGAGTAAACATTAGACTCCTTCCCTGATTTCTTATAAAAATGAGAGTTAGTATCACGGTCGTGTAAAGAATAAGAGCAAATCCAGGATGTTAGATAGTTTATTGGACGTGATAAGGCAGTGCTGGTATGAAAACCATGTCGATACCAAGCACTGGAAAAAGTCTCTTCCTTCAAGAGCTCAACTTATCCATGATAGTTTGGTCTCTATTATTAGTGAATTATTATGTGAAGATAAGAGGCAAGTGGTTCAGTCTCTTTCGACATTGAATTTAACGTAAGCAGAATAAAATGTATTAGAACCAATATTGAGAAAGCAAACTTATTCGTTATGAAGAGATAATCAACTTTACTAAAAATTTCTATTATTAGTTCTACGAATTTTTGAATAATTTTTTCTATATAGGAGTTATTAAAGTTGGTGGTAAGATAAAAGCTAAGAGATAGGAAAATTTATAATATGGATAAGCTATCCATATATTGATGAGAACAAACTCAGACCTCAGAACTTTAAAGATTATATTATTTTATAGTATAGAAATTATTCTGACAATAATACTTTTTTATGGTTAACAGTCATTTCGCAACAGTTGGGCAACGTTGAAGTAAAGGTAAAAGGGATCGGGGCAAGTTTCTTTACTCTAGGGGTCCTTGCATATATATTCGGTTTGAGACATGCAGTTGACGCTGACCATCTAGCTGCAATAGATAATTCTACAAGAAAGCTTGTTCAAGAAGGTAAACCATCAATGTTTACAGGTTTGTTTTTCTCTCTTGGTCATTCTTCCGTAGTTATTATTCTCTCTGTAGCGTTAATGGTTTCAACAAGGTTAATAGAGTCTTCTATTCCCCAACTAGAAAATTTAGGTTCTATAATAGGCACGTTGATAAGTGGAGTTTTTCTTTACATAATAGGTTTTCTAAATCTTTTAGTTTTATTCGAGATTTACGAATTATTTAAAAAAGCTAAAAGAAAAGAGTTGGACGAAAATAAGCTGAATGACGCTTTGCTTAAAAGGGGGTTCATGAACAGGTTTTTCAAGAACTTGTTTAGGATTGTCAGCAACCAGTATTACCTTTATCCGATAGGTTTCCTATTCGGCTTGGGTTTTGATACAGCTTCAGAGACCGCCCTATTAGCAATAAGTGCAGGTACAGCAGGAGTCTTCACCAAGATCCCGATTTGGACATTACTAGTTTTCCCCTTCTTATTTACTGTCGGTATGTCACTAATCGACACTACAGACGGCTTTTTCATGAACACAGCTTATAAATGGGCTTTCATAGGCAACCCTTTGAGGAAAGTGTGGTACAACTTAACAATGACGATGGTATCTATTCTTGTCGCATACTTGGTCGGTACTTTAGAATTATTAGGTTTAGTACAGTCTGAGTTTAATTTGACCGGAGGTGTCTGGGACGTAATTGCACTAATTAACGGTGATGTCTGGTGGGGGAATATAGGCATATTGATAATCCTGACTTTTGCCATCGTATGGGGGGTGTCAATCTTACTTTATAACATAAAAATAAAGAGGTATGAGACGTAGGCAAGGTAAGAAATATGTGGAAACTGATAGAACGATAACTCGAAAATAGACTTTTACAACGTTAGACACACAATTTATTTGCATTTAACGTGGATTATTGTTTTTCTCCTCGTCCCTCTAAAGTTTTCGTATAAATGTTATTCACATCATTAAGTAAAATCTAATTTTTATAGGATGTGGTGGGCGGTACAATTTTTCCCTTCTTTATCTACTCCTCTTCTAAATTTATCTTTCCTCTCATTTCATTGAGAAATCTAGTATACCTCTTTATAGTGTCCATCACGAAAATGATTCCAGCTATAAATACTATTATTAAGGAGAATACCTCTGCACCTAAAGAGTCTAATCTAGTTAAGTAAAGGGATAAGATAAAAGATGTAAGGAAGAATGAGGCAAAGAACACGCTCTTGGGTAAGACATAGTTAAAGAGAAGTACGTAATCATCGTCCAATATGACCTTCTTAACTACATATTTACCGTCATAAGTCTCTTGAATAAGACCAGCACTCTTTAGCTTGTTCACGTGATACCTAGCGGCGCTTACTGAGGAGAAACCTAAGTCTTCTTGTATCTGTTTCAAGGTAACACCGTTTCTATTCGTCAGTATATAATAATAGACTTTCTTCGTAGATTGTCGCAGATCTAATTGCATATTATCAATTACTACTAATGTTAAATAAACTTTTCCAACGTTCACATTGGAATAGATATATAAAGTATTTCAAGCAATCTATCATTCGTGAATAAAGTATTAGTAGCGACAATCGCAGGGGTATTATTTTCGCTGGGTATTGCATTTGCGGTGATCTATGTAACTACTTACCTAATGATTTCTCCTCACTCCAATAAGCCTTCCCAAGTGCAGACTAATGCGGGAAATACGACTGAGCTAAAACCTTACGTATTCGACGTTAACGTTAGCCAACCGGATTTTGAAGTAGAACAAGCAATAATAGGGGAAATAAGAAATAATATAACTCTCGTTCAAGTCCCCTCGTCTATAGAGAACTATACTTCTGAAATTAGTAATGGAATTGCCCCAATAAACACATCATTCGACTTTGCTTCTGTAGAATCTCGGTACTCAACCGTATTCTATGTAGTACCTAATCTTATTGAGGCAACCCCGAACTCCACTGTACACTTTTATCTTTACTTGAACATGTCTTACTATAACGATCCCGTTTACACATATTATATTTACGGTGTCACTAAGAACGTTTCAGTAACCTTCTTGAAAAACGTATCAGGTTTTGGAGAATACCAGGTCAATATTACTCTCGGTAACGTGAAGCCTGGAACTGTAATATTCCTGCCAGTATGGGACATTCACGGGTACGAAATAGAATATATAATTATATGGGTTGTCCCAGCTAACTTACACAACGTGTAAGGCTCAGCGCATGAATGGTTCCTCATCACTCGGTTGTCCCAGTTTTCTCTTCATCGCTTTTTATCCACTCATTGTTCGTTCCCGCTAGCCGACATCACATCTCAGCGAGGGAGACCAAGATCACTCATTTTGGTGTAACTTATTAAATTCTTCCAGGAAGTCATCCACGAATTTTTTCTCTCCTAGTACTGTTATATCATCAACTTTAGGGTCGTAATATTTCTCTATAATCCTTATTATTGAAGTCATAGAGTTAGGAAGTATTTCAACGACCTCGCCTCCCTCGAGCTTATCTGTCTCATATATAGCAAATGATTGATTTTTATACACGACAACTTTAAGGATAGCGATAACCTTTCCGTCCTCTACTTTCTTATAAACGTTAACATTTCCTATAGGTTCACCTAGCCCATGGCGGACGTATTCAGCATACTTAAGCATAACTTAATTTACTCCCGAGAAGTTTAAATTCTGTGGACTACCTCAAGGACTTGTTTGAATTCCTCAAGATAGACACTACATCGGCTAAAGGAAAAGGAGAAGAAGGGGCGAGATTTCTCGTCGATTACATGAAAGAAAATGGTATCGAGGCAGAGTTAATACAACATAAATCTAAGAACCCTTACGTTTACGGAGAAATAAACGTGGGAGCCTCAAAAACTCTCCTAATTTACAACCACTACGACGTCCAACCGGTAGAACCGTTAGACAAGTGGAACACAGACCCGTTCAACCCCGTTATTAAAGATAATAAAATCTATGCAAGAGGGGTAGGTGACGATAAAGGATCACTCCTCGCAAGGTTACAAGCTATAATAGACCTGATGAAAGAGAATAAACTAAAAATAAACATTAAATTTCTATACGAAGGAGAGGAAGAGATCGGAAGTCCTAATATGGAGGATTTCCTAAAGGACTATCACGAGAAGTTTAAGGCTGACTACATACTATGGGAAGGTTCAGGTAGGGCTCCTAACAACGCCCCTCAAATAGTCTTAGGAGTTAAGGGCTTGTTGTATGTGGAGTTGAGAAAAAAGACTCCTAAAGACCTCCATTCTATGTATGCACCGATTGCAGAGAATCCAGTATGGGATCTAGTCTACGTGCTGAGGTCATTAAGAGACGAGAGCGGAAGAGTCTTAATCCCTCACTTTTACGATAAAGTAAAGAAGTTAACAGAGGAAGAGAAGAGGTATCTCAACATAGACGAGCGCTATCTAGAACAAGCAATAGAACAGAAAGTTCAGGAGGGAGGAATGTTGAGACTGGTAGAGGAACCAACATGTAACATAGCAGGGATTTATGGAGGGTATACTGGAGAGGGTTCTAAAACTGTAATACCCTCTTATTCCTTCGTTAAGATAGACTTCAGGTTGGTCCCAGATCAAGATCCTGAGGAAGTTCTGAAACTACTGAAAGAGTATATAGCTCCTTACGGGATTGAAATCGTAAAGTATGGCTCCGTAAGACCTTACAGAACGTCGATAAACAGTGAGATAGCAAGGGCTTTAATAAACTCAGCAAAAAGAGTGTATGGTGTTGAACCCATTGTGTTACCTAACAGTCCAGGTACCGGGCCTATGGAAATGATCAGTAGGCACTTGAACATTAAACAAATAGCTGATGGGGTCGGAGTAGATAACTACGGTTCTAATATTCACTCCTTTAATGAGAACATATACGTAGACGATTATAAACTGGGAATGATGTGGATGAAAGAGTTACTAGCGGAGTTGAGCCGTTAAATGCTCTGGTTAGTACTTACCACGGGAAAATGCAACCTCACATGTGACTACTGTGGTGGCTCATTCCCTAAGGAGATTGTACCGTGGGGAGTTAAGTATGATATAAATAAGCTCAAGGTAAACATTGAAAGGGACCCCAACGCGACTGTGATATTCTATGGTGGAGAACCGTTAATGAATCCTAAGTTTATAATTCAGGTAATGGATAATGTTAGGGCCAAAAGGTGGGGTATACAAACTAACGGGATAGCCGTAAGATTACTTCCTGAAATTTACTGGAGAAGAATGAACGTGGCCCTGCTCTCTATAGACGGGAGGGAAGAAGTCACAGACAAGCACAGAGGGAAGGGAGTATATAAGATAGTAGTTAAGCACGCATCTTATCTCAAAAAATTAGGAGTTGAGACAATAGCTAGGATGGCAGTGACTCAGGATGCCGACATCTACGAAGAGGTGATGCACTTGTTGTCACTAGGTGTCTTTGACAAAGTCCACTGGCAATTGAACGTTATATGGAGCGAGAGGTGGGACTTCGAGCGTTGGGCTTACTCTTCATACCTACCCGGAATAAGGAGGTTAGTAGACTATTTCATGAGTGAGATGAGAAGAGGGAAGATCGTAAAGATCGTTCCTTTTTTGGGAGTGATAAGTGCTCATTTCTTCAAGAGATATAGGGGTGTAGCTTGTGGTGCTGGCTATGATAGTGTATCTATCTCAACTGACGGTAGAGTGTTATCCTGCCCCATAGCTGTCAGAGAGAAGTGGGCGGAATTAGGAACACTTGACTCCTTCAAGTTACTCGAAGAACCATTACCCAAAGAATGTAGGAACTGTGAATTTAAGGACTATTGTGGAGGAAGGTGTCTCTATACTATTCATGAACGGTACTGGGGTGAAGAAGGGTTTAAGGTAGTTGACGATGTTACGAAGGAGTATCTAAGGATAGTTCTCTCACGCGTTGATGAAATAAAGGAGCTTATAAAGGAAGGAGTAATAAGGCTGGAGGATCTGAGATACGACCCTACAGAGGACTCTACGGAAGTCATACCTTAATATATTCCTTTATCGTTTTTCTTATTGTGAGTGTTTCTACATTCCTAAACGAAATAGCGTCAAAGTGGCAAAAAGCATGGGAGGAAAACAAATTATACGAAGTAGACGCTGAAGAGGGAAAGCCTAAGAAATTCATAACAGTAGCCTTTCCTTATACTAATAGCCCTTTACACATAGGTCACGGTAGAACTTACATCACTGGAGATATCTACGCTAGGTACTTGAAGATGAAAGGTTATAATGTACTGTTCCCCTTTGCGTTCCAGTATACTGGTACTCCGATTCTGTCCATAGCTGAGGCCGTAAGAAGGAAAGATGAAGATATCATCTCAACTTTCGTTAAGATATACGGAATACCTGAGAGTGAAGTTGAGAAGTTCTCAGACCCACAGTACTTAGCGGAATACTTTACAAAGGACATGGAAAGAACAGCTAAGACCCTCGGCTTAAGCGTTGACTGGAGAAGGAAATTTACCACAGTAGATCCTTATTTCGAGAAGTTTGTCCAATGGCAGTACAAAAAGCTAATGGAGATGGGATTCTTAAAAAAGGAAAAATCTGCAGTAGCCTATTGTCCAAACGACCAATTCCCCGTAGGAATGCATGACACTAGAGGAGACATAGAACCAGAAATAATAGACGTTGACGTAATTTACTTTCCGTCAGAGGAAGGTCTTTTCTTTCCCGCTGCTACATCAAGACCTGAAACTGTTTTCGGAGCAATAGCCTTGTTAATTAATCCAAATACGGAGTACGTAATAAGTGTAGATAAGAAGAGAGGTAGAAAGGTCGTTTTATCCAGATACGCTTACGAGAAGTTAAAATATCAGATAGAGTTAGAGGTAGAGAGGTCAGTAAAGCCTAATGAACTTCTCACATTCAGAGTGAAGAATCCGTTAACCAACAAAGACATGAAAATTATAAAGAGTAAGTATGTTGAGCCAAAGCAAGGTACTGGTATAGTAATGGCCGTTCCGGCACATGAGCCGATCCATTACTTAGCTCTAACCGAACTAGGTGAAAGTTTTGAGATTATACCGGTGATTTATACCGATGATTACGGAGACATACCAGCATCAGATGTTCTTGCGTTAGCACAGACGACAAATCCTCAGGAATTAAAGGACTACATAGATACGCTTTATAGAACGGAGTATCATAAAGGTGTAATAAGAGAGGATATACTAGATTACGTTCCCAATTTCCTCAAGGACGCGGTTAAGGAAAGGGTAGTAAACAAGAGTGTGAGGGAAGCTAGAAAAGCTGTAGTTGAAATGTTAAAAAACTTAGACTCACATTTTACAATTTATGAAATAACGAACGGCCCCATATATTGTAGATGCGGATCAGAAATAGTCGTAAAATTAGTTGACGAACAGTGGTTCATAAACTATTCTAATAGTATTTGGAAGGCGTCAACCCTGAAAGCCCTGGAAAAAATAAAGTTCGTACCTGAAGACACTAGAAGAGAAATGGAGAAAGTTGTCTTCAATATGCAACCCAGAGCATTTACTAGGTCAAGAGGGCTAGGAGTGAGATTACCTTGGGATGATAAGGAAATAATCGATAGTCTCAGTGACTCTACTATTTATACTGCTTTCTATACAATATCTCATAAGATAAAAAATTTAGACTTAAATAAACTAGATGATAAGTTCTGGGACTACGTGATGTTAGGTAGAGGAAGCCAACCAGAATTAGGAGCTGAAGTAAACGACATAAGGAAAGAGTTCACTTACTGGTATCCAGTAGATTCTAGGCACAGCGGAAGGGATCTGATTCAGAACCATTTAGCATACTACATCTATCATCATGTCGCCATATTCGGTGAAAACTTACTACCGAAGCAAATAGTCACTAACGGCTTTATCAGAGTAGGAGGAAAGAAGATGAGCAAAAGTTTCGGAAACATATACCCTCTATCAAAAGCAATTAGCGAATACGGTGTTGATACGGTCAGGTTAGCTTTAACTTCTACATCTTCCATAGGCGACGATATTGAGTTCAATGCGTCGATAGCCAAAAGTATAGGAGACCAACTTAAACATATCCACGACTACATTGTTGCTTTGTTAAAAGCTCCTTCAACCCAAGAAATCAGGAAACCAGATTTGTGGCTTTCGTCAATAGTATCTGATTTCGTGAAGAAAGTAGATGAGTCTATAGATAAGTTAGATTTAAGGTCAGCGTACATTATCGTTTACTACACTATGTATGAGACTGTAAAAGACTATGTAGAATTAACTAATGGAATTGTCAATAGGGACATTTTACTAAGCGTTTTATCCACATGGATAAGGATGATGGCCCCGTTCACCCCACATATAGCTGAAGAGTTATGGCATTACTTCAACGATAGTTTTGTAGTCAATCAAAAGTTTCCTGAGCCTTCTGAGTTAAAATATGATGGAAGTTCGTTATTAGAAATAGAATATTTAAGGTTATTAGTCGATAAAGTAAACCAACTATCCGCCAGTATGAATAAGGAACCTGAAAAGCTAGTAATTTATGTAAATAGCGATCAAGAGCTAAAGAAGATGCTAAGAAGGGCGATAAGAGCTATACAAGAAAGAAAAACGTTGAGAGACTTCATAAGTGAGGTGGGAGAGGACTCCATGTCAAAGAAATTGTACGAGGTAGCGTCCGAATTACCATATCTGGTTAGAGAATTATATCTACAGAACGAACTTAACGAGGAAAAAGTGTTAGTATCAAATCTAAAGTTCATCATGAATAAACTGAACTTGACCGAGATAGTAATATACGATGCTAAAGACCAGTTGAGTCCAGATATTAAAGGAAAGAAAGAGTTAGCGTTACCTTTGAACCCTGGGATTGTGATAATATAAAGGTGAAAAAGTTTGGATTTTTTACTTTCAACAAAAATCCTAGAGAGAGCTAGACAAGTTATTTTAAATGCCGATAAGGAAATAACCGTTATATCTCCTAACTTCGATTATGATTTTGCATCCTTACTGTTGGATAGAGCTTCGAGGGGTATCAATACTACAATAATAACCAGTAATCCCGATTGGGCAAGCTGGTTTGAAAATAAAAAGAAATCCTACGGAATGGACGAAATAAACGAACTAATGAAGGAAAGAGAGAAGCATAAGCGAGAACAAGTTAGGTTAATGAGACTCAGAATTATTACACCAGCTATTTTAACAGCAGTAGGTGTTTCAGCCTTCTTCCTGATTTATAAAGTGCTAAATACCTCCGTTTATGTATCTGTTCTTCCACTCATTATATTAATTATCATTTCTGCTTATGCGGTTATGAGGTTCCAAAAGAGAATAGCTGAACTTAACTCCACAATAGCAATACAACAACAAAGCCTCGATCAAAGATTACAAGAGACTAGTAACATTAGGCAAGAGATACAAAAGAACCTTAAGTGCTTTCTTAACCCAAGTGTGTACTTTACATTAGTATACAACGGTGACGAAGGATTCGTAACTTCACTACCCTTATCTGATGACTCAAAAAATGAAAAAGTCTCGTTCTATGAAAAGATTAAAAAAGAGGAAGTAGACTACGTAGTAAGGTTATTAAGCAACCCTTCTTAAAACTCTGAGTATTTCTAGTGCGGTGTCTATTTCTACTTGTATATCACTAAACTTCCTACTTGAGAAATAATCTTCTACCTCTTTCACACTTACGCCCAAGTAAGGTATTGCTCCTCTAAGAGACCTACCCAGAATTGCTGTCCCTTCATAAATGCTTCTAAGATAGTCCATGTAAGTCTCTAGCCACTTCCACACTGCAAACCTCGTGTACGGATTTCTGGCAACCACCGGTAATATCCTCGCTGTATCTTGCCGTTTAATTTCACCGGTGAGACCTAAACTTAAAGTGTTTACTACGAGATAAGGCTCTCTGAAACTCAACATCGCATTTAGTAATCTAATTTTCTCTTCATCGAACTTTTCACTTCTATACTTCTTCAACAATTCATCATATGCCTCTTCACCGTATGCTATTGCATACGCAGTAGCTACAGCTTCCTTAATGTTAGAGTCAAGACTATCGTACCCCTCAAAGGCAACAGCTAAACCTAGAGCGAACTTGTTATCTACGTAAGCATATGTTCTTAACAAGTTACCGTAAATCCTTCTTGAGTTTTCGTCTTTTTTACTCACCCAATGTGGAGTCTGCAACTCTAAGAACTCGTGTATCAACGTATATTTAGACGTGTTTATACTCCACAGCCCGAATAGTTCTCCTCTGATCTCATCGACTACTAAGTAGTTATCGTCACTCATTAAACTCCTCACTACATTTTCATATGTCTTATATTCAACTTTTCCAGCCAATAACATGTTATAATAGTCATCTAACAATCCCCATCTCTCCAGATGGTTGGGGTTGGACTCGAAGAATAAACTTACATCGTCATACATTACACGATAAAAACCGGTTCTGTCAATGTTTAACTTCAATGATTTTACGTCTTCCCCGATATCAATAGTTGCACTCTGATCCTTCATCAAGAAGGTAGACTTTTTACCGTTAACTTCAAGAGTTATGGGTATTGTGTAAACTCTGGGTGTCCCTTTAGTTAGGGTAAACCTCTCCTGCGTAAGTTTAATTCTCTTATCCTCTACTGTAACTTGAATTAACGGGTACCCGTCTTTTGTAATCCAGTCCTTTACTATTTCACTCACAGGTTGTCCCGAACCTACCTCTAAGCTACTCCAGAAATCACTACCGGTAGCATTTGAGAACTTATACTTCTGAAGGTAGTACTGAATACCCTTTTGGAAAGCCTCTTTACCAATATAAGCCTCCATCATCCTGAGTATACTTGCTCCCTTTCCGTAACTTATATCATCGAAAATCTGTTCCGCCTCTTCAGGTGTCTCAACATGAGTCTCTATGGGATGAGTCGTGGAGAGGGAGTCCCTGAACATAGCTCCGCTTGTCTCATCCGTTAAGAACTTAGCCCAGAAGTCCCAGTTCGGGAATAATGCGTCTACAGCTTTATAGCTCATAAATGTTGCAAAACTCTCGTTCAACCATAAGTCGTCCCACCACTTCATAGTCACTAAGTTCCCGAACCATTGGTGAGCTAGTTCATGAGCAACAACACTGGCAACTCCTCTTTTCTGTGCAAAAGAGGAGTTCTCGTCTGCTAATAGTGCTGTTTCTCTGAAAGTTATCGCACCCCAATTTTCCATAGCTCCGAAGGCGAACTCGGGTACTGCTATCAAATGTTCTTTTGGTAACTGGTACTTTATCCCGAAATAATTATTGTAGAAGTCAATTACCCTCTTAGCTATATCGAGTGCAAACTTACCCTTGCTTACCTTACCTGGTACCGTAGCTACTATGATGTCTATATCATCTAGTTTATCTCTTATCTCCTCAAACTTACCTATTCCTAAGTACAGCAAGTAAGTTGACATTCTGGGTGTCTCTTTAAATTCTACAACTTTCTTACCGTTCTCAGCGTCATATACTCTCTCAACGGGCATGTTTGATATAACGTCTAGGTCTTTGTCAACTTTCACAGAAATCTTAAAACTCGCTTTATATGCAGGGTGATCTACACAAGGTATAAACTCTCTAGCGTGGCTTGATTCAAACTGAGTCGATATTATGTAATTGCCATCATAAGGGGCTTTGTATATACCAACTAGACCCCTCTCCTTCACCTTCCCTTCAAACTCCACCTCAACTACATCTTCCACATAGTTTGTGTCAATTAAGACCCTACCCTTTTCATGAGTAAAAGAGACATTTTTTCCGTCAACCTTGACAGATTTTATCGTTAAACCTACAGCATCGAGCGGGAGCTTTTCTCCTTGAGCTAACTTGCAGTAAATCTTCTCGTTACCCTTATAAGTTAGCTCTTTAAAGTTAAAATCTAAAAATACTTCGTACTTATTTATTTCCATAAAGCACACTTGTATATAAATACCTAAAAATCTATCTTCATTCATGTTAGTCCGAATAAAAGTAGGTGGCGAATTGGTTGAGGTAAATACTAGTTCGAAGAGAAGCTACATATCTTCATTTGGTGAAAGTAAGTATTACGCTGGAAGGCTCACATACTATCTACTAAAGACAATTAACAACATACCTAGACTTTACGGTTATATAAAGGGAGATCCGATAAACGGGTGGAGAGAAACATTCGAAAGGACATTTTTGAATTTAATTGCATCAGATCTAGACGTTGCTAAGAACTGGTTTAAGGCATCTTATGAAGTTGAGTTAACCCCACTAAGTATAAAGGGAGAAGTTGACGAAGGTAATGTATCAGCTGAGGTAGAGCTTAAGGAAGTGCCTCAAATAAAAGAGCAAGGTATAAGGGGCACATTTGAGGTAGACTCCTTTTACTTTTCTAAGATAGAGAAAGTGAAGCCTTCGATAATACCCGCTGGAAGAGTAGGATACTTATCGGCTTTCAGTAAGTTCCTTGTTATTCAATACGAAAAGGCTCCCGGGATCCCAAAGGCTTTCGGTATTGCTGCAGAGTTCATAAATTCCATGATACTACCTCAAGGTTTCAGTGACGAAATTAACGGTCACAAGATCTACGTAAACCAAGAGGAGAACTCGGTGTATATGGATAAGACTCCATTACAGAACGCTCCTCCAAATGTCTTATCAATTTTAGCCTTAAGGACATTTTTGAGAAGAGCCACTGAGAATGAACTTATAATTATAGAGGACCCTGAGATCCATCTTGATGAGAGCGAACTTAACGAGGTTAAAGAGCTCTTAGAAAAAACGAGAGCTAGAATAGTACTTGTGACTTCTAATAAAATACTTTAATTCAGGCTATCGACCCCTCTTCATCTTTCCGTTTATGTCGACCTCATCATAATGTCCCCCACCCGGCTGAGGATCTTCATCGTCCGTCAAAACCTCAGACCCTGGTGGAGGGTGGGGTAATTTTAATTATTTCCTTCAAGTTAATAACGATAGTGTCGCAAGCAAAAAAGTTTCTCGAAATCCAAGATCTAATATTAGCAAGGACTGCTATGGAAAAAGTCTCACTCCATCTCTCTAACAGAAAAGAAGCAGTTTTCCCTTGGGTTGAGAGGGAATTGAAGGAGTTTATCAGAAAATATTCAAACCACAAGGAGCTGTCCACTTATGCAATCAGTATCAAAGATGCGATAGAAAAAAAGGACACTGAAGCGTTAAGGAAAAGTGTGAATGAGGCCAAGGAGAAATTGAGTAAGATCATTGAAGACGCGTATAAGTCTCTCTCACAAGGACAGTAAATCAACATAAATATTTTAAATTGTAGAGTATATTATCGTGGATTTACAGGAGATTGCCGAACAAGTTAGAAACTGTAGAAAATGCGACTTGTGGAAGACTAGGAAGAATGCTGTACCAGGAGAGGGAAATCCGCACGCTGAAATAATGTTCGTAGGTGAGGCCCCTGGTGAAAATGAGGATATTGAAGGTAAACCCTTCGTCGGTGCTGCTGGTAAATTGCTGACCAAATTAATCACAGAGGTTTTGGGATTAAAGAGAGAAGACGTTTTCATTACGAACATAGTGAAATGCAGACCTCCTCAGAATAGAGATCCTACAGAAGAGGAAATAATTGCTTGCAGTCCTTATCTAAGATTGCAAATCGATATTATAAAACCTAAACTGATCGTTACTTTAGGTAGGCATTCTACTTCTTATTTGTTCTCTCTCATAGGGAAGTCTTTCAGTTCTATAACTAGAGTTAGAGGTAAAGAATTTGAGTGGAAAAAAGACGATAATACTATAATCAAGGTTTTCCCTACATATCATCCTGCCGCTGCCCTTTACAATCCCAACTTGAGGAAGACTCTTGAGGATGACTTCAGAAAGATTAAGAGTATTCTGACTAACACAACAAGCTCAAAAAGGGTTACACTGGAATATTTTATGGGTGGAGAAAATAGACCTAGGGATAAAGAAGAAGAAAGTAATAGTCACGGCGTCCAGTAAAGGTATAGGTTTTGCTATTGCAAAGAGGTTTTTAGAAGAGGGGGCGGAGGTAATTATCTCCTCACACGATGAGTACAACTTGATCAAAGCTTATGAAAAACTGAAACCCTTAGGCAAAGTTGATTACATTAAGGCTGACCTCACAAAGGCTGAGGACGTAGAGAGATTGATCGACGAGGGCTATAGGAGACTGTCCGGCCTAGACGTTTTGGCTTATGTTACTGGAAGTCCTAAACCTGGAAACCTATTTGAATTAGGAAATGAAGACTGGCTCAATGCGTTTAACCTACTTCTTATGAGTGCGGTAGTCGCTGTTAGAGAGGCAGGGAAAAGAATGAAAGAAGGAGGTCGTATAATACTATCAACCTCAATGACGTTAAAACAACCCATTGATAACTTAGACTTGTCCAACGTAGTTAGATTATCTTTAGCCGGTCTCATCAGGGTCGCGTCAAGAGAATTAGGGCCTAAAGGAATCACAGTTAATGGCATAATGCCAGGTTGGACTTTAACAGACCGCGTAGACCAACTAGTCAAGGACAGAGCTAGGAGAGAGGGGAGGAGTGAACAAGATGTACTAAATGACATCGTTAAAGACGTACCATTAAAGCGTATTGGAAAGCCTGAGGAAGTGGCAAACGTAGTCCTATTCCTTGCGTCCAATCTAGCAACTTATGTCAATGGTGCCCTTATACCCGTCGATGGAGGAATTCTAAGGTGTATCCTTTAAAATCCTTAGTACTAATAATACTCTCTTTTTTCTCTTTATAGGAGACATCCTAAAATTTGGCGTTTAACGATTATATGTATGCCATCAAATTAGATCGTAGTGTGGTTTAGGTATGAAAGTTATCAACTTTTACGTCAACAACTTTCGAAGTCTTTCCTCAGTAAGACTTGAGGAACTAGGAGGATTAAACATCATAGTAGGTTATAACGGATACGGTAAGACTAACTTGTTGACAGCTTTATATCTATTCATAAAGAACATGGGAGCAGGACTCGAAAAGAGAAGTGTTGAGGATAGAGAAGGAGAGTATGTACTTCTTTGGAAAGATTACGACGTGTCAAAGCCTATCACCATAGGTGGAGTAGTGGAGTTTAACGAAGATGAGACAGCAATGGCTATAGGAAAACCAATGAGGATGAGAGTAGAAGTCTCCAATAAGATCAAGTATAATAATAAATACGTTGAGTGGACTTTAGACACCTTAAACGTAAACAACTCTCCTCCAACCAGCGACAATTTAGAGACAGTTAGAAATTTGTTCGCATTTGCCTCCCAACGCGTCGAATATGTGCCAATTTTTGATCAGGTTTACTTCGATTCTGTGATAAAGAAAATGATAGAGATGAACAGAAGTCCAATAAACATGAAGAGAAAGTGGTACGACTTCATCAATCTAATTAGTGATACGATCCCCGAGATTAAAGGAGTGGAGTTTTGGGACAGTAATAAGTTAGTTTTAAACATCCAAAACCTGCCGATCTACATAGATTTAGCTGCCAGTGGTTTCCAAAGAGTAGTCTTAATGCTTTTCATACTTTGGTTAAGCGGAAGTAAGATCTTACTATTGGAAGAGCCAGAAGTGAATATGTATCCTACATTGCAGTCCAGAATCATGAAGCTGATTAAGGAGTGGACGAACAAAAACGTGTTTCAAGTGTTTATCACAACTCATTCACCTTATGTTGTTAGTGCGAATGTAGACTCCTATATTATAATGAGGAAAAATAACGGAGTGTCAACAGCAATAATGGTAAGACCTGATGAACAATTAAAGTCTGTATTAGGCATTTTAAGAGCTAATATGAGTGACCTATTGTTTAGCAAGTTCGTTATATTAACAAGTGAGCTCGCTGAGCCTTCAGTAATTCTGAACTGGCTTAAAAGAATCGGGATATCTAACGACGAGTTAGGAATAACCGTTTACAAAGTAACTAACGATATAGAATTGCACTTGTGGACTAGGCTCAAAGACTTGTTAGGTCTGAATGCTATCTTCTTGGGTTTGTGTGATCGCGTAGATCCATCGTTAAAAGATTACTGTGTGTCTCTAGGGAAGGAAGTTGAAAACTATTACACTAAGTCCAGACTAATAGAGGTGATAAGAAAGTTCGGAATAAATCCTGACGATAAGGAACTTAGGGATCTAACTAAAGGTGATACATACAGTTGGCTGGTCAATATATTCAAGAAGAGGGGGTTCGATTACGATAAATTCAGAAACAGCATAGGGGAGCTAGTCACAATGAATGATGGTATTGATATGCCTAAGGAATTGGAAATTTTAGCAAATAAAATTAAATCTTTTGAAACCTAAAATATATCTTGTGATAAGTCAACAGTTACTATTAGCAATAGGGCTTTCCTTAGTATTCTTAGGCATATTGACAATCATAGTGGGTATTCTAGTTGAAATTTTCAGGGAAGCTAAGGAGAGAAAAGAACATCCGCAAGAGGAGAAAAGTAAAACCGAATACGGTGGAGTTGTATTCATAGGCCCCATACCTATAGTTTTCGGTAGTAATAAAGACATGGCTAAACTAGCGCTAATAATAGGAGTTATAATGTTCGTATTCATAATTTTGATTATCATATTAAGTACGATTACGTAAGGCTTAAGATTTCTTCTTCCCCAGTAATCCTTTTCCTACCTCTATACCCCTCCTCAGCATAGTGCCAATACATTATATCTTTCTCACCCATTTTCCAACACAAATAAGCAGGCCTGTTATTTATCACAGCCGGAAAGTCGACCAAACCTATGTCAGGGTCTCTCAGTATTATCCCCTTCTCTGTGATCTCTTTTACAATCTTGTCAATTTGTATCGTATATTGTAAAATTGCAGACTTATCACCTTTTATCAGGCTCTCCTCTGCCATGTATTTGACTCTCTTAATCTCAGTAAGCTTCTGCCTGAGCCACGGTAACAGCTCACGAGCACTTTTAAGATCGAAATAAGGATACTCCACAAATATAGTTTCTCAATCATCATTTATATTTACTTACTAGTACCCGAAAAGGACCTACCGATGCTTTATAAATTGATTAACCGATCACATGTACTCGCGTTATCCCATAAAGACATAATGTAATTCCACAATACTACATCAATAGACAAATGTCTATTACACACTCTGGCTTAGGTTAATAAAGTTACACGAGTAGAAAATAGTAGTGATTGTGATATGATATATCGGTATATAGATTTGGATGAGTATTTAACCTTAGTAGCATTAGGATATTATTAATGAGACTAGCGGAGAAGTTTATAAGGGACGCTTTATTTTTATCGCTTAAAATGATGAATGAAAACGACTCTTCTTTGGCAGGGAAAATTTGGGAAAATGTAATAAAAGCAATAGTAGCCTTTGCTCAAGAGAAAAGCGGCAAAGACGTTTTAGCACTTGCCCTAGGTATGGCAAGTATAAATGCGGGAGAGTTCCGCTCAAATAACTATAAAAGTATAGTGAAGGAGACGTTAAAAGTAGCTGAAAAGATTGGCATTCAAGACGAAGAAGTTAAAAAACTATATCAGGAGGTTAAGGATAGTTTAAAAGAATTGGAATAATTAAAACCCTTACTTGTAAAATCAAACATAAAGATTATATTACTACCTCCTCCAGAAGCAGTATCGTAATTACAATATAGTATTAGAAATGACATGAGCGTGAAGATTGCAGAATGTTTACATATACGTTCATAATATTACGACATGCGCACTAATTATATTTCCCATTGGAAGACTTCACCCTTTAGCCTTTAGAGTGAAGAGCAAAATTAGAAACCTGAAAACCTTTTCTATACCAGTATAGCACTGTGAAGATTAACTACCCTGCGCCTAGAAGTGAAACTAAACTTACATCGTCTATCTTTATTTATAAATGCCCATCCTGACGTGTATCCAGCATTTTTAAAGTTTTTTCCAAAAAATTGGGTAAAGATAGATATAAAGATTAGATGAATAAGTTACTATGCAAAGAGGAACACCTATAGCTGTTACTGTAACTAGATGGATAGGTCTACTAGGAGCATCTCTATGGGCAGGAGTACACTTAGTTCTAGCGGCTCATGTAGCATTCCCAGGGTATCTTACAGCCACGGAGATATATAGTACATTCTTCGGCTTTACTTCGGCTCTAGCGATAGTTACTTCAGTAATATTCCTGTTGGGAATAAGAGGCTTATATCTGCCTACACTAATTTTCTATATAATTGACTTAGCATTATTAACTGAGACAAGAACTGCACCCGCATTATTTATAGGTAAGGTTCTTCCGGTAAATATTTACGTAGAAATAAGTTGGGTACTTGACGTTCTACTGATTATAGTAAGTGCATTGTTATGGAAAATTGACAGAGCATAAAACAAGGTAATCTTTTTTTAAATACCTTCTTCTTTGTTACTTTTACACTAAAAAAGAAATAATTTATAGACTGTAAGACTGTACTATAAAATGAGATTTTTAAATTGTGGTAAATTTTTAATTATGTCCAGTGGGGGGATTGAGTGCTCATTAGAGCTCTATGAAATCCCCTTGTCCCCATTTCCTTCAGTAAACTTTTTTGCTTATACATGATAAATTCTCAAGTGAACGAAATAATAGATTTTCTCATCAGGAGAAGAAGTATAAGAAGGTTTCAAAATAAACCAGTAGACATGAATTTAATCAAGGAGTTAATAAGAGTCGCAAACCACTCCCCAAATTCCAATAATAGGGAACCGTGGAAGTTCATAATTATTGCGGATGAATCGATTAAGAAGGAACTCTCAACACTACATAAAGGAGCTTCTCACATTGCATATGCCCCAATAGGTATTGCCGTAGTAGCAGAGCCTGATTTAAGTCCAGAGACGTGGATGATAGATGCCTCAAATGCTACATTATATTTTGTCTTAGCTGCTTACTCAGTAGGATTGGGAGTAGGATGGATAGCTGCTTATGAAAATAGGAAGGCTAAGGAGATCTTAGGGATCCCGGAGGGAAAAATATTAATGACTCTTCTCTCCGTAGGATATCCTGACCCTGAGTACAAAACCCAGCCCAAGGAGGTTAAGAAGCCCGAAGATGTGATTTTCATAAACAAATGGGGATTAAAAGTACTTTGATATAAACTCTTCATAATACTTCACTGCTTTCCTTAAATTTTCTACTTCGTTCTCATGCTTAGATAATTCAACGTAAGCCCTAGCTAAGAAGAGTGTCTCATTAGCTTTCTCAGCATACGATATTGCCTTTTTAAGAAAGTCCACTAAATTAGTCCTTTTATAAAGCTCGTTCAATAGCCTGACTTTATCGCTATCAGTTCCCTCACCGTACTCCTCTAATTTCTGGAGTGCTTCATATAACAAATCTTTATTGTAAAAAGAGAGCTTGTATAGAGCTCTAGCCTCTCCTTTTACATCCTTTAACTCCCTAAATAACTCCAATGCCTTTTCGAGATCCTCTTCTGCTTCTGAAGAGAGAAGTGCTTCCGCTAATAACCTCTTGTTGCCCAAAAATTGGGCTAACTCAATTGCTTTCTTCAAATACTCCCTTCTGCCGTTCCTAGCCAGATAAATGTAAGAGACTATTAGGTCTTCTGTAGGCTCATCGAAGTTTTCTAGAATAGCTCTTGCTTCGTCCACATGTTTGATGTCACCCATTGCAAGGCAGACCTTAGCCAAGAGCCTTTGAGAGTGAACTTTCATTACATTTTTTGTAACCGACAGTTCCTTCAGTATTTCATATGCTGACGTTAAGTCTTTCTTTTTAAAGAGACATATGGCTAAATTAAATTTAATTATAGCTAGATCGTCATCGTTCTTTGTTTTCTTCAGTGCTTTTCTGAAAACTTCTTCAGCTTCCTGATACCTCTCTAATTCGGTATAAATAAGTCCTAATTGGTTCAGTGACGCAACACTGTCATCCCCTTGTAAAAGCTTTACCGCTTCATCTAAAAGACTCTTATCTTTTTTCCTCTTGTACTCTTCATAAAGGGCTTTAGCCTTCTCTAGTCTGCTACTGTCTCCCATATATATTTATAATATTCTTCAGAGGTTTTATTCCAATCGTACTTTAAAGAGGACTCATAGCTTAGCTTCGACAGATACCTCATGAGGTTCTCGTCTTCTATTAAGTAGTTAATAGCCTCTGCTGCCTTGTTATAGTCCTTATAGTTTACTAAGAAGCCGTTTACACCTTCCCTTATAATCTCAGGCATAGAGCCTGTGGAATAAGCTACTGCTGGGGTACCACAAGAATTAGCCTCAACTACAGTCATTCCCCATCCCTCGATAAAAGAGGTCGAAAGCACTACCCACGCCTTTTGGTAAAGCTCTATCTTCTTTTTTTCGTCTACTTTTCCGAGAAAGAATATGTTCTTCTCACCAGCTATTACATCTTTAATCTCTTTCTCCATTTCGCCAGAACCTACCATAATAAGAACAGCCCTTTTATTGCTCAGTTTCTTGTAGATCTTTATAGCATCTAACGGGTTCTTGTACTTCTTTAACCTACCTATCCATAAGATGAGTGGGTATTCTGACTTCTCACCAGGGGTAAATTTTTCGTGGTCTATACCGTTGTAAATAACCTTAATTACATTCTCATTAATTCCGAACCTTTTTACTAACTCCTCTTTAGTAGTGTTAGAAACAGAAATAAGTCTGGGGTAGTTCTTTACTCTTTTCTCAAGAAACTTTACGACATGTGATAAGAGCGGGTTGAGTTCGAAGTCAACGACATCCTGATGGACGTGATGAATCAAACCTATACTCCTCTCATTAACCTTATAGGAAAAAAATGGTACAGCATGAGCTACACTGTCAATGACTACATCGTATTTCTTAACCTCCTTTAGCGAGTAATAATGTAAAGTAAGGGAATTTCCTTTCCTGATTAACTTTATCCCGTCTATCTCTTCCTCTGCCGTGCCCTTATTCTCACTCATCCAATAAACTTCTATACCTTTCTTAACAAGCCTTTTTCCTACTTCATATATTACTTGCTCTGCACCTCCAGCTTGAGGGTGAAAAATATCTCTGTGATTAACGAAAAGTAATTTCAAGTCGGGATTATTTACTACTGAAATACGTATAAAACTATTTGTAATGTTACGTTTTAATTCCAGCGATATTGTACTAAAATTATTACTTAGAGAATTAGTCATTATAGACTAGCTTTTGTAAAAGTCCATTAGTTAGAAACAAATTTATATTTAGAAACTAATAGTTCAATTCCGAACAAACATGAAGAGTGAATGGATTGCTTTGTCCAACACCAGCATCGCAATATTCATAGCCTTTGCAAATTACAACATGATAATTATCGCCTTGCCCCAAATATTCAACAGTCTAAGGTTTAATCCAACAGCTCCTGATGCACTGGGTTACCTAATTTGGCTAATTTTAGGATACATGGTAGTTACGTCTTCTTTAGTAGTCACATTCGGCAGAATATCAGATCTCAAAGGCAGAGCAAAGTTATACTCCCTCGGATTTCTGATTTTTGCAATATCTTCAGGTCTATTATCTACGGTAAACGGCTACGGTGACAGTGCAGTTCTCGAAATGATAATTTTAAGACTTTTCCAGGGTGTAGGCGGAGGCTTATTGATGGTAAACAGTGCGGCAATTCTTACTGACTATTTCCCGAAGAACGAATTGGGCAAGGCTCTCGGTCTGAATCAAGTATCGGGACTGGTCGGCGGAGTCGCAGGGTTAATTATAGGAGGTGTTCTTTCTGTGATAAACTGGAGATACATATTCCTCTTGGACTTCGTAGTTGGGATTATAGGAACTCTTTGGAGTTTCAAGTCCTTGAGAGATGTTCAGAAACCGATCAAACAACCGTTAGACATAATCGGCAATATCCTATTCGCACTTGGAATAACTCTACTCTTGATCTCAGTTACTTACGGTCTTTTACCTTATCATAACCAACAGCTGGGTTGGGGGAATCCCTTTGTAATCACTGGCTTAATTATCTCCTTCTTGACAATAGGTATGTTTGTTTTCGTGGAAAGGAAGGTTAAGAACCCTATGTTCGACTTATCCTTGTTTAAAATCAGGGATTTCTCCGTAGCTAACTTCACTAATTTTATCGCCTCTATGGCGAGACAAGGAATACTTCTAATGATGCTCGTCTTATTACAAGGAATATGGTTACCGCTTCACGGAGTGCCTTATTCCCAGACGCCTTTCTGGGCGGGGCTTTACTTAATACCTAACACGCTCGGATTTGCAGCGTTAGGCCCGATAAGCGGTATACTCTCGGACAGATACGGGTCTAAAGTACTCACTTCGTTGGGCCTCTTCATAAGTGCACTAGGGTTCTTTCTACTCTCCTTATTGCCATATGATTTCCAGCTCTGGCAGTTCTTCGCAATATCCTTCCTAATGGGGGCAGGGATGGGATTGTTCTCTTCACCGAACATGGCTGATATAATGGCTTCAGTACCAGTACAAAAGAGAGGAGCTGCTTCAGGTATGAGGGCTTCGCTACAGAACACGGCATCGGCTATAAGTGTGGCCCTTTATTTTAGTGTAGTAATTACCGGTATGGCTGCCACACTAAACTCTTCAATAGAATCTGCTTTGTCCTCATACGGCATTCATTTAAATGTAAACTTACCTGCAGCAGTCGCTATATTCTCCGCTTTATTAGGCTATGATCCCCTTTCTAGCCTGGCTTCCTCATTACCCACGTCTGTAGCTTCACATATAGATACGCCAGCCTTCTTCATTACAGCAATAGCCCCTTCTTTCATTTCCGGATTTAGGTTAATGCTAAATATATCAGCTGCGTTATTAGTATTGTCTGGAATATTATCACTAGTAAGAAAAGGTGTTAGAGTTGGAGAAATGGGAAATCGTGTTGAAAGGACACAAAAAGCTGAAAAAGCTCCTGCAGATTGAGGCTGAAAAACTCGGGCTTACGTATACTGAAGTCCAGGTCTTGCATTACCTCACTGAGGGAGAGAAGAACGTAACTTCCTTGGCTAAACTGGTAGACGTAAACAAGTCCACTATGGTGGAAGTGCTTGACAAACTGGACAGAATGGGTTATATAATTAGGGAGAGAGACGCGGAGGACAGAAGAGTTGTAAGAGTTAGGATCACAGAGAGTGGAGAGAAAATTCTTGAACAAGTTAGAGCGAGATACAGGGATTTGATTAACTCATTACTTGAAAAAGTAAAGGACAACGATAAGGTAGTAGAGTTCTTTGAAGTCATCATGGAAGAAGAGTGTAAAAGAAAACCTCAAGTAAATGTAAAGGGAGAAGTAGAGTAGTAAATTTAATTGATCTTTTACAGAAAAATTTCTAGTCATTTTATATGGATTCCCGTTATAATGATAACAAAATTATCAATACTATTAACGTCAAGACCATGTAAAGTATATACCATTGTATTGAACTATTGACGAAACTTCTTCCAAACACTTTTCCTATTTTTCTAAGATTCCTTCCTAGCCTCACTATTATCGCCCAAAATACATCAGTAGAATCCGTGTTTACGTAAACACTTTCATGCTTCAGAATCTTTCTCAGCATTAATCTCACGTTATTAGATAACGCAAAAGCGGTGAATTCCTCTTGGTCTCTTACACCATTATTCCAAACGTTCACTCTCCTCACTTTAGGTTTTCCAAACACAACATAAGTAATTCCTGATAAAACTACTATTAACATGAATACGTATAAGGGCGATATGCCTCCGAAAACTTTCCCTTGGTATTGGGTTACTATTAGACAAAACATGCCTAAAGAAGTCAAAGATGTCTCATAAGGGTAAATAATATGAGGCATTATAATTCCGAGCAGCAAAACCATTAATCCCGAAACGAATATTATCGAACTGACTCTTTTCTCATAATTTCCGTTATTCCGGAAAAGATTAATGTAAGATAATAACTTTAACATAAAGGCTGTAGCAAAGCCCTCACCCATTGCTACTGTAAACCCTGAGACTATGAAGAGTACAGATAACATGTTGTGAAGAAGATAAGCGAGGATGAACAAAAGCTCTAAGAGTAGCCAAGAAGCTATTCCTCCTAAGTTAGGTAAAAGTCCAGACATAGACGATGTAGCAAGAGATAGTCCGAGCGTGTATAATCCGCCCCTGAACTTTTTGGTGAAGGAGAACGCGCTAGAGTCTTGCAGACTTGTTGCCAAAAAGAGACCTGTTTTCGCTATAGAGTGTGCAAAAACGTAAAATAATACACCATAAAACGATATGTGTTCTATCTGAGTCATATTAAGAGACTTCGCGAACATATATATAGATAAAGCTGCCACTATAGCCCCATTATTCTCGGCTGTACTAAAAGCCAGGCTACCCTTAATGCTTTCTGATACATAGGCATATAGTGCACCGAAAAACACTGTTATCGATCCCAAAACCAAGAGGATTAAAGGAAAATATAATGGGATAGTTTGTGTAAGAATACCTAATTTCAAGATACCGTATACTCCCATTAGAGTTATGGTAGAGCTGACTAGTGCTGACATAGTAGAAGGGGCATCTCCTTGGGCAATGGGTAACCACTCTGCAGCTGTGAAAGGAATTATACCCATCTTTATTAAGAAGCCCACAGTGGCCAGCATAAGAGGAATAGGCGAAGTCAAGACCATAAACGACGATCCGCCCGCAACAAGAAACGCCGACAACAAGAGAACCGTACTTACCTCACTGAAGGAGATAAAGACGAAGGCGGAGCCGAAGTTACCCCTTTTTCCTAAGTAATAATAAATGGGTATCGACATCACTTCCCATCCTACAAGGAATAGTAAGTACTCATCAGCATCAAGTATAGTTATCATTCCAGCTATTGAAAGTGTTATAGCCTCTTCAAGGAGTGTGTCTTTACGGTTGAACAATGAAAAAATTGATATTAAAATCCATACTAAAGAAGAAAGGAGACCAAAGTAGGATGTAATGCTCGTAAAGTTTGTTAAAGAGTAGTAGGTGAGAACTGCAGAAACAACTATAATCCCAACATAACCTAGTTTTCTACCGAATATAGATAGTAAGGGAGGTATATAAGCAAGTAGAAGGAGAAGACTGTTCATTCTTTCACCCTCCTTAACGCGTCTAAAATTGTGACTGGATTAGGCGGGCAACCAGGAATTATTACTGTAGCTTCAACAGGTACACTGTTTCCTATGACCCCTCCAGATATTGCACACGCACCTAGTAGTATGACAAGTTTAGGCTCTGGCATAGCGTCGTAAGCCTCTTTTATTACATCCTTCATCTTCTCCGTCAACACTCCCATTATTACTAGCGCGTCAGCATGCCTAGGTGTATTAGTGAAGAATATTCCAAATCTCGTCATATCATATTGAGGGGAAGCAATTAACTTTAGTTCGAGATTGCATCCACCACAAGTACCAGAATCCACCACGAAGAGGTAAAAAGAGCGCTTGAAGAGTTTTTCAGTTTTAGCCACAGTGGAGATATAAGGGTTCATATTAGGCTTGTAACTAGGATAACATCTCCTACAAAACACACATTTCTTAGCGTCCCATCTTCCTTTTTCTATAGCATTAGTCGGACAATTAACTTCACCACTACCTTGAATCTCGGTAGACCACTCAGCAATTTCTTTCGTTTCCTTTTCTGTAATGACTCCACGTTTAATCCCTTTTATGAACCACCAGTTCTTCAAACTAGCCTCACCCCTATCTCACTTACCCAGATACCAAAGCTTTCCCAATTAAACGGAAAGTCCGTAAAGATAGTTCCAACCACGCTTTTCAAAAAAAGATCAAGATTTATAGAAGATGGATAAAGAAATAATATCTCCTCAATAATGTCGTCGTTTATTTTAACGTAATATGCGAGATCGCCTGAAGGACTTTCGACCCGGGCTAGCCCTTCCCCTTCACCGCGTAATTTATTACTTTCCGTTGAAGAGATCTCACGTAGGTTATTTATAATATCTCTAATAAGTATAGAAGATTCCAAAATCTCATATCCTCTAACTAGAAATCTTCCGAACGCATCCCCTTCTTCCCTAACAACAGGACTTATATTGAAATCCTTATAGGGTAGGAAGTCACTGTCAACTCTAGCATCGTAAGGAAAACCTGAAGCCCTTGCTGCTGGACCTATAGAGTTTTCGTCTTTCAGTTTCCCGTTTGATTGAAGTCTGTCAATGAAAATTCGGCTCTCTATTAGTCCTTCAAATATTGTTTCGAACATTTTTTGAATCTTTTCAATCCGCCTGTCTATTCCTTCAAAGTTACACTTTACATCATTTATTTGATTAACTCCAAAAAAGTACCTGTGCCCGCATGCGTTTCCTATAATTCTATTTAACTCCTCAACTAATGAAAGGAGCTCATAAGTAGGTACAGATAGCGAAGCCATCTCAGTAAGTCGTGAAATAACAAAGAGATGATTTCTTATTCTTTCTAGTTCCAACTGTATAATTCTTCTCATTTGCACTTGATAATCTTGATCGACATCTAATGCATCTTCTACTGATAACAGAAAAGACAAAGTATGTGATGCAGAAAAAGGAGCATTTATTCTTTCGATCCTTAATAAAGCGTCATTCACATTAAGCCCTCTTACTTTAATTATTCTGTCTTTGAACGAGGTCGCATCAATGTCCAGTATCCTCTCACCGTCGGTAATTATATCAAACTTTATGCTCTCTAATAAACCTCCGGTAGAGGGTCCATAAACGAATTTAAAGCTACCATAAGTCCTCTCTCTTTTAGGTCTTTCAATCTCACATGTCTCCTCAGTGAGTTCCCGCTCATACAAACAGTACTTGCCTAGTCTCCCTATCTTTCTACCTTTTCCTCTATCACTCCATTTGTAATACTTCATTTCTACATCACCACTAAGAGGTACAATATTCCTATCATAAGCGATATGATTGACGAGACCAAGGAAATAGAGGACATTAATGGTGGTTCATTTACTTGCCTATTGTCCATGTCTTTGCCTGAAAATACTACCTTGCTCACGTGGTAATTTATTGAAATAAACTCCAATGGGATAATGATTAAGAGGGTTGCAAATATCGAGAAAAATCCTCTCTCCAGCAAGCTTTGTAGTATTAGGAATTCACCTATAAAAGTCCCAAAAGGCGGAGTAGCAGTTACAGCTAACGAAGATAACAGTAAAGAAGAAGATGTCAGCCTTAACTTACTAACTCCTTTCAACTCGTCTATTCTTTTCTCCTTTAAAACCTTCACGAGAATGCCCGATGAATAGAAAGCTGAGGCTTTACCGAAAGCGTGTGACAGTAATAGTATTAAAGCACCTATAGGTTGCCCTATAACGAGTCCTATTAGAGCTAAGTTCATATTTTCTATTGTAGAGTACGCGAAAAGTCTTTTTATATTCCATTGATTGGATAAGATAATCGAAGACGTCAACATTGAAAGTAAGGAGAAAACTAAGTATAAGTTAGTTAGAGGGTCTATCTCGTACACTCTATAAAGGACGTATAAGGCTGAAGGTAATAATACACCAGAAAATAACGCACTGATAGGTGAGGGTGCTTCACTATGTGCATCAGGTAGCCAAATATACATAGGGAATACCCCTACTTTAGTACCAAAGCCTATCAATGCTAATCCTACTGCTAATCTCATTATTTCACTGGATTGATGTAAAGATAGGATCGTGGATACCGTGAGCGTATGGTACTGATAGTAAATTAAAATAATTGAAAATAGGGCTATAGTCACTCCCGCCGATACTATTATTATGTACCTCCAAGTTGCTTCCAAGGAAACTTCTGAGTATTCGGTAGCTATTAAAAGCGCGGATGTGATAGTTGTTAGCTCAACCCCTATCCACATAAAACCATAATTATTCACAGAAACCGTAAACAACATAGAAGACACAAAAAAGTTCAGTAAAACATAGTATATCTTTGTATTAAGAATTCCACTGGGTTCTGCGTCACCAATATACTCTAGGGAATATATAGACGAAAGTAAGTATATCGAGGTTATCATTAAAGTGAAATAAGTGGTGAAGCTGGTGACGTAAAAGAATCCTGATATAGGCAATAAGCCCTTCTCTATAAACAATATTACTGATAATAATAGGGAAATAATTGAGGTTATTATTGTAGATATTCTTAAAACTCTAACATTGAAAAAAACTACATTAGAAAGAGAGGGTATAAGGATCGACAGTATTAAAAGTAATTGACCGTTCTCCACTTCTGTTTCACCCCCTTAATTCTTCTATGATTTTGTGTTCCTCCTTAACCCGTGTGAGGACGGAAGATATGATTATCAACCCTAAGACGTCTAAAAATATACTTACTTCTATCAAGAAAGGAATTGGAATTAAAAATATACCGAATAATACTAGAGAATTTTCTTCTTCAATATATCCTAAGATTTGTGAGACAGTGCTTTTTCTACTTAGAATTAAAAAGAGACCTTGAAAGAATAGCGCAAAAGAGAAAACTAGATCATAAGAATTGTTTGCATTTAGTAAGGAATTATACTTAGAAACAACTAAATAGTATAGTATTAGTGAGGCTGTTATAAAGAAAGCTAAGTCAAGTATGAGTTCTGAGGCAACCCCTCTCGTACTTTCTCTATAACCATGAATCTTTTTTAATCCTTTTAATAGAAAGAATGTGATAAGAGCACTTCTTACAAATATGATTATAATACCGAGAAAAACATAGTCCGAAATTCCGGTTATGAAAGCTAGGTAGAAAGAAAGGGCTGATATTAGTCCTGATTGTATAGCTTGAGCATAAATTTGTGGTTTAAAATAGGCTTGACCTTGGATATAGAAAGCCACCAAAATTATAAAAGAGTTAATTAGTTGTATGATTTCTTCCATCACTCTCCACCTTGTAATACTGTTAAAATTAAGGAAAAGAGGGAAAGAAGAAAGGCTACAGCTAAAAAGTCCTGAACCTTAAATAGTCTCAACTTCGCTAATGTCGTGTTAATTATCACCGCTATTAGTATTAATAACATCCACTTTCCGAACATAATTCCGACATCCTCAATAGCTCCTAGAGGCCCCTTTATCAAAAACCATGGAAATAGAAAGACGTTAAGTAAGACTGATCCTAAGAGATACTGTTTTATGTAAGACCCCCATTTCAAAATGGCTAATAATTTTCCGCTGTATTCATAGAGCAATCCGTCGTCTATCATACCAAGTTCACTAAGACCAGAACTTTCTACAGGTAATTTCCCAGTTTCAAAAAGCCATAACATAAAGAAAGATACTGATATGAACACATGAGCGAGAGATAAGTAATGCGTGATATCCTTAGTTAAATATGATAGAGTAACGTATGGATTGTTAGTACCAGTAATTAAGGCTACTCCAAAAAACACTGTGATCAGTGTAGCTTCTGATAAGAAAGCAAAGGAGAGAATACGACTGGCGGATAATGCAACAAAATTACTACCACTTTGCATCGAAGCCAATATCTTTATGAACGATGCTAGGGAAAATAGTAAAGCACCACCTAAGAAGTCTACTGTTGGAGTAAATAGTACGGGCTGAGGGTAGACTACCGGTATTACAAAGGATATCATTAGGTAAATAGAAAACATAACATAAGGAGAGAAAATAAATATCTCGGAACTTGTTGTAGGTACTAATACTTCTTTCTTTATGAGTTTGTATATATCATAATAAGGTTGAAATATGCTTGGACCTCTCCTACCTTGTATTCTAGCTAAAGCTTTCTCATATATACCCTGATAAAGCGGAGACAATAGTATAACTGAAAGGACTTGAACTATCGTTTCTTCTACTATGTAAGCCTCATTTGACGCCATACTTCTCACCTTTTAGAGAAGTAGGCGTCATCAGCCTCCATTAAAGGAGGCGGTTCGGGGCATTCACCCACGGGGTGACGCCATACCCCGCCTCACGTGTCAGCAAATATATCTTTATTTCACGTCTTAAATATGTTGTTTATAAACTCTAAAGACAACTTTTGTATTTGTCATTGAGATTTATTCACTACTTCGCCCTGACGTGCATTCATCATTTATCAGCAAAGACCAATTCGCACATCTCCAGAAATATCCTTTTCAAGACTAAAAAACTTCTAGTACTTATCTCCTCAGTCTGTTGCCGCCTATATGAATCCCATTCCTCTCGTTACTACCAAGTTGCGATACCACTATACCACTAAACATAATCCCTATCCCTAGCATCACCAGAAAGTTGACCTCAATTACACCCCTAATATAGTCAACTAATGTGCTGAATATAGGTATTGAAAATATTAAGACTACTATCTTAGTAACCTTTTCCATCTTAAGCATCATATTCCATAACAAGAACATTACCAGTCCACCTAAAAAAGTACTGTAAGAGAACGAGATTAAAAACGAAGATGAAGGGTCGAACTTATAGTCAAAAGGTATCATGATTAGAAAGAATAAAGAACCTAAGAGAAATTGAGATGCGTTAACCATTAACGGATTCAAGTCCCTTAGCTTTCTGTAATAAACCGTAAACATTGCCCAAAATACAGCGTTAGTAATCGTCAGGACTGCACCTATCAATGAAATGTGTAGAGAACTAGTGTATACTATGAGCCCTAAAAATCCTATAATAATTCCGATTGTCTCATTAATTGAAGGTTTTTCGTTCAAAATGAAATAGGATATAGGGATAGCAAACAAAGGCATTGTATAGCTGAGTACTGCAGACTCTGAAGGGGGGACGTATAGTAACCCGTAACTCCACAAGGCCGTGCTTGTGGTCGTGAATAGGCTGAGTAAAAGAATATCCTTATTAATTAACAGTTTGCGTGTTATGGAGAATAGTATAATCCCAGATATTAGGTACCTCATTCCCATGAACACGGGAGGAGAAGAATATTCCAACCCTTCCTTAGTGAAGGAATAAAGAAATGTGCCTATTATAACGTAAGGTATTAAGTACACCGAGAGTAATTTATTCAATACCAATCGCGACTGAGACTCGAGTTTACGTTTATAAAATTTATGTATAAGAGTACTTTAATTGCTAGTAAAGTATAAGTTACTTAAGGTCAAAGTTTTTAACGTATCTTCGTCGTAACCTCTTGTTACTTATAGACCATTCTTCCGCTTCCCATGTTAAGAACGTAACGCTTTATGGTATTTCAACCTTTACCAAGTAAATTTTAAATACGAACAAAATATGAATAAGAAATGAAGCATGCCGCGGTAGTCTAGCGGTCTAGGATGGGGGCCTGTCGAGCCCCTGACCCGGGTTCAAATCCCGGCCGCGGCGCTGAGTGGGGGAATACCCCCACGTCCCCAATGGTAACACACATCTCGGTTACCCTCCTAGCCTCCCTCAACCTCTCTTGCGTTTTAAGAAGGGTTTTAGGCCAGTTTTTTATTCAAGTACCAAGAGAGCGTATTCAAGTCGATATAGTTGTTCTCGCGTGAAGTATCCATTTCATGATTTTTCAACCTCTCCTTTTCTTTAACTTTACTTCTATATTGGAAGAGGTAAAGTGATACTAGTTTTTTAAGGGGTTTTAGTCCTTAGCCTTGTCAATCATGTTTTCTATTTTATTTGCAAAGTCTCTATGAGAATGCTCCAGTTTATTCTAGGACTATCATAGGGTTTTATCTTGAGAATTATTTCATAACCTTTCAAGCTGTTCACGTATTCCCTCACTTGTTATTATGACAGTAGGGGTTAGTCATGCCAGATCAGAAGACTTAGCTTCAGTTAAGGGCTTCGACCATGTATCCCAGTTGGAGAGTATTACTCTCCCAAACTAGTAAACCTATATAGGGAAATGGCCTAAAGAGGTACAAAACCCAAGTGAGTCTTCTCTAGAACAAGTAGTTTAGAATTAGTGAGAAGTATCTTTTACACAAACCTATATTATGAATAGTTTTAGGTAGATCATTAATTTTAGAGCTTCCTTAATTTGCTTTCAAGCAAGAATATTTAACTTTTCCACTAAGTCTCTGCCATTTAATTCCATCTCCTTAACTCTCTCCATAGGGATATTTTAATAAGTAAGTAGTGTATTTTTCCAGTTCTTACTACTTTTAGTTACGAAAACCTTACTAAACGGATTTACCATTTTTAAATTATATAAAAAACTTAAAAACCAACAACTGATAGAATTTAATTTGAAATGACAGATCCTCGAGGGAGCCCAAGTAAAAAAAGTCCCGATGTATACTCAAAAGTAGCTGAATTGACAGCTAGAATAGACAGACTTCCTACAATGGTCTTACCCATCTCAGTTATTCTTGCTTTGGCCTTCGGTTATTTCATCGCACTTTATGACGTCATTGATATTGGTGTAGCATTCTCCGGTACATCACTTCCTTATACTGGGTTAACAACGTCCGAGGCAACTACCGTAGTGTCAATGGGATTATTCGGTTATATACCGGGTGCCATAATCTTGGGATATCTGGCTGACAAGGTAGGAAGGAAACCTATGCTAATTTTTACGGCACTTTTAACTGCAGTTGGTAGTCTTGGTAACGCTCTATCAGTAAACTATCCTATGTTTCTCGTTTTTAGGTTTATTACTGGGATGGGTATAGGTGGTGACTTAATTCTCGTACCTACTTACTTGGTAGAAATGGTACCTGCTGTTAAGAGGGGTCAATACTTCAACCTGGTATACATAGCTGGATGGGCAGGGCTAGGATTAGGTCCCTTCTTAGCATCTCTAATAGACGTTTTAAACCCAGCAATAGGTTGGAGAGTAATATTCCTAATAGGTGCTACTTTAGCTTTTATAGTACTCGTTATAAGGACTCACGCAGACGAGACAGTTAGAATGCTAGCCTTGAAAGGAAAAATAGACCAAGCTGAAGCGATAGTTAGAAAGATGGAGGAAGAAGCAAAGGTAAAGGCTGGAGTAGCTGAACTCCCGCCTTATAACCCTCTACAGTACAAAGTAGAAGAGAAAAATCCTTTTGCAGTGTTCCGCAACAAGAAATATGCTATAAGAATAATCTCTGTCATGTTATCTATTTTCTTCTTCTACTTCGGCGAGTACCCGTACTTGACCGAATTCCTGCTTTGGGTTAATAGCGTTTACGGTAACGACAAAGCCTTAATTAACGAATACACTGTGTTGTTCGGAACTGCTGGTATAGGAACTTTTCTGGGAGCAATAGCCCTTAGGTTCATAGTCGAGAAAATTAGGAGGGCAATTCTGACTACTATTGCTTATGCTGTTGGTATGTTACTAGGAGTTTTATTGTCAGTGTATTTTGTGCTTCAAAACAATACTACTCTAGCTTTTGCGGCAATGTTCTTAACGAACTTCATAGGGGTAGGTTGGAGTAATCAAATGAACTACCTTAACGGTACTGAAAATGTCCCTACTTATGCAAGAGCTACATCCTTTGCATTTTCGGACGGACTTGCACATCTAGGAGCTGCTATCTCTACTGCAATTATCTTTGGCTTTATACCGACTTTAGGATCTCTTGGGACTTGGGTATTATTCCAGGTACCGATGGTCTTAATGGGAATAGTGCTAATATTCGTTTTACCAAACACTATAGGACAAAGTCTGGAGAAAGTAAACGAGGCAGAAGCAGGAATTTGAATTCGAGTTTAAGAAACATCTTGAAACATCTTTTTTCCTTTACTTTGCGCTCTCCAGGACTTAAAATAAATTTTTTCCTTTTTTTTAACCTCCTACTTTAGTCTCCTTTGCTAATAACTTCTTTACTTCTCTTTCTAACCAAAAGTCTCTTGGGGTTAAGAAAGTTATCGCAACTCCCCTTTTTCCCATTCTCCCAGTCCTACCAATTCTGTGTATATACGTCTTCAAGTCCTGAGGAGCGTCAAAGTTGATAACCTTGTGGACTAACGGTATGTCAATACCTCTGGACGCAACATCCGTTGTTACGAGGATATCATATTCCCCTCTTCTAAACGCATCTATGTTTTCGTTTCTCACCCTTTGAGGTAAATCACCCCTTAGTTCTACAGCGTTATCTAGTAAGTGCACTAATTTGGCTACCCTACTTCTAGTCCTCATAAATACGATAATTCCGCTGTCTTCTTCCTCCCTTAAACTCCTAACTTTTGACCTCCAATCATCTTCTACTTCAAGGAATTTGTGTTCAACGTTAGCTAGTCCCTCACACACATAAACCCTTTCGGGATTATCCACAAACTTAGATGCCAAGACTTCTACCTCTTTGGGTATAGTAGCTGAAAAGAGTCCCGTTATCTTCCTACCGGTCGTATGCGATAAAATCATCTCAACGTCCTCTATAAAACCCATGTCTAACATCAAATCCGCCTCATCCACAACCACTATCTCGAACTCCTCTAGATCTATTTCCCCTTTTCCCCATAGGTCTAATAATCTTCCCGGGGTAGCAACTACAACGTCGGCACCTTCTAACTCTCTAAGTTGTCTGTTGTAAGGCATACCTCCGTATATTTCAGCCACTTTTATCCCCTTGTATTTACCGATAGATTTAATGTGAGATGAAACCTGCCTGGTGAGCTCCCTAGTAGGGGTAATCACAAGTGATTTATACCCGAGTTCTACAATGGGAATTCCGAAGGCAGCTGTCTTTCCGCTACCGGTTTTAGCTCTTACTATTACGTTTTTCCCGCTTAACATTAGCGGGATTGTCTTTCTTTGAACTTCAGTAAGTTCGCTGAAGCCCATTTCTTTCAAAGCTTTATCTACTTCTTCACTAAACATAAACGCTAAGTAGTCCCCGTAATTAATAAGCTTATAGGTGTATCGAAATTAGCGCGGGAGATCATTTAGCCGCTAAGAGGACATTCTTAGCTTGGGTGAGAACATCCATAGCTTTAATGGGATTCGGATTTGTTATAGCCAAGTTTCAAATTTTTCTACACGTTTTAGCCCACGAACCTCTGACATCATCATCCCTTCTAGGAGGTGTTATAATGATAATCATGGGAATAGCTACGCTTCTTTATGGTTTCTACGAGTATTTGCAGGACGAGAAGCAGATAAAAGAAAACAAGTTTGAGGTTGAATTAACTCCTATGTGGATTTATACTGGACTATTAACATTATTGGCGGTGGCTCTAGTGGTGAGCCTTTACATCAGTGCATACCCGTAGACTCTTGGGGTCTTAGGTTTAGCGTTCATATTCAAAATTATTGCCCTTTTGATGGTTATTGGAATCTCTCCGTTTAGTTTTATTTCATTTCCATTGATACTTCCCAATACTTTAAAACCGCCAGCAACTACGTGAACGTTACTAGCTTCCGAAGCCCATTTGAACTTATTGACATTTTTGATTACGTTAGTAAGGTTAATGCCAGGTTTAATTAGAGCAGTTACGCCTTCTATTTCTTCGAGCTTCACATTACGTAATGCAAAACCTATCCTAGTTCCGGGTTGAACAGCTTGCTGGTCTTCGTCAAGCACTTGTATGCTTTTTACTTCCACTTCTTTTTTCATCGGTAATGCAACGAGCTTATCGTGAGCCTTTACTTCAGTCAGTGCAAAACCCAGAACTACTACTCCTACACCTTTTACATTGAAAGCCCTATCTATATATACGTAACCAAGATCGCTCACCGGCTCGTCTATTTCAACGAACTCTGAGATCATGTTACTAATTGAGAGCTCTTTAAAGACCTTGCTGAAGGTCTCTCTATCAGGAGGCGGAATAACAACTCCTTTTAACCCCGAAGCTTCAGCTAATAAAGCGAGTTCGCCTTCTATCGCGGTAAGTTGATTCATGACCAGATAAAAGGAAGACGATATTGAGAGAGCTTCAGCTTGGTCTAGTAGCTTAGTAGGAGTTAAAACTGACCTGATAAGCTCGCCTATCTTTTTGTAGTAAATATTGTTCTCCGTTTTCTTGCCAAGCTTTTCTGCAGTCTGTTTTATCAACTCCTCATTCGAAGCCAGCACAGTCGTTATTGAACCTCTCAGCATAAGTGAGTAAGAAAAGCCAGATTTAAAAGACTAGCGTAAAATACGCTACTAAGAAATATACAAACAATAGCATTATTGACTCCTTTAACCCCAAGTTCTTGTCCATAAGTATGAAGATCGCAAAAGTATTAGCTATTAATGTCGCAACTATCTCACTCATCCCAGGCTGAAGGCTAACGTTGTTAAACAAGCCTACTATCGCTAAGAGCACGGTAGCGTTCTGTATCTTGCTACCTACGAAGTCGAATATCGCTAAAGACCCTCCGCGTTCAGAGGTGGTCGTGAGTCGTATTGCTGTTATTGTTTCTTCTAACTCACCGGCTAACGGGGTTAATATTAATGCTAACCAGATTGAGGGTATGTGGAAATAACTAGAAAGTTCAGCCACATCACCAATGAAAGGCTCTGAAAAAAGGATTAGCAGAAATGCACCCATAACTAAGTACAGTGTAGCCTTTATTATTTCCTCGGTTTCAGGTTCCTCTCTGTCCTCTTTTACGAATTTCCTCACTCTGTAATAAGTATAGTAACCGTACAAACTGAGGAGGGGGATTGATGTATAAATGTCCAGAGAACCGTATATCAAAACGATTAGGAGCAACAAGGTTGAAGCGATCAGAAATCTATGCTCCACCGAATAGTCCTCAGCAATTACGAGATTTTTCTTCCACCTCAAGAAATTGTAAATCCCGAGTAAGCCTACTCCAAATGTAAATAGCATTACGTTTCCGCCTATCGCAGAGCCTAAAGCTATATAGGGTTCACCCCTTATGGAAGCAATAATTACAAAGATAGTTTCGGGTAGTGCTGTAAGTAGACCCATTATTATTCCGCCGGCCATACCTTGTCCCATGAATTCTTCAAGTTTCTCTGCACCTCTAGCAATGAGTTCTGCAGATAAAACCAGAATTGGGAATATTATCAGTAAATTGCCAACTATCAATACGCGATATAATCAGCTCTTACCCCTTTAAGCTTTTACGAAATTAAATGAATATTAGCTTATCACTAATAATTTTACTAACTCAAACTAATACTAAGTATTTGCAGACCCTCTATTTCGAGTAAAGAGATATTGTAGACCTAAGAGAAATTATAAAACTAAGTTACGGATGTCATTATTTTCTCTACGGTACTCTGCCAGTACGAGCTCGATAAAAAGAACGGAAGGTCGAGAACTAATAGAACAACTGTGCCAATAATAAATACCGAAAGGTAGGGTAAAAACGCTATAACCTCTAGGAGGCCAAAAGGGATAATAGATAAGAATGAAACCAAGAACCTGCCCGCAGTTATTGTCTGAATATTTTGGAATGACGCACGGTAGAACCTCGAGTTTAGGGACATAACGAAAATCGAACTTAAAGGTAAATCTACCATAACGGTTAAGCCGAGAACAACCTGACCGCTCAATACTTCAAAAAGACCTATTGGTAAAAGGACTACGACTAGGACTATAGCCTTACTTATGAGATAATTCCTGAAGAACTCCAAGGGAGTCATAACGTTCATGTCTAACCATATCGGTTCGCTAATTAGTGCGGAACTTGATAATGAGACAGTTAAGACCCACGTTATGATAATGACGTAAAAATTAAGAGTAAAAATTCCAACTATTTTTAGAATATAAACAAAATATGTCACAGAACCAATTAATGAGGTAATTAACAAAATTTGCCATAACTTAACCCTCTTAGTAATGTATGTTGTAGTACCCATGAAATTAACCCGACCACCTACTTCCAATACGTTTAAGTTTTTAACTAACATAACCAAGAGAGGATTCCTTACTTTAGTAAAGTTAATCTGTTGCTTAACCTCACCTTTTTCAGACGTTATCATGATATTAGAATAATTTGTGAAGGAAAACCTCTTGATGGCTAGAAAGAATGAACTTAGGGACAACGTTATCAGTAACGAAAACCCTATCGTATCATATCCGACAAACATGGACATAGGACTAAAAGGAAATCCAACACCTGCTGACAAGAACCAACCACCAATTCCTAAAGCTACGAGCACTTTCCTCTTCATACTGAATGAATAAGTTATGGCTGGAAGTGAAGCTGAGATCAAACTCAGAAGAAATGGAATAAAGATACCATATAAGCCTATAGATAGTACGAACCACGATACAAAAAGGATTGAGAGAGCCAAATTAACTACTATGGAACCAATAATAACTGAAGTGACTAGCATTCTATCGTCTATTGGAAGCATTGCCAGGAAATCACTATCGGATTTAGATACCATGCCAAATCTAGTGTTAAATATTGATGTGGCTACTAGGATCGAGGAATAAAATATAGAGAATAACGAAAACTCTGTTATTACATGAGGTGGCTCAAAATTATAGCTTGGCAAGGTCATTACTACTAAAATTGCCGAGATAAGAACGTAGAGGATGAAAGATCTTTTAGGAATCCGGGAAAAAATAACAAATTTTATGAGTTTACCCCACATTACTCATCAACCTTGCCACCACACTTTCTATCGGTTCTTCCTCTTTTCCCATAGACTTCAAATCTACTATTGAGCCACTCCATATTACAGAGCCTTTAGATATCACAATAACGTGATCAGTTAACCTGGTAGCTATTGACATAATATGAGTTGAAACTAAAAACGTAGCGTTCATTTGCCTCAACATACCTATTACTTTTTCCTGAGTAGGTATATCAAGATAGTTAAGGGGCTCATCCAATAAGACTATTTCAGGATTATGAAGAAGTACTAACGCTATCGCGAGTTTCTGCTGATTTCCTCTTGAGAGCTTACCGGCTTGTATATTTTCATATTGAACCAAATCTAGTTTCTCCATCATCTCCCTAGCCTTCTCTTTAGGGTTAGGTATACCTCTTAGCGCAGCTATATACTCTAAATTCTCTCTTACTGTGAGTATTCTATATGGCATCGGATCTTCTGGCAGATACCCCATAATCCTCTTCACTTGTTTATCCCCCGGCTTCAGACCTTTAATGAAAACGTCGCCTTGATCAGGCTTTAACATTCCAGCTAAAATCTTCATGGTAGTGGACTTACCTGCACCATTAGGACCCAGAAGTGCATATCTACCGCCGCAAGGAATAGAAAATGAGAGATCTCGAAGGGCTTCTATTGAACCAAATCTCTTATAAACGTTAACCAGTGTAATACAATCCATACATAAGATTTCTAAGTTGGTTATAATTAAACATATTCACCAGATAATAGAACTGCATAGAAATATGAAAATTTTTATTTATGATTTATCGTAAAACCGTAATACTTTAGTATAATTAGGATTTTTCGTTAAAGAGCATCTAAATATCTAACGTTTATAATAAAACAATATTTGAAATAAGCTAAGCTTTGTTGCCCTTTTATTAAATATATTTTACTACTAATGAGAGTAAAGTAAATAAAGTAGAAAGTATAGTATTTACAATTAGGCTGTTAACAAAAAATCTTTAAAGGGAATAAAGGTGGGGCGGTGGAAAAGTTCGGAGGGGTGGTGAATGATGTACTAATATAATCAAAAGGATGCTTTTTTAAAGTTAACTTGTTTGAAATAAAGTGTTGTTAACGTGCTTTTTATCTCATTTTCATATCCTTATTTTTTCGGTGACAAAAAAAGATATCTATTTTTAAAATTTAGTTCTAGATGTTCCCCCCTTAAAGTCCCATAATGATTAATTATAAAAACAAAATCTGAATATAATTTGATTTAAATAAACGGAGTAGAATTTAAATTAAGCGAATTTATAATAACAATAGTGAACGCCCGAAATTACACTTATCTACCTATTTTTCTTGATCTTAGAGGGTTAAAAGTTCTAGTGATAGGCGGGGGTACTGTAGGTACTAAAAGGGCTTTAAAATTCGCGGAGCTAATGAGTGACGTTACGGTAGTGAGTTTAGATTTTTCGACAGATCTTCAAAGAGCTTACGAAGAGAAGAAAATCAAACTGATTAAGGGTGATGCAAAAGCATTAATCAACGATAACTTCCTTTCACAATACCACATAATAGTAACGGCTACCTCAGATAGGACTCTTAATTCTTCGATATGTAAAGTTGCTAAAATCTTGGGAAAACTATGTAACGATCCGACCAACCCTGAGGAATCCAATTTCATAGTCCCCATTTACTCTATTGAGGACTCTATAGGCGTAGCCGTTACTACTTTCGGTAAGTCTAGTCTTTCCTCAAAGTTTATCCTACAGCTGATTAAGGAAAGAGTTCTCAACGACGAAGTGAAAAAGCTTGTAGAGGTCATGGGGCTAGTTAAGGATAAGATGAAGTCGGAAGTAGAAGACCCAAGAAGAAGATTCTCGTTGTATTCCTTAATTTTCAATGATCCTAAGTTTAGGGATTATGTGAGTAAAAACGACATAGAACACTCAATTAAGAGGGCGGAGGAGATAATCAATGGCAATAAGACAGATTAAATTAGACAATTATTACGCATTAATATACACTTATAAAACGGTAGGTCTCGATAAGTTATACGAGCACTATATTAGAGACGAGGAACTTAAGGCATTAAAATCTTCAGACGACATTGAGATTTGTGTTCTCCAAACGTGCAATAGAGTCGAGGCTTATCTTTATTTACACAATTTAGAAGACCTTAAAAACTTTCTAGAAAGATTAGACTCTTTCCATAAAGAGAAGATAACCAAAGATGCTATAATCCTACAAGGTAGAGACGTGGCAAAGCATCTCTTTGAGGTCGCCTCGGGAATAGATTCACTTGCAATTGGAGAATATGAGATTCTTAGACAAATAAAAGAAACTTCTGAGAAATGCAAAAAATTAAAGCTAATCGATGACGCTTTAGATCTACTATTTACTTCAGCAGTAAAGACCGGTAGGAGGGTTAGAAGTGAGACTAATATATCGAAAGGGAAGACCGGTGTCTATTCGCTTGCAGTTGATTTTGTAACAAGACAATTTAAAGATATCAAAAACTTAAAGGTTGCAATTGTAGGAGCTGGGGAAATAGGAAGTAAACTAGCCCATATGCTTAGGGATGCTGGTATAACAAATGTAACGATTTTTAACAGAACTCTGAGCAGAGCCTATGACGTAGCAAGTAAATTTGGATATAAAGCTATGGAACTTGACTTTGACGAGGTAAGTAAATTTGACGTTGTATTCGTGGCTATCTACTACCCACAGAAGGTCAAACTAAACGGGCCAAAACTAGTAGTTGACTTATCATTGCCAGCTATCGTTGAAGGTAATAATGTAGTAACCTTAGAAACCCTAAAGTCTCTTTCAGCCCAAATAATGGAGAGGAAAATGGGAGAGATAGAAAAGGCTAAGAAGATAATTGAGGCGGAAGTGGATAAGTTCAATAGAGAGATTGAGACGTATAACCTCAACAGGCTGATTTCAATATTTATGAGTAAAATAGAGGAGATAAGGAGAGAAGAGATCAAGGAGGCAATAAACGTTTTAGCTAAAAAGGGGCATCCGGAAATGGATGAAATATTAGAGATAATTGATAAGATGAGTTCATCTTTGCTGAAGAAAGTGTTCTCGCCGGTTTTAGAGGATATTAGAAAAACTCCTAATAGGATGGATTACCTTAATTATCTAATAGAGGTTTTAGGAAATGGTAACGTTTCCGACTCTAAGACCGAGAAGACTAAGAACTAATAAAGTAATAAGAGACCTGGTAGCCCAAACAACTCTTAATGTTTCCCAACTAGTCTTACCTATTTTTGTGAAGGAGAACATAAACGAGCCAGAAAAAATTGACAGCATGCCCGACGTATTCAGGTACCCGCCTAACGAACACCTAATCAAATTCGTAGAGCAGTCCTACAGTCTCGGAATAAAGAGCTTTATACTGTTTGGTATTCCTTCGTATAAAGACGACTTTGCTTCTTCAGCATATGCTAAGGACGGGATAATTCAAAGGAGCTTAAGACTTCTTAGACAAACTTTTGGAGATAAGATTCTCTTGATAGCTGATGAATGTACTGACGAGTACACCAGTCACGGTCACTGCGGAATAGTAGTTAATAAAAACGGTAAAGCGTTGGTTGATAACGATGAAAGCCTGGAGGTTCATGCTAGAATTGCCTTAAGTCAAGCTGAAGCTGGGGCGGATATAATAGCTCCGTCATCAATGATGGACGGAGTAGTAGGAGCTATAAGGAGGACACTTGACGAAAACGGGTTCAAAGACATTAGTATAATGTCTTACAGTGTAAAATATGCCTCGACTTTCTATTCACCTTTTAGAGATGCTGCTTACTCTAAACCTGCTTTCGGAGATAGAAGAGGATATCAAATGGATCCTAGGAACTCATACGAGGCAATTAAGGAAGCTCATCTAGACGTAGAGGAAGGAGCGGACATATTGATGGTAAAGCCAGCACATACATATCTCGACGTAATAAGAATCGTGAAGGAAAACTTCCCTGAATACCCCTTAGCCGCTTATCATGTCAGCGGTGAATACAGCATGATAAAAGCCGCTGCGCTAAATGGGTGGATCGACGAAAAAACAGCTGTCTTAGAAATAACAACAGCAATCAGGAGAGCTGGAGCTGATATAATACTGACGTATTATGCTCCGAAGATTGCAGAATGGATCAAGGAGGGTGTTCCGTTTTGAGCGAGAACCTATGGAAGGAAGCCCTGAAGCTTTTTGCTGGGGGAGTTAACAGCCCAGTAAGAGCTGCAGTTAAGCCTTATCCGTTTTACGTAGATAGAAGTGAAGGTGCTTTCTTATATACAGTAGATGGAAAGAGGCTAATAGATTACGTTTTAGGATATGGTCCACTATTTTTAGGGCATCGTCACCCCTATGTCGAAAAAAAGATTATAGAACAAGTTCAGAAGGGTTGGCTCTATGGTACTCCTAGTCCGGTTGAGATAAAGCTTGCGGAAAAGATAATCAGACATTTACCTTCTGCACAAAAGATCCGGTTCGTTAATAGCGGAACTGAGGCTACGATGTTAGCATTGAGGTTAGCAAGAGGGTATACTGGAAGAGAGAAAATACTCAAATTTAACGGCAATTATCACGGGGCTCATGATTATGGCCTTGTAGAGGCAGGTAGTGCAGCTACCGAATTCAACGTCTCTACTTCTAACGGAATACCTTTGTCAATAAGAAATACAGTCGAGATATGCGAGTACAATGACCTTTCTTGCGTTGAAAAGACGCTGAAAAAAGAAGACATAGCAGGGGTAATAGTAGAGCCAGTAATGGGTAATATGGGGTTGATCTTACCGGAGAAGGACTTTTTAAAGGGGTTGAGAGAACTAACCAAGTCCTATAACTCACTTTTGATATTCGACGAGGTCATTACGGGGTTCAGATTGGGACTTAGCGGAGCTCAAGGTTATTTCGGCATAAACCCAGATTTGACAACTTTAGGAAAAATTATAGGAGGAGGTCTACCTATCGGAGCTGTAGCTGGAAGAGCTGAAATAATTGATTTGCTAACGCCTTCAGGTAAGGTTTTTAACGCTGGGACCTTTAACGCAAACCCATTAAGCATGGCAGCCGGTTTAGCGACAATCGAAGTATTAGAAAGGGAGAAAGTTTATGATACGGCTAAAGAAGCTACTAAAGCTTTCAGTGAAGAACTCTCTATACTTCTAGAGAGGAAGGGCATTACCTTTACCCTTAATAGAATTGAAAGTATGTTCCAGGTTTTCTTCGGCGTGAAGAAAGTGACTAATGCTACCGAAGCAAAACAAGCTGACAAGAACACATATTTTAAGATGCATCAGAGAATGTTGGAAGGAGGAGTCTTCATTCCACCAAGTCAATTTGAAGTAATATTCTCTTCTGGTGCTCACAACTCCTCAGTAGTAAATACTACTATAGAAGTAACAAGAAAGGTGATAAACGAACTATGAATAAAATAAGAATAGCTGCTAGAGGGAGTAAGCTCAGCAGAATACAGGTAAGAATGGTGGAAGATAAATTAAATAAACTAGGAATAGAGACCTCATTCGTCGAGGTTAAAACAAAGGCTGACCTATTTCAAGCTTCGCCCTTATCACAGCTTGGAAAAGGGGTTTTCGAGAAAGAAGTAAACCAAGCTGTCATCAACGGGGAGGCTGATATTGCAGTCCACAGCATGAAAGATATGTTAAGCGAAACTCCACCCGGTTTAGAGCTCTATGCAGTCCTAAAGAGAGACCCGCCCTTTGATGTCCTAATTTCATTATCACATAAAGGTCTGTTCGAGTTGGAAAGCGGTAAAGTTATAGGAACGAGTAGCATCAGAAGAAAAAATTCGATAGTATTTTATCGTAAGGATCTGTCGGTGAGAGACCTTAGAGGGAACATCGACACAAGGTTAAGAAAGTTATTTGAGGGTGAATACGATGCAATAATTGTAGCTGAAGCCTCAATAACGAGGCTTGCTGCTTACGACCACCAATATCAAGGAATAAACTATTCTAAATTCGATCCTACACTCCTAACTCCTGAAGCTAACCAAGGAATAATAGCTATTGTGGGAAAGTCTAACTCTCCCTTAAAAGACCTTTTCAGAAAGTTAAATGACGAAAAGACCTACCACGAAGCAATAGCCGAGAGAACGGCTCTAAATATTATTGGAGGAGGATGTCATTCCCCCTTAGGTGTATTGTTTGAGGAATTAGATGAGGGTGAATACCGAGGAATAATGACTTTCACTAACGGAAGAAAGAAAATTACAGTTGAGGGTATTTTCCGAGGAAAACCAGAAGAGGTAGGAGAGGAGCTAGGTAAACAACTGTTAAAGGAGATTAAGGATGAAGGTATTGTTATTAAGACCTGAGGGCAGTGAAGTACCCCAAGATCCCGAGATAGAGATAGTTAATATACCGATATTAAAACCTGTATGTACACCCCACACGCTGCCTTTTAAGCCGAAAACGATAGGATTTACAAGCGTAAACGCGGTTAAATGTTTTAATTACGCCGAGGTTTTCGAAAAAGTTGATGAAGTTTATGCAGTAGGGCCCTCTACAGCAAATGCGTTAAAAGATATATTCAACGTTAAGCAAGTGATAGTTCCTGAAACTTTCACCGTTGACTCGATGGTCCAGAAGATGTTAAGAAATTCAAGAGATAAAACAATCTTAGTAAGAAGTAGTGTCGGGTATAAGAGGGACAAGGAGAAGTACCCACAGATAACCCAAATAGTTGATTACGACCTTTTAATAAACGAGGAGAACTTAAGGAAGACCAAACAACTTCTATCTGATTGTGTTTTTAACTATGTAATAATTACTAGTTCTCTAATAGCCACATTAGTTAAGGACTCTCTGAGAGAGTGTACTAAAGTAATTAGTATAGGTCCATCAACTACCAGAGCTTTAGAGGGGGTTAATAATATATATGAAGCTAGAGAACATGATATGAATGGAATATTTATCTTGTTGAAAGGGCTTTTGAGGGATGATTAATGGATGATACTACCTTACGCGAGCTCACTCTTAAAACATTAAGAGAGATAGTGGGGGAAATTGATGAAAAGACCTTAGAAATAAAGTTCTTTCAACAATTTAAGGACAAAGTAGATATTTACGGTAAATTCGAGAACGAAAAAGGTTTTTATGAGTTCGCACTTAGTTTTGACGAAAAAGGCAAAGCTAAGAGAAAAAATGTTAATATGATAATGCCCAAAGACATCAAGGACGAGATAGAGAAGAAAACAAAAGTTAACGGGTAGGCGTTTTGAGACTTCTATTAATAGTCATTGACGGAATGGCTTTTCACGTAGTAGAAAAGATAAGGAACAAGCTACCTACGATAAACGAGTTAATATCAAAGGGCTATTTCGGAAAACTCGAGTCCGTCTTCCCATCATTAACCCCTATAGCTTTAGCTTCTCTTGTAACTGGTAATACTCCTAAAGTAAACGGTGTTACGGCTCCTAAAATATTCGTTAAAGACAAACCATTATCTAACGAACTCTCTGCATACTCTAGCGATCCGTTAAAGACCGACCCTCTCTGGGTTTACTTGAGTAAAAATGGGTATAATACATTAGTGACCTCTTCACCACAAGCTTTACCCGATAAATGGAATATGGAAAACTCTGCCCTTTTCGATCCGTATAAGAGTAAAATGAAGAAATGCAGTGATGGAAGAGTGATAAGTGAGGGAGAAAACAAAGTTCTAGGAAAAGTTTGGTTAGTTGAAAGATCTTCGAATAAATTTTACGTAGCTATTCCCTCTCCAAACGGTGATAAAATCATAGAGTTAGAAAAAAATGAGTGGAGCTTACCAATTACCGTTAAGGGAAAGTGCGGAAAAGAGGAGTTTAATGCTATAACCATATTACACGCAAGGGAGAACGACATATACATATCACCTATAGCTTTCGATAATAAGAGATGGGGTAATAAACCTCAATTAATGGAAAGAATTTGGAATGAAATATCTACTGTTTATGGTATGATTATGGACGGTGACCATGTTTCGCTTCATAAGGATATAATTACCTTTGAAGAATACATGGAAACTGTTAAGAGAACCTTCACCTTCTTTTACAACTATACTAAATATCTTCTTGATAACGTGAAATGGGACTTTGCTTTAACATATTTGCCAGTAGTTGACAATGTACAACACTTATTATATGGTTTAGATGACGAAAAGGCTTGGGAGTATATAGTACAAAGTTATCTTATGGCTGATGAATTCATAAAAATGCACTTAGATTATGCTGATCTAGTGATAGTTGCCTCAGACCACGGTATTGAAAAGGTAAAGAAAAAAGTGTTTATTAACAAACTACTGGAGAAAATTAATGTCTTGTCCTTGAACGAAAAGGATGAAATCGACTGGTCTAGGACTAAAGCATATTACGGCGGAGGAGGACAGATACGAATTAACCTAAAAGGTAGGGAAGATAGAGGAATAGTATCACTGAAGGAATTCCCTAAGCTAGTTAGATATATAGTCAGGAATTTAGAAAACATTACGGATGGCGACGAAAAGATTTTTACTTCAATATACGCCAGTGAATCACCAGCACCCGATCGTGAAGGTGATATTAAGATAGGAGGAATTAAGGACTATTACGGAGTTAGCAGCGCCGTGAAAAAAGACATGGAAGTGATTGAAGACGTTATCCCTTATAAAATGAACAGTGGTGAACACGGGTATTTTAGAAAGAATGACCTATACGGGATCATAATCGCAAAATATAAACAATTAGAGCTGAATAGGACAGAAACTATTCAACAGGCTAAGATAATAGATATAGCACCTACAATTCTTAAACTATTCAATATTAATAACATTAAAATGGAAGGAAGACCAATATTAAAATTGTTAGAACCTTATGAGAGTTCCCGCCGCATATACTAAAAGGACAAAGAGAAAAATCGGAATAAGCTATGACGAATATGGTATGCCTTACACCGAATACGTTAACGAGAAAGGAGAAATAACTTCCGTCTTTACATCCTCTCCGAAAGAGAGGCATCCTCTACCCCTCAGAATAAACATAAAGTTTCTTCATGAGACTCGACTACTAAGAAATAGTAGTGTACTACCAGCTCTTCCATTCTTCCAAGACCTACCTAAACATTACTCACCTCTTAAAAAACACAAAGATGTAGAGAAAGTACATTTCAAAAGGCTGATCATTGGAGGAGGAACCTCAGGTATAGCTGCTCTGAATGAGGACTCAATTATGATAACTAGGGAGGTATTCGGGGACATCCTATTTGACGAGTCTCCCTCTTCCTTACTTTCCAAGGAGGAAATAGTGAAGAAACTAAAGGAAAAAGTGAAGAAATTCGAAAATAAAGTTCTTTACGGTAACTACATGGGGAAATTTGACGAAGGGCTACTTTTCGAGCTAGAAGACAAGTTCCTTCTTGTAGAGGCTGAAGAGATAGTAGTTTCTACCGGAGCTAGGACTTTAAAGCCTATATTCAAGGGTAATTGGGAACAAGGAGTAGTGTCAAGAGAGTATTACATTAGGAAGCTAAAGGAGGAAATCAGAGAGGACAGTAAAATACTAGTATTAGGATATAACGATTTGGCTGTAAAGACGGCTCTGAACTCTAAAAAAGCTATAATTTTAGCTCCCCAACATGTTGACTTTGCCTTTTCACCATTATACAGAGATCTTGCAAACGAAAATGGAATAGAACTTGAAAGGGATTACATCGTAGACGTGGTTAGAACCGATGACAAGAAACTGATAGTCACGACAAAAAAGAGCGAATATGAAGTTTCACTTATCGTATTTTCTGTTCTCAAACAACCGAGGCTTGAGGTTACAAGTAGTATGGGGCTTTCGTATACTTATGAAAATCACGTATACAAGCCTATAAGTGAAAATAACGTGCAAATAACTGGTGGGATGTTGGGGATAGTTGACGAATACTTAAGTTTACTCAGTGGTGAGGTTCTTAATGACCCGAGTAAAATGGATGAGCTGAGAAACCACTCGTCAAAGGAAGTTACATTCCCCATCTCACCTTATTATTATGGAAGCAATGGTCTGATTTGCGAATGCGAGGAGGTTTGGTTAGAAGATATAGAATATGCAAAATCTCTCGGGGTTAAAGATACTGAAGAAATAAAGAGAGTTACCGGGTTAGGGACTGGAAAGTGCCAAGGTAAAGCATGCGCAATAGTTGCAGGAGATTACTTGAAGAGCAATATTCTAATTTCCTTCAGGACGCCAATTTACCCGGTGAGAATATGATCATTATCGGTGCGGGTGCCCATGGTCTAAGTTTAGCTTATCACTTGGTCAGAGAGGGTTTTAATGATATTAAGATAATCGAAATGAAGAGGGTAGGATTTGGATCTAGCAGTAGAAATGCCTCTAGATTTCGTTATCATTTCTTCAGCAAAGAGAATATAACATATGCCAAGAAAGCCATTCCGTACCTAATACAGCACGTTAAAGAGCTAAGGCTTAACTCTCTACTTTATTTCACGGGATACTTATGGATCCTCAGGGACGAAGAACAAATCTCAATCCAAAAGAAGTTGGACAGCATGTGGAAAGCTGAAGGTATAGAAGGTGAATTCAGAGATTGTAGCGAATTTGAGTTTCTAAAAAGCGAAGGGTTGTGTTACTACGCGCCTCAGGATGGTGCATTCCATCACGACTATTTAATTTACAGTTACTATCTGGAGATAAAGGATAAGGCAAGATTAATCATAGATGAAGTAGAAAAAATAAACTTCAAAGGAGGGAAGGTAGCGGGGGTAAAACTAGCAAAAGGTGGAGAATTGAATGATGATATTGTAGTGATAACAGCTGGTGCTTGGAGCGGTAAATTAATGATGAATTCCGGGATTAACGTACCTATATTTCCTGAGAAGAAGGAAATCTTTATAACAGAAGACGTAAGTTTTAGGGTAAGACCCTTAGTAATAGACACGAGTAATAAGGTCTATTTTTCGCAAACACTAAAGGGTGAAATAATCGGGGGTACAGAAACTCCTAGACCGTACGATTTTCTACCATTTACTAACTCTTTCGAAGAGCTCTCACACTTTTTGAGAGCAATAAGGGAGATTGTGAAGGGCATAGAAGGCATAGGAATATTAAGAGGTTGGAGCGGTTATTACGAAATGACGCCTGATAGTTCCCACATAATGGGGTATGATGACGAGTGGCCGGAAGGACTATATATTGATGCCGGTTACAGTGGACATGGAATGATGTTTGCCCCGTATTCTGGTAAGCTTATGGCTGAACTAATACTGAACGGAAAAGTTCCGCCAGAAATGAGACCGTACTTACCTACAAGATTTAAGGAAAAGAAGCTGATAGCGGAAAGTCTAGTAATATAACCTTAACTACCACTGGAGGACGGCAATACTTTTACTTTCTTTCTATAATATTTTGTTACATATACCGCAAAGTCATACGCATATTTACTCCTACTCCCATCTAGGATTACTAAGTCGGCTGTAGTCATTTCCACATATTTCAAATTATCCTCGAAGTCTCCGTGGCTACTAAATCCTATGATAAATGAGTTCGAATCTACCGGTTTTATGAAGTCCTTGACAAGCCAACCGTCTAAGAGGAAGTTAGTTGTAGTCTTAGTCCTCCTCTTAAATTCGGTTGCGTGTTTAAACTCCACGTACCATCCATCCTTAATTATCTTCTTTCCCTCTTCAGTGTTTTTATTTACAAATTTACCTACCATTTCTCCGTATTTTTCAGCTATGGCTGTTAATTTCTCCACCTTATTTTCAACCACAAACGGTGCATCGACGTTATACTTTCGTAATACTTTCATAACCTCTTGTAACTTTCCGTAGTATGCATAAATAGTAACTGGACCTTTAAGGAGAGCATCTGCTACATAATCTGCGAATAACATCTCTATGTCATCCTTGTATTTTCTTACAAAGTTTGGATTGCCGTAGGTTACGTCTATTATTAATACGTCGGGATTAAGAATCGGCGTACCTTTCCCTGGGTTCCTAAAATCACCGGTATAAGCTATCTCAATTCCTTTTTCAGTTTCAATAACTACTTGTGAAGCCCCCATGATATGCTCCGCCCTCTCAAGCTTTATCTTCTCGCCAAGAAGATCTACCTTTACTCCGTAATTAAGCGGTAGTTGTTTGTGCTTAGGTACGTTATATCCTAACACTTGTAATGATTCAATAGTAATGGGTGAGGCAATTATGCTGGTACATTCCTTAATACTCTTATTTAATTCGTTTATGTGATCAGCGTGAAAGTGTGTTACAGCCCTGAATAACCTCTTATAATGACCATCAATAACGAAGTTATTACCCACCAGTATTGCACCGTTATCTTGTATATCGAACACACTAAAATTAAGGAAGTAACAATATATGAATTTTGATTAGGAAGGTTGCGTTTCTCCGCTTGAATCCTCTTTTTTCTTCAGCTTCAACTTATACATCTCTAAGATCTCTTGTGGTGTGGTAGCCTCTTCTACGCTCTTATCATCCCTCCACCTTATAAACCTGGGAAATCTTATTGAGAGCCCTGCTTCCTTGCTTACTTGACCCTTACAGCAGGTATGCTGAGGGGAAAGAGTTATCTCCGCACCTATCACCTCAGCCACATACTTTGGTTGAACCCATATATCTGGTTCCATCTCTGACTCTACTCTCGGGTCTTTGGAGTCCATTTTGATCTCCATAAGTTTCTTTTGTAGCTCATCCAGTTCCGCATCGCTGAAACCCGAGGCAACTTTACATACTGTATAAAATGTGTCAGTCTCAGGGTCGTAAGCTGCCATTAGTAGTGAGCTTAATTTTCCTCCTCTCTTACCTCTCCCGTAAAAAGCACCAACAACTACTAGGTCAACGCTGTCAGCCATCTCGCTCTGATAGTCTCTCTTGAGTTTTATCCACAAGAACCCCCTAGCTCCTGCCTGATATATTGAGTCTTTACCTACAGCCTTCACCATTATTCCCTCTGCGCCTTCCGAGATAGCCTGATAGAAGTACTCTTTCAGTTTTTCGACGTCATCTGTAAATATATGATGAGCAACGTGCAACTTGTCGTTGGGCTTTATTATTTCCTCGAGCTTCTTTCTCCTCTCTGGCAAAGGTTTCAGAGTGTAATCCTCTCCGTTATAATACATTAAGTCGAAAAGGTAGACATTTACTGGGTATTCCTCAACCGCCTCGTGTATATCGTTTTTTCTCTTCCTATGCATTAACTCTTGGAAAGGTAAAATGTCTCCACTTTCTTTATCTATAGCCACTATCTCGCCTTCGATTATCACCTCATCTGCATCGATATAGTCTTTAACATAATCTCTTACGTCGGGATACTGCTTAGTAATATTTTCGAGCCTTCTTGAGAATATATAAATCTCATTACCTTTCTTGTGAATTTGAGCCCTTTCCCCGTCATATTTATAATCTACTAACGCTTGACCTCCAACTTTTGATAATATTTCAACCGGGTCGTTGAGCCTTTCTGCTAGCATCGGTCTTATTGGTATTCCTACTTCAGGCTTTAGATTCTTTAACGCTTCAATACCCTCCGAAGCCACTACTTTAGCTATGTTACCAAGATCAGCCCTTAGATTGTAAGCCCTTTCTATTATTGGACGTGCGTGAGGACCACCTCCATAGGCGTTAGCAAGGGCGTCCATAATTGTTGCATCTCCTATACCAACCCTCAATCTCCCATCTATGAACCTTATAATGTATTTCGCTTCCAGAGGATCGGCCTTCTTTAATAAACCAGCTAGGGAGCGAATTTTTACGTCCCTACTTCCTTCGCCCTCAGCCAAAGCAATCTTACTTAGAGAGTTATATACTTCCTCAACAGTTAGGGGAGAAGATGACGAAGCACCTAAGAATGTTAAAATTGTCGTTCCGCTGCCTGACTTTTTCAGCCTATAGGCTACTTCACCCAAGTCACCTACCTTTTTAAGTTCGGCTTCGATTGTATCCTCCTTGACGTTTATCCCTATGGATAAAGCCTTTATCATTAACTTTTCTCCGAGACCTATTTCTGGATAACCATAAAAGTCAGGCCATAGTTTTCCCTGAATTATATAAATAACTTTATCTATTACATCTTTATCTGATTTCTTAAACAAGTCAGTTAACAACGAAGTTATTTGTATCCTTGAAGATATTCTCTCGAGTTTATCAAAATATTCAGCGATTAGTTTAAACTCCATCACTTTAATATGTTGATCAAAAAGTGTAATAAGGATGATGAAATCTGGCAAGACCGAGATATGACGAATCAGAGTTACACTGACCTCTTATTCAAGTAACCTTTTCCTTAAATAGTGTTTGTATACAAAATATTAAGGTAGCATGATTCTTGGAGATCGTGATTTGAAATATTACCTTGAAAAGGGATGGATTGTAATAGACCCATTAAGGGAAGACAGTGTTAGGGAAAACGGAATAGACCTTCGTATTGGTGGGGAAATAGCTAGGTTTGAGGAAAGGCAAGACAAGGTGTTTGACCCTGACAATCCTGATTACTCGCTATTTCACGTTGAGAAAGGGGAGGAGTTTATAATAAGGCCTTATGAGCACGTATTGTTAACTACTGAAGAGTTAGTGAGGTTGCCAAATGATGTTATGGCTTTTGTTAACCTTCGTTCGTCTTTTGCTAGGCTAGGTCTTTTTATTCCCCCAACAATTGTGGATGCTGGGTTTGAGGGTCAGATTACGATAGAAGTAGTAGGTTCTTCTTTCCCAGTGAAATTGAAGAGGGGGATGAGGTTTCTACATTTGATCTTTGCCAAAACTTTAACACCAGTTGAGAACCCATACCAAGGAAAATATCAAGGACAAAGAGGAGTAACAGTTCCTCGGTTTACGAACAAAAATCACAGTTGAGCTGCTAGTTTCCATCCTTTAGAGTTAGCGTCATATATTACCAGTGCTTCTTTTGCCAATTTCCTGAATAGTTTTGCCTCTTTAGGTTCAAGCTTACTTGCAGCCTCTTCAGGATCAGATGTATCTATCGACGAAATATCTCCAATAAATTTGTTGTAAAAATCTTGACTCATAGCTATTCTTTCGGATTCTAAGTATATTATTTTAGCCCCTTCTCTCTCAAGTTTATTGAAAAAAGCTGTAGGATCTCTTAATGCCTTAAGTTCCGACTCAAATAATATCCCTTCTTCTTGTAACCTTTCAATAGCTGTCTTCTTGGGTTGTGGTTGCTCTTTCTTCGTTTCAACCTTGATCTGTTTTTTCTCTTCACTCTTTTCAGTCTTTTCAATACTCTTTTTACTACTTTCTAACTCTTCAATTTTTTCTGCGAGATCTGCAATTTTCCTCTTTATTTCATCTATTTGTGCCGTAAAAGGATTTATATAATCCATTATTTTTCTCTCTAATTTTGTGGTAATCTGATTCACTATTTCTGGGTTATTCACGTCAATAGTAATTTGGCTTTGAATTGGAGTTTGCCTTCCGAACAAAACACTCCTTATGTATTCCGAAAGAAGAACGTAACCCTCTTGTCTTGCCTTTTCTTCTAATTCCTTGTATTCTTCATCAGTAAGCTTAATTGAAATAATTTTCACAAATAAAATAAGTCATGTGTTATTAAAAAACTACTTTCCTTAAACTTGAGATTACGCTTTCTGATTCTGCTTCTCAAGGATTGAAGCTATGAAATTCTCCTCAGTGGGAACTCCTATGAATTCAACAGAGCCGTTTATAGCTACAGAAGGCACTGACATTACTTGGTATTTCTCGGCTATGTCTTGGTTCTCGTACGCCTCTATCACATCTGATAGTACATTACACTTACCAGCTTTACAAGCTTCGTAAGCTACCATATGAGCCATTAAAGCAGCGTAAGGACAGTAAGGACATGAGGGAGTAACCACCGTCTCGATCTTCACAAATCCGTTGAGTTTCTCTTTTATTGCATCAATTGTTTCTTGGCTTAATCCACTTTCATTTAGTGAAAGCCTTACAGCAGTCTCAACTAGTGCTCTTATCTCTTCTCCCAATGGAGCACCAGTCCACCTTATATAGCCTTTAACGAAGGCAACAGTTGGAACTCTCTCAATATTAAACTCTTTGAAAACTTGTAAGTCATTTTGATTAGCTTTGTCTACCACGTGAACCTGTAATAAGCTTTTACCCTCCTTTTTAGGAGCTGCGTCACCCATGAATTCTAAAAATCTTTTCGTAACATCACAATAGTGGCAGTGTTCATCTAGAGAGTTTATAAATACGTACACATCAACAGGATTTTTCATATCTTTTAAAGCATCTTGTAAAGCTTGTTTAACTTCATCTGTAAAAAGTTCTGCAAATTCTTCCTCCATCCTAACCACGCTACTAATCTTTTTTCGCTTCGCCAAATAAAAAAGTAACTACTATAAATTCAAAATTTCCTCTTTTTTGCATTTAATTTGGTTGGGCTTTAGAACAAGGATATTTTCTGAATTAGGACTTATCTCTCTGAAAATAATACCTTGGAATTTCTTAACTTTTACTTTTGGATTTAACCAGCAATCAGGGTCTAATCCTGCTTTGAGACAAGTTTCGGCTAGGAAGGTCTCAGAGTCCCAACAATATTCCATAGGAACTTGAGGCAACAATAGACCGCTATACATTATCCCGTACTCGACAATCAATCCGTCTTCTCCTACTTTAACTTGATTCACGAGGTCTTTCCTATTGCTTGTTGTAATCTCCTCGGGTTTTGTCAGAACTGTTACTTCTATTATAATCTCATTGATCTCGTGCTTAGCTAGAGGAGGAAACCTGGGGTCAGAAAACGCAGCACCAATTGCAGCCTTACTTACTATCTCTCTAAGCGGTGCCACAGCCTCAACATAGCCTATACACCCTCTAAGGGATGTAGTTGAACCGGTCTCTTTTTCAAGTGTAACAAAAGCTAATCCTCTTTTATCTAGGACGGGGTCATGAAGAGACTCATCAATCTTTTTTCTCAATCCTAACTTGACTTCAATTGACTGTCTTGCAATCTTTATTAATTTCTTGCCTAACTCTTCAGTGAGTTCATTGATCGTAACTAATTGACTGCTGTTGAGACTCATTATTCTTTAATATTGCTCTCGCTCTAATAAGAGTGCTCTCTATAGTTCTCCAATGAGAACCTTTCCAATACTTTTTATGACACCTAGTACACTCCCACAAATTGTCATTAACCTTCTTCAGCACACCGTTACATACGGAGCACCTTGAAAAATTAGGATCTACAATATTCAAATCTATAGAGTATTTAGAAGATAATTTAGCTAAAATTTCTTCAATTTTCAGACCGGGGATAACATAAAAACACTCTAGCTTCCTCTTCCTAGCTCTTACACATAACCCTCTATCTCTCGTTATAATTATTCTATTCTCATCAGCAGCAATCTTCAAAATTTTCCAGTCTTCAAAGTTATTATTGTAAACAGTATCGTAACCTAATATCCTCAGCCACCTTGCTAGCTTGCCCAACATTGCATCTACTACGAATTTCTTAGTTTGCATCAAGCATTATACAGTATTACAAATATTAAAAGCCACGACGCCAATAATATTGAAACACCTCTACCTAGTAAATCCCACTTAGTAAGGTTAAAACCCCTTATAGTACCGTAGACTATCCCAACGGATAATGCATATGCAATTAACGGAATCAGAAGTGCTATTACCTCGTTATTCACTAAGATGAATGAAAGGACACCGCTTAATGCTCCCATAATCCCCCTCAGCACCAAGATTTTATCTTCCTTCTCCACGGTAATTAATAGACTATAGGGGGTAAAATAGTTGAACAGAAAAACGAGCATGTCTTACATTGATCTACTGGCGTGGTACACAGAAAACAAGAATAAACTTGAAGGGTGTAGAATAGACAACATATTCAAAATCGAAGGACTTTCAGCCTACTTACTTAAGCTGTATTGCAGAGGGGAATATAAGAACTTAGTCTTAGAGCCAGGTAAGAGAATCCACTTCACGAAATATGAAAGACAAAAAGACTCGACCGCCGAAGTCACAGTGTTACGTGAGCTCCTTCGAGACAGAATAATAAAAGACACCTCAATCTTAGGAACGGAAAGGATTATAAAGATACTTGCATCAGAGAAAATCATCTACTTAGAATTACTCCCGAGAGGTCTCATGGTGATTACAGATGAGAATAATAGAATACTGTTCTCTACAGAGTACAAAGAATTTAAAGACAGAACTATAAAATTAGGTCTGACTTATACCCCTCCACCACCCCTTAACCCTCCGACTAAGGAAGAGATAGAAAAACTACTTAAGAAAGGTAACCTAAGCAGGATTTTGGGAATACCTCAAGAGCTCGTTGAAGCTCTGAAATTACACGCAACCAATGAACAAGAGCTAGAGGAATCCAAGAAAAAGGTTGAGGAATTATTGAGGAAGATATCAAGCGGTAATTTCGACAAGTGTCTAATTAAGGACACTACTGTACTCCCGGTAAAAACTGAAGGTTGTATTGAGATGGAAAGTTATAATGACGCATTGGATGAATTTTTTACAGCAGAGGAAAAATCGTTAATAAAGAGTGAAATAGACAAAAAACTTGAGGAAGAAAGGAAAAAGTTAGAAAAAACAATAGAGGAAACCAAAAAGCAAATAGAGGACTATGAGAAAAAAGCTGAAGAGCTAAGAAGCATTGCACAAATTATAGTGGATAACTATGAGACTGTTAACTCCCTTCTTAGTCAGTCGGGTAAGCGAAATCCCTTCAAGACCACCATTAATGGAATGGAAGTGGAACTGGATCCTAGTCTCTCGGTATATAAGAATTCTTCTAAATACTTCGATATGGCTAAGGAGTACGTGGAAAAAGCTAAGAAAGCAAGGGAAGTTTTAGAGGATTTACAAAGAAAGATGCGAGATCTGGAAAATCAAATCCTTGAAAGGAAGGAAGAGATAATTGTAGCCTCAAGAAAGAAGGAATGGTACGAAAAATACCATTGGACTATAACAAGGAATGGTTTTCTAGTAATTGCCGGAAGAGACGTTGACCAGAACGAAAGTATAGTCAGAAAACTGTTAGAGGACAAAGATATCTTCTTCCATTCTGACATTCAAGGAGCTGCTGCCACTGTTCTGAAAACGAGTGGTAAAGAGCCCAAAGAGGAGGACTTACTTGATGCTGCCACAATTTCGGCTTGCTACTCTAAAGCCTGGAAAGCTGGTATGGCTGCCATAGACGTTTTTTGGGTATACGGAGAACAAGTTAGCAAGACCCCACCAAGTGGTGAGTACCTTAAGAAAGGATCCTTCATGATCTACGGTAAAAAGAACTATATAAAGAACGTTAAATTACAACTCGCTATAGGCTTGATAAAGAGCGAAGAAGGTTTAAAAGTTATGACGGGTAGCATCGATAATGTATCTTCGAAGACGGACACTTACGTTGTAATTTCTCCAGGCGAGGACGATCCCTCTAAACTAGCTGATAAGATAATAAAGTACTTCTATGAAAAGTTCGGTATTAAAGGTCTTAGAGCTTTAAAAGAGGACATTATCAGGGAAATACCTGGTAAGTCAAGGCTTCTTATGAAAAAAATTAAAGCATGAAGATATAATATTTATTGTTACCAGTTATGCCTTCTTTAACATTAGCCGAGCGAGCCTCTCTTGTAGGCCCCTTAGATTATAAAATTCTCAAAACCATTTATTCTCTTCATAGGAACCACGAGTGGATTATGACATCAGAGTTGGTAGAGGAAACAGGGTTAAGGTTAAACGAACTCCAGCCAGTTTTGCTAAGACTGTATAACCTCAGGTTACTCTCAAAACAGATAATAAGTGGTGAGTACAGTTACAGAATTACTTTTACAGCTTTAGATATATTAGCAATAAAGAAACTTTACGTGGAGAAAGTCCTTAAGAACCTTGGGATAGTAATAGGGGTCGGAAAAGAGAGCGAAGTGTACGTAGGTTATAACTTTAACGACGAACCGCTTATAGTCAAATTCCACAGGGTCGGTAAGAGAAGTTACAAGAACATCAGAAAGATCCGGAACATCCAAAAAGATAAAGACTGGACGGTAATTTCAGTAGAGAACGCAGAAAGGGAATACCAAGCCCTTGACTGCGTTAAGAAAAATTATGGTTATGTTCCACAACCTTACGGAAAAGCTTATAACGCCGTGGCTATGGAACTAGTGGAAGGCAGAGAGTTATACAAGAGTGAATTGACAAACCCAGAAGAAATATTAGATCAGATACTGTCGACAATTAGAATAGCGTATAATGAATGTAAAATGATTCATGGCGACTTAAGTGAATATAATGTACTTGTAAAGGACGGAACAGCTTACGTAATCGATTGGCCGCAATGGTCAAGCCCCGAGAATGAGGACTTACTCATAAGAGATATAGATCATATTCTTGCATATTTTTATAAGAAGTATGAAATAGATAAAGATGTAGATGCTGTCATAGATTATATAAAGGGGAAACCATGAAGGTAATGGGAATTGATATTGAGCCAGGCCAAAGCCCGTCTTCCTTGAAACCCCCCACATATTCTGTGATTATCATAAATGAAAAAGGTGAAGTAGAATACAAGGCAGAATCATCTCCTCTCACAAAAATATTAAGGTTAGCTTGGGAATTAAGACCAGATAAAATAGCAGTAGATAATGTTTATGAGCTAGCACCAGACGAGAAAAAACTTGTTAAAATCTTATCACTTTTACCGGACAAACTAGAAGTTATACAAGTTACTTACGTCAACAACACGTTTAAAGATATCAGAGACGTAGCAAGAGAGGCTGGACTCGAAGTTCAAGGAAAACCAACACCGTTAAGAACAGCTTATCTAGCAGCTGTTCTAGCCCTAAAGGGTATAGGGACTCCCATTAGGATTAGGGAGAATAAGACGAAGATTATAATTTCCAGAGGCAGGGCTGTAGGACCCGGAGGGATGAGCAGTAATAGATATAAAAGAAACTTAAGGGGGCTCATTCTCAGAGTAGCTAAAAGAATTAAAGAACAACTAGATGCACACGGGTTTGATTACGATTATTCAATAAAGAGAAGCAAAAACGGAATAGAAAAAGCTGTATTTACGGTGTATTCGCCCAGAGAGAGTTTATACGGGATCGTAAGGAAAATGAAGGGCCACGACCTAAGAGTTGAGATAAAGCCAGTTTATAAATCAAAAATCGAGTTTGGAGACACAAAAAAGGAAACTAAGCCCGTCATAGTAGGCATAGACCCCGGGATAGAAGTGGGGATATCAATAATAGATTTGCACGGAAACCCCTTGTTTATGACGTCTAGGAGAAACATAGACAGAGAAGACGTAATAGACATTATAAGAAAATACGGAAAGCCCGTTTTAATAGCAACTGATGTAAATCCGGTGCCCGACAGTGTAAAGAAAATTTCAGCAGTGCTAAACTCTAAGTTGTTTGTCCCAGACAGAAGACTCAGCATGGATGAGAAGATGTTAATTGTCGATAAATTCTCTACTCAACACGGATTGAAAATCGACGACCCACACGTAAGGGATTCCCTAGCGGCTGCTTTGAAGGCATATTATGAGATATCCCACAAGCTAAATCAGGCTAGAGGATTACTAAGGAGAATGGATATAGACGTAGATGAGGATCGGGTACTGGAATGTATTATTGAAGGTAAAACTATGGATGAGTGTGTAGAAAAAGAAATTGAAAAAGAGATAGAATTCACGAAAAACGAAATCTCTCAACCTAATTTTACTCCGCATCAAACTAACTACTACACCAAAGTGAACTCTCTTGAGGAAGAGAATATGCAATTAAAGAGAGATATTGAAAGACTTAAAAGAAAGATCAGGGAAATGACATTTCAGAATGTATTATTACAGAAAAGGATTGATGAAATCAAAACAATGTACAATAAGGAACTTCAAAAGGAAAGAAAGATTTACGAGTTGAAGCTGGAGATAGAGAACTATATCAAACTTATAAATACCATGAGAAATCAGATAGAAGAAAAAGAAAAAGAAATCAAGAGTTTACTCGAGATAATAGAAGGTTTAATTAACTCTAGATTACTAGTGGTAAGTTCTGATCAATTACCTCCTTACATAGAGGTAGATACTAATGAAAAAAGAGTATACTTTCATAGTCAACAAGTAGATAATTCTATAGTGAAGTTATTTTTAGGGGATAAAGTAATCGTTGAAAAAGAGACACTAAGAGATTTGGAAATACTTAATAAGGAAAAGTTACTCGCAGAGAGTGAAAAACTTGACCTAAAGAGAATCCTTGAAGACTATAGGAGAAATCGTTTCAGAACAAAGTGACTTTACCCTCTAATATCAGATCGGAGATCTTGACAATATTGCCAAGCATTTCATCAGTGATCCCTTCGATCTCTCTCTTCATATTATCGTTAATTTTACCGTCCTCAGTCATAACCTGAACGTTAGCTATTAGAGGGTCGTCTATAGGTCTTCCTATTTGACCTAACACTTCTACTTGGACACTCTTTACACCTTTTACCTCTTGAGATACTTTCTGTGCAATTAGGTTCGCAACGATGTTGTAAAGTTTGCCTACGTGATTCACGGGGTTCTTTCCTGCAGTAGCTTCCAAAGACATAGGACGCATGGGCGTTATTAATCCGGTAGCCCTGTTTCCTCTTCCCGTCATTCCATCATCTCCGTGCTCCGCTGAAGTCCCAGTCACGGTGAGATATACTATACCTCTATCTATCTTATCACCAGTGTTTATGTTCACTTTCACATCATAATTAGGAACTAACTTTGCTGCCAAATCTAGAATTTGATTCTTAGCTTCTTCTTTAACGTTTATATACTGATTTATGTCTTCTACAAGTTGGCTTATAACTGCCATAGCCACGGTTAATTCTATCCTATTGCCTTTTCTTAATCCCATCACCTTTATGTCTTCTCCTATCTCAGGGATCTTAGCTTTAATTTCCTTAGAGTTCAACAGTCTTTCAGTATTGAATACTAGATTTTCCAGTTTAGAATAAGGTGCAAATCCAACTCCAAAACTTGTATCATTAGATAAAGGCACTTTCTTACTAGCTTCGAATATCCCAACTAGATCCGTAGAACCTTTCCCTATTTTGTAATCAACTACTACATGTTTTTCTGGGTCTAGATATCTGAAGTGATCTTTAATCCATTCCTTAACACTTTCAATTATAATTGTTCCTACTGGTATACTCTCTGTTCCGTGCTCCGTCTTGACTTCAGTAGTTGCTCTACCTGATACTACAATGTATATAGGATGAAGAACTTCTCCGCCCTTAAACTTAGGTGCTGCTTGACCGCCTACGAGCAAAGTCTTATCTAAATTGTGATGTAAAATTACTCCGTAGTTCTTGAGGTAATAAAGAGAAAGTTTTCTGCTGGCTTCCTCTGATGCCGAATCCGCTATGTAGTCCGGATGACCTACTCCTTTTCTTTCTACTAATTCTACATCTAAAGAGTCTATATCAGCCCAGTGGCTTAATTGAACGTTTATGTTCCTCATTATACCTTATCCTCACACCAAATAGCTTATAAATTTACTTTTCCTTTCCCATTATCACTTCGTAGTCAACACTGATAAAGAGAATGTTACTACCTCTGATTAAAACTCTACCATATTTTGCAACAGGGTCTGATGTACCTTCTTTAGTCTCTATACAGTCCCTTAATACTAGGTTCATGGTACCGTCACTCTGTTCCAATCTACCGATATATTCAGAACCGTTCTTCAATTTCACTAATACAACTTTATTCATAGCTGTTTTTAGACTCTTTAACGGATTTTCCATCTTCGCTTGCACGATAAGTCTCCTCAATTTGAAATTGTGTTACTAGCTAATATAAAAGGGTTCTCATCTCTTTTACCTTACGTTTTTTAAGGGAAATGATGTCAAGATTAATAATGTGGAATTAATAATCTCAGAACCTGAAGAAATTGTAAAGATATCAAAGACATTAAGCGTAATGGCAAGAATAAATATACTAAAACTTACAAGCGAGAAGCCGTTAGATATAACTGAATTAAGCGAAATACTGCACATGAGTAAGGGGAATATAAGTAATCATGTTGCTGAGCTAGAAAATGCCGGCCTTGTGGAAGTTAAATATGAAAACGGGGTTAAAGGAATAAGAAAAATCGTGAAACCTAAATACCAAAAAATAACTATAATTTTACTCGATGCCAGCACTAGCCTTGAGAAAACTAACGAAAACGGGTGAAGGTGCTAACGGTCTACTTCTGTATTCAGGATGCCCTTGTAGTCCGACGAAGAACTTATGATCCTTAAGCTCGATCATCTCCACCAGACCGTTTTCACTGATTCCCGAAATAACCATCCCGTTCTTTTGGAGTTCGTCTACATATTCAGGGTTGACTTCGTATCTATGCCTATGTCTTTCATAAGCGACTGTTGAACCGTAAATCTTGTTGGCTAACGACCCTTCCTTAATTATAACCTTCTGTAATCCTAATCTCATCGTTCCACCAACTTGCACCACTTTCTTTTGTTCATCTAGAAGAGTTATCACCGGATAAGGTGTTTTAGGATCGACCTCTGTAGTGTGAGCCCCCTTCAAACCCATTATATTCCTAGCGAACTCCACTACAGCTAATTGCATCCCATAGCATATTCCCAAAAACGGAATGTTATTCTCTCTTGCAACCCTTATAGCAGATATCTTACCTTCCACTCCCCTCGCTCCAAAGCCTGGCAATACTATTATACCGTTAACCTTCTTAAGTTTCTCCAGTTCTTGTGGATAACTTTCTAGATCGGTGGATTCTATCCATAATAATACAGGCTTTAACTTCAGTTTAGCCGCGGCGTGATATATTGCCTCCTTTATGCTTATGTAACTGTCTTTCAATTTCGTATACTTACCGACAAGAGCTATTGTGACCTCTCTCTTACCCTCTTTAAGGTCTGAGATGAACTTCTTCCAATCTTCCAGATTGGGCTGACTATCTTTAAGCTGAAGTTTCTCTAGAATTCTACTTGGTACTCCTTGATTCTCGAGTATTAGGGGTACTTCATACGTCATGGAAACATCGTAGTTAGAGAAAATATTTTCGGGTCTTACATTTGTAAATAGTGCGATCTTTTTCCTAGTTTCTTCGTCTAATGGTACTACAGACCTTGCAACTATAATATCTGGTTGTATTCCTATCCTGCGTAATTCTTGTACACTGTGCTGAAGTGGTTTCGTTTTGAGCTCCTCTGTGGCTCTCAAATATTCTACGAGAGCTACGTGTACAAATACTACGTTATGTTCAGCCTCCTCAATTTTCAACTGCCTAACTGCCTCAAGAAAAGGCAGACTCTCTATATCACCTACAGTACCTCCTATCTCTACTATTGCGACTTCCGCATTAGCCTTTTCAGCAGCTTTCCTTATCATCGATTTTATCTCGTCCGTAACGTGCGGGATTATCTGAACTGTCTGACCTAAGTATTTTCCCTCTCTTTCCTTTCTGATAACCTCGAAATAAACCTTGCCTGCAGTTATGTTGTTGTATTTGCTCATATTTATTCCGACAAACCTTTCATAATGCCCTAAATCTAGGTCAGTCTCTGCTCCATCATCAGTTACGAATACTTCACCGTGCATATATGGGTTCATAGTACCTGCATCTACATTCAGATATGGATCGACCTTTACTAACGTGACATTATATCCTCTGGCCTTTAGTAGAAGCCCTATAGAGGCTGACACCGTACCCTTACCAACGCTTGACAGAACGCCTCCGGTGACTATAATAAACTTCGTCAAACGGAAATCACAGCTAATATTCTACAAACACCAGTTTTAAAGCTCATTTGTCTTATTTCTAATGGGTAATCTATACGGGGAATAATATGGAATTACTTGAAAAACTAAAAAATTCTAGATTTTTACAAGTAGCATTAGATTTTTTAAAAATAGATGATGCCTTAAAAGTAGCATTAGATGCGATAAAAGGAGGGACAGATATATTAGAGTGTGGAACTCCACTACTAAAGGCTGAAGGTATTACTGCGCTTAAAAAACTTAATGAAATCGGTAAAGGGAAAATCGTTCTAGCGGATACTAAGACAGCAGATGCTGGTGATGTTGAAGCTGAAATAGCTAGGTTGGGAGGCGCAAAAATAATGACTGTCCTCGGAATTATGGATGATGCTACAATAGAGAGTGCAGTGAAGAAAGCTCATGAATACGGTATCTTAGTGCAAGCAGACTTAATAAACGTTAAGAACGTTAGGGACAGAGCTCAGGAACTCAAGAAACTAGGTGTGGATATAATAGGACTACACGTTGGTTTAGACGTACAAAAGAAAAGGGGCATTAGTGTTTCAGACCTTAAAAAAGAGATCAAAGAGGTATCGGAATTGGGAGTAGTAGTTTCAGTAGCTGGAGGCTTAAATAAGGATAGGATACAAGAGTTGCTTGACTTACCGATTAACATCTTTGTTGTAGGTGCAGCAATAACCAGAGCAAGCAATCCTTATAACGTGACATTAGATATAGTTAAGATAATAAGGCAGAAGTGATAGTATTAGAAGAGGAGAATTATATGTCTCAGCCTGGCGGTCAGACAAAGTCTAAGGACGTAAAGCTTGTGACGAAGCAAGTAATAACTCCTGACGTTCTTAAAGAAGACAAAAGAAAGATCAAACTATTATACATTATTAAGGTTTTAGGTGGTGCATCGGAGAAGGCTCTAGTTACTGCATTAAATGAAATGAAGGAGAAAGGGTTAGATTTAGGATATCAGTTCAACGTCATTGGCGGAAACATTTTCAGTCCTATGGTTAAAGAAGATATTACTTCTTTATTATACTTAGGATATGTAGAGAACGATCCAGTCAGCAAGAAGTTAAAAATTACCAATAATGGACTAGAGTTTCTAGACAATCAAACTATAGAGGAAGATTTCAAGAATAACCTTAACCAATTAATAAATGATATAAAACTTAAGGTTCAAGCGATAGATGAAGAAAATAGATTAAAGAATAGAAGAAATAATAGAAGATACTAAACCGAAATTCTACCTTATTTATTTTTTGTTTTTAATTCACCTTTGTTAAAGGATATTAAAATAATAGATAGATATTTCACATCGTCATAAAGCTTCCTCTTCTGCCAGTCTGCTGTTGGTTCTCGTCACTCAGTGGTCTGTTCCATATAAGTGGGTCTAGCTTTCCTTCTTTGCTTAACTTAATTACTAAGTCTCTAAACTCACTTGTATGCCTTATGTCCAGTTCGAGAAGCGTTTCTAAAAGCTTCCATGTAGTCTTCATTACATCCTCTAACATCTCCTTAGGCATATGCCTTATAATTTGCGGATCTTGTAACCATTGATCGAAGGCTTTTATAGTCCTCATTATATGTTGGAATGCTACTCTAGTGGCTAATATTAAGTCAAGTCTGTCAATATCACCTGACTCATATTTTTTCTCCATTTCTTTCACGGTATTCAATAAATTCTTTTGCATCTTAATCCATTCGTCAAGATTTGAGAGATATCCGTTTTCCAAACGGCTACACCAATATTACTTATGTTACTACAAATTAATAAGCATATGTCAAATACTCTCTTTAATGTTATAAGGTAGACCTTCCAACAAGATTTCTCTAGGAATTTTATCCTTATATTTCTTTAAAAATTCTACATCTTCACTTTCTCTTCTTAACTTATCTGGTAACATCCTCGGTATTTCGTCAATAACTGGATACCATCTCTTACATTGAGGACAGTAAAGAATCCCATCAACGATCTCTTTCTTGAAACACTCCTCACAAGGAAGTTCTTCCTTAGCATCCTTAACGTTAACTTTCTTATATGCACAATATATTTCGCACAAGGGCTTTTTCTCATCTCCTAAATTTCTCTCAACTTGTTTCTCAGAAAAAACGTAGTACGTAAGAGGAAAATGTTTACAAATAGGACAAGCTAAAAGGTCTAACAGCCTATACTTCATCCGCTTTCAACTATACTCTTTAACTCTTGAGCTAAATTATTTGCTTTTTCCTCATCTTTAGCCTCTACTAGAATCCTTATTATAGGCTCTGTACCGCTCTTCCTTACTAAGAACCAGTAATCGTTTGTTATCACCTTAACACCGTCAATAGTCAACACCTTTCCTTTTCCATGGTATATTGAGATTAACTTAGAATAGAGGGCGTTAACATCATATCCAGGCTTTAACTCCACTTTAGTCTTTACTAAGTAGTACTTAGGCAATCTATCAAAGAGTTCGGCTGAACTAACGTTCTCCTCAGCCATCAGCTCTAGCATTAACGCGAAACTCATAGCACCGTCTCTAACGTACTGATGAGGAGGATACATAAAGCCGCCGTTCTCCTCAAATCCGGCTAAAGCCTTCTCATCCTGGACTCTATGTGCAATATCTACACTACCTACCTTAGTCCATATTACTTCAATCCCGAACTTAGATAGATATTCCTCAACAAGACTGGAACTAGAAACAGCTGTAACTACCTTATTACTGGCTCTAGGATTCTTAACGTGAGCCCAATACGAGAGTAGAGCCGCGCTCCTATCTCCCCACTGTATCCTACCTTCTGAGTCAATAAATATAGCCCTATCAGCATCACCGTCATGAGTTACGGTTAAGTCTGTCTTCAACGTTTTAGCTACGTTTGCCGTCTCCTTTAATGAATCAAATGTAGGCTCAGGTTGTCTAGCCGGAAACAACGGGTCAATATTACCGTTCAGAGTGTATATTTTACAGCCTAATCCTCTGGCAACTAAAGGAGTAGAAAGTCCTCCTACACTGTTAGCAGAGTCGATGAGAACCGTGTAGTGCTTTTTAGCTACTTTTTCTGTATCAACATGGCTAAGGACTCCCTTTACGTAAATATCTATGACTCTATCCTCTCTCTTAACCTCGTTAGTTAAAGCACTCCATTCTTGCGTGTTGAACCTCTCACTGAAGTATATTTCTTCTATTTCATTCTCCTTCTCTCTTCTTACTTCAATACCATCACGATCTATAACCTTTATTCCATTATAGGGAGCCGGATTATGGCTCGCAGTTATTATTACTCCACCGTCGTATCCTAAGGTCTTAACAGCGTATTGTAGTGCAGGAGTTGCTGCCATTCCACCATCATAAACTTGGACACCTACACTAAGTAACCCAGCTTCCACAACCCTCATTAACATGTCTCCGCCAGCTCTTGCATCCCTTCCTATGAGAATTTTGCTTCCCTTACCAAAATAAGTACCTATAGCCTTAGCTAATCTAAGCGCTAATTCAGGTGTTAGCTCCTTGTTAACTATTCCTCTGACTCCATCAGTACCAAATAACTTACCCATAGTAAAAGTTTCCCTTAATTTTATTTTAATTTTGTCATAACAACTTGAGCCGATAAGATGTAAAGAATGTGAATAAATTTCTAAGCAAAGCTGTCAGGTAGGACATGAACCAGTTGGATATGCCATATTTATTACGTTTTGAATCATATCCGAGGCTTGAATTATCTGAGGGAAGCTATCAAGATTCTGACAGATGTACTGAGGTGAATAACCTTCTAAAGTAGTAGGATTTATTATAGGAGTGTCTACGATGTAAGTCCCATTAGGACCTGATATCAAGATAGCGAAATTTAGGTGAGGGGGTTTACATATAATGCTGCTGGCTTACTGTAATTGCTTACTGTAACGTTGACTTCGTAGTGTATTATAATACTTGCTACTTGAGTCGCATTAGGAACTCCCATAGCTTCCAGCTCTTCTGTCAGTATTTGCTCTCCTTCAGGTATTAAATCGTTGGTAGGAATTGGAGTGCCATTATATGAAGCATTAAGATACTCGTTATAAACATAAGCTACGTAAAACTCTAACTCTCCTTGTGGCTTAAATCCAGTGAATATCAGACCGGGTATATTAGCAGGAGAATGATCGGGATCTGAATAATGAAATTCGAACGATACATTACCATATAACATTATATATCGCCCACGATGCAGCAGCTCCTACCGGGCAACCATACCAAGATTGTACAACAACAATTACCTTACCTGGTGGTGCATAGTCCTGATCATTAACCTTCACGAACGTTCCTGCGGGGATAGTATTTTGTAAGAGAGACAACTTTGACGCTAGAGTTAATGAAGAAGATATATTGTTACTGAAGTGCGATAATACAAGAACTCCACCTATTATTATTACCAAAACTAATAATCCAGTTAATATTTTTTATTCATCGATACTATCAATGAATATGGTTTTATAAATGTTACTATAAATTAATTTTATAATGAAATTATATTGAAGAACAGTTTCAACTCAAATACTTATTGACCCTGTTTGGAGAGTGTATTAGTTGTGGAAATAGTAGATATTAACGTACATCTAGGGCTTAAACTCTATCCCACCAGTGCAGAATATCCTTTACGTAACTTTGTCTTAAATCCTGCATATAAATACGGTTGTGAGTGTTGCGTAGATGGGTTCTATCAACAGTATATGAAATATCCTAACAAACCTAGGCTGGGAATTTATAACGTACGGTGCAGAATTCCTCCTCAAGTCGAGATTTATAGACAGATCGAGAGAGGGACTTTAGGCTTAATACTTAACCCTATAAACCACTCCTTTAGCTTAAAAGATGAAAGAGTCCTTGAAGTAATCAAGATTGTGGAAAAGGAAGACCTACCCCTTCTCGTATATACGGGTAGGGGTTACGGCAATCCCTGTCACTTAAAACCATATTTGTCACGAGTACCTTATCTTATTCTCATACATTCTGGATATCCTAATTACATCAAAGAAGCTATGGAACTAGCAAAAGAAGAAAAAGTGTTTTTCGAAATTTCTACGGTACCTCCTGAGATAAGTATCGTTTTTAAAGGCAAAAGAATTTACGGCAGTAACTACCCTTATACACCTATTGACTTAAAGACAATTGGATTTACATAGGCTGGACGAGAAGGAAAAGAGTCTATATGCCAAGAAAATTTTCAAGATCTAATTAGACTACTCGTGATTAAAAGCCAACCTCTCACCTTATCTGATACAATTTATGTCTTATCTCTTTAAGCTGCCACTATAGTAGAAAAAATACATTACTTTAACAGAATCTAAACATATATACTACTCTCTAGAATGTTATATATATGGGAATTCCGTTCTTCGGACAACAACCATCATTTGGTTCTGCACTTTGTGGGGCTGAATCCTTTTTCATAACAATAGAAGTCTTTCTATATTCATTTATCAATTAATTTCGTGAAGAGGATGATGAGAACTAAGGAGGTTTACCAACCCGATGGGGGCAATGCCCCAAGGGTTAGAGAGATAAGCGGAGATGTGAGCCCAGTGCCGTTGGGCTCGAAGGAGACCCATGACCCACCTGGTAGGTGGTTGAGGGCTAAGTCCCTACACTTGATCATGAACATAAAATGATTGAAATGAGGGTGTAGGGGCAAACGGGTCTTAGGGATATCCCCCTAAAATGGGGCTCGGGCCGGGACTTGAACCCGGGACCTACGGGTCCACAGCCCGTCGCTCTAACCAGGCTGAGCTACCCGAGCCACTTTGTGTCCCAGCCAATTAGAGTTTAACGAGTTGTAGAATTTAAACTTAAAGCTGAATAACATTCCATAAACTACGTTATGACAAGGAGAACAATTTTCCAACGTTATATAGAATGAATCTAAAAAGACTCAATTATTTCTACCCTTTCTTTTCATATATTCCTCTTTTATCTTGTCTAATAAAATTCTTGCTATTACGCTCTTGTAATCCTTACCTAACTTCTCGATCTTGTCGTTACTGATAATGATGACTTCATTGAACTCAGACGAGAAAGCTATATCTTTTCTACTAGCGTTATTCGCAACGATCATATCGAATTTATGCCTTTCTTTCTTTAACTTAGCTTTCTCTATTAATTCTTCGTCATCCTTAGCAGTTTCTGCCGCAAAACCCACTAAGAACACATCGTATTTCCTAATCGTTGAAGAGATCTTAGGAGTTTTTTCCAATTTTATCTCCGGAACTACAGTATGACTGTCAATCTTGCTTTCTGCAGTGCTCACCGGTCTGAAGTCCGCAGGGGCACCTGCTAGGATTACTATATCGTAACCCTCCTTGACTAATTTTTCCACTTCCTCTGCCATCTCCGACGTTGTAGTTACTGGTATAGTCCTAACATACGGTTTATGATGCGTAGACAAAGGCCCGTGGACTAATACTACGTCAGCTCCCCTGAAGTAAGCCTCGTTAGCTATATCAACTCCCATAGTCCCGCTACTGGGGTTTGAGATAAATCTCACCGGGTCAAAGAACTCTCTGGTCGGTCCAGCGGTAACTACAATTCTAAAACTTGTCAAGTCTTTACCCCTAAGCATATAAGTGACTATATACTGAGTTAGATATTCTACTTCTGGGTAGTGTGCTAAGTCCTTGATTATCATAGGTTCTATTACTTCTACACCGAATGATTTCAGCTTTTCCAAATTGTCCCTTAACTGAGGGGAATGATACATTGGTAAGTGCATTGCTGGGACTATTACTACCTTCTTCTTCATTCCTATGAAGTTCAGAGCCGTAAGTGTTACTGAAGTGTCCACTATCCCGTTAGCAATTTTTGAGATTGTGTTAGCCGTTGCAGGGGCTATAATAAATGCGTCGAAGTCCTCTGCCAACTCTACGTGTTCCAGTTCACCACCTATTTGTGTTATAACATCATTACCTGTGGCCCAATGGAACATAGTAGGTGAGATAAGCTTACTCGCATCTTCGCTCATTATCACCTTTACTTCGGCTCCCCTTCTCATTAAGCTCCTAGCCAGATCTAGAGACTTATAAATTGATACACTTCCGGTAACGCCAAGCAAAAGCTTCTTACCTTTAAGTTCTTCCGATATCTCTCCGATAATCTTCTTGGATGGGTGTACCATTAAGTGTCAGACATAAATTTAAACTACGGATAAAAACCTTATATTATGGAGTTTGCCGAAACGAAGAAATACGGAGCTTTTATAGTTAGATTGGCAAGAATGACAGATATAGACCAGATTGTAAAGATCAACAGACTCACCCTCCCAGAAAATTACCCATACTACTTCTTCGTAGAACATTTAAAGGAATACGGTGGTGCGTTTTATGTTGCCGACATAAACGGAGAAGTAGTAGGATATATCATGCCCAGAATAGAGTGGGGATTTAGCAACGTTAAGCAGATACCTACCTTAGTCAGGAAGGGTCACGTAGTTTCAGTAGCGGTATTGGAAAAATTCAGGAAAATGGGAATCGGTACGGCGCTCTTACAGAACTCCATGAAGGCCATGAAGGATGTATACGAGGCTGAAGAGGTCTATTTAGAAGTGAGGGTGACAAACGCGCCAGCAATTTCGCTTTATAAAAAACTAGGGTTTTCCGAAGTAAAGGTGTTAAAGCACTATTATGCAGATGGAGAAGACGCTTATTTAATGGCTCGCCCTCTCTAGCTCTACTGAATTATTAGACGAATCGAAAATTAGATAATAACCTTCTTCCAGACTACCTGCTGAATATACTCTTGTTTTTACTACATTATACTCCTTCTGAGATCGTAAATGACCGTGAATAAGTAGTTCTGGGGATTCTGAGAGTATTTTCCCCAGAATCACTTGTGAACCGTAGGATGTCCTAGGTTGGAAGTGGGTTATAACAATCTTAGTAGAGAAGTCTATAGATAAATTTCCAAAGGTTTTAGTGATCAGCTTGTTCTTCTGCCTCAGGTACTTTTGAGTTGTTACGTTATCCATTTCACCGAGTATTCCGTAATAGTTAGATATGTACTGAGGGCATTCTACATCTCCTAAGCCTATTATGTAATCTACACTTAACAAATTAAGGAACTCTATCACATCCCCTTTGCATGGAGTTAAAGTAATTAACGCCATTTTTGCCATACCACTCACCTAGTTTGAAAAAAGCAATCCCCACAGCCACTATATCTGCTGTAGAGCCCGGGTTATATCCATTTTCCAAAAGGAACCTATCTAGTTCATTTATTAATTTCGGATTTTCTAAAGCTTCACATGACATTTTAGAAACTGTTATAGCAACCCTTCCCCCATGCTTTCTCCATATTAGCCCGTCAGGGACTTGACATAGGACTGATAGAAAACCTTCGAGTACACCTTTTTCCATTCCCAGTTTTTCGATCTTATCGACAACTAACCTAGAGTACTTATAATCTTCGAGCATATTTTTGACTGCACTATCTGAGGATGAGTGTAGTAAGACTTCGTAAAGGGAGACTTTTCCTATAGTTCTATAGTCGAAACCGCTGTCTATCTTGCCCAAGTAACTTAATCCTAATATTTGCAACGACTTTGAGAAATAAATGGAGTCATTCTCGTCTAAACTCCTGATGGTTACCGAGGCTTTTTTTAGCGTCTCATCTAGGGATCTGGAAATAGAGGAATAAGCTATAGGGATCATTTGGATAAACGTGCCTAAAATAGCGAAATTTACTCCCAATTCCATACTTTTTAGTACAGCCTTGTATAAAGAATCAAACAAAGGTTTCTCTCTCCTAAGTCCCCGTTTACACAATTCTTTATAATACTCCTTAGATACTAGTGCAGAAAGTACTAAGTCCTTAAAGCTTACAGATTTAATGTCCCTCCGTCTCGACGCATTACCAGGTTTATCATAAAATGCTTCTTCTACAGTAGACGAAGAAAGGATGAAAGAGATAGAGTTACAAAATTCTTCTAATGTACCCAGGGACATCCCTATCACCTACAACTATGATGGGTTTTTCACATTCAACTAGCATCCCCTTAGCTTCAATTTTCCTCGATTTAAAGAGGAGTGTGGAGTATATCCCCTCGTAAGACACTAAAATTTCTGGTTTCAGTCCCACTTCTCCTGAGACCACGTTGACGTTGTGCAAAATAACTTTAGACGGGTAAAATAGTACGTCACAACTCCCCTTTTCAATCTCAGCCGTTATTGTAATCTCCCCCTTTCTTTTGCATACTTCTTTACAAGGCCTCTCCGGTCTTGGATCCACAAAGAGGATAGAGAATTTTATTCCTTTTATAGCCCCCCGAGTCCTTTTATCATATAATTGCTTAGAAAAGTCTAAAGTTAGCCCGTAATTACGTGAGGTCTCAACGATCCAATCTCTATCTTCCTCAAATCCCTCAAAGTTATTCATAACATACAGAGCGTCTTCACAACCATATATTACTATATCGAGGTCCGAGTTTTCATGGTTGATCCCCGCTAAAAAGCTCCCCGTTATTCCTAATTGCCTTACTCCTAAGGCTGTATAAAGTTCGAGAAATGAGATTTCATGTTTAGAACCAGACGTGTGTTTAATTAATTCTAACGCTTTTTCTTCTGGTTTCAAATGCTTTGAAACATTGGAAAGTCTTAATACAGGGAAAGTTACACCGTAGCATGGTTCCATGAGGAACTCTTGACTTAGTTTAAGCATGTTATTTACACCGTAATATTTCAGCACTCTTTCGTATCCTTTCCATAATCCCTTTCCCGTATAGACGTACTTTATCATGGCATAGATATAACCGTAAGGGTTTACATTAGAGAATACTAAGTATATGTTTCTCTCCTTGTCCACTACAATGTCTTTATCAAGGAAATAATCTCTTCCCATCCTTTCAACCTCACGTAATCTATTGGTGTGCCTGAGCTTTCGAGGAAGTCAACATAATCTCTGAATATCCCTCCGAATAAAGAATTAGCTATATATGCCGAACCTACAGCAGACTCCTTAAATTTGAAGTTATGCTTAATTCCGAAAGGTACTTCCCACTTTTTACTACCAGATATTATGATCGGTATGTTATAATGAGCAGAATACCACTCCGAGAGTATTTGTAAGAGTTTTAATCCCAAAGCCCAATTTCCTCGAGTATATATAGTTTCTTTGCTTATCTTTGAGTATTTGCATAATAAGTAAGCCACTTCACCATCTAGGAAACCAGCCGAGTTTAATCCAGGCAATATGCTTCCTCCTAACCCGTCTATAACTCTCCCGTCAATTATTACTAGAAATGACGAAAAAGAAGAACCTACTTCAACTAAGACAAAACTATCGTACATGGTTCTATAGAAGAAAGCTGAAGCAACTTTATCAGCAGTCCCCATGTCTACGAGGTTAATTTTCTTGCTCTCATCTACGCTCTTCAACTCTATAACTCCAGGTACGGTAAAGGCGTTATGTAATAACTTAGCTGAAATTATAAAATTTCGTAGAGGACCTTCAATCTCAGGGTCTTTTAGGGTCATGAGGAAAATGTCTTTATCAGTGATTTCTGAAACCCTCTTAAACGGCAACCCGTGTCCTGAAGGTAGTGCTACTCCATAAGGTCTAAGGTCGGATATAGCTTTGACCAGAGTACTTGATGCTTTACTGACTAGCTCTGTAGGAAAGGAGAAAAACTTTATTATCCTCCCCATTTCGTCGACAAAGGCGAATTCATACGTCCTACTACCGGGGTCAACTCCAGCAAAAATCATTTCGTAACCCTTACAACCGTACCATCCCTCTTAACCTTTAAACTTACATTAAATATCTTAGCTAAGGATTCAGTTACATTTGCGAAATATATAGCACTCTTTTCGTTTTTAAAAGAGTAGGTAAAAGAGTTTTCATCATCAGTAGAAGAGTCTTTATCATTCGGTGCTATTGGTAGGAGTTTCCCATCAATGAAGCTCACCAATATATTCAGAATACTAATAATGTCGTATTTCTTTACCTCTAAATAAGTCCCCAAAATAGCTGCGAGAGTTTCTGGTGGTACATCGGAATTAATCCGTAAGACTTCACCTTGTTTTAATACATTATAAAGTTCTAACTCAGTTAAGAATAAAGATATATTTACCCCAGAATTTATTAACCTAATATAAATTGTTATTGCCTCATTTGTAGCATCGTAAATAGTCTTTCCACTTTTATTACAGTATTTCCTAATTTTATCATATAACTCATCATCCATAAAACACGGTTTTCTTCCCATATGTATACAAATGTATATCCATTAATATAAACGTTATATATCATAATAGTTATGATCACCTAAATAATTATAGAAAATTTTATACTTTGCTCTAAAAATTGTTGACCTTCAACTTTAAATCCTAAACGTGTGAAGAAATTCCTCAGGATCTCACCAATTCTTATCGTAAGGTCTTTAGTTGACCCTTGTATCATAACTGCTACAGAGAATCTATTTTCGTTAAGATTTCCTTGATCCTTATTAACTATTATTAGGGAAGAGATATCCATTAGTATGGGGGTTTTATCAAGCAAATTTCGAATATCAGCCTCAGTTATTATATCTTTTTGCATAATCAGTTCTTTAATACTATCAGCATATTCTGACGTAACGATGTCATACCATGAGAAAATTTCATCAATCATATTCTTGTCTAATTTACTGAAAACTGATAGTGGAACACGTAAGTATCCTTGTCTATTCTTTTTAGTTATATAAGCAAATAATAGGTAATTCGCAAGGTACTCTACGATATCTATATCGCGGGTGGCCTTAAAAGAGTATGTTGTTTGCTTAACAATATTACTGAGGTAAAGAGTACGTACCTCCACTTCCTTTCTGCTTTTACCATCAAGTGAAGTATATTTCAGATTAAGTTGTAAACGTATGAGTTCTTCCATCTCGTCTAAGGAACGTAGGGCATCTTTGTAAATGGATGTGAGTACCTTCTCGTCATCTTTCTTAGGCTTATTATTTTTCTTCGCCACGTTATCATGAATTAACGGTTTTTAGTATTAAAACATTTTCGTTAACTGCTTATATTTTTCAACAGATTGAATAATAGCTTTAATATATTTATTATAAGATCTCGTTTGTTTGATCAGGTGTAGATCTATTACTATTCTTATCTTAGTAAGTAGATAAATAGTTCTTCAGTGGCTGCCCACAGTAAATGTCACTCGTCCATTCGGCTCTTTGTCATCATAAGTAGCGGGGAAGGTAGCGGCGCCAGGATTTGAACCTGGGATCTCGGGGTGTCTCAGGTTGAGACCCTATGAGCCCCGCGGGATACCTGGCTACCCTACGCCGCTACTATTTCCCCGCTAATATCTCTTTCATGTGATATGTAATTAAAGCTTTCTATGAAGTAATACGATGAAAACTACAAAAATTTGAAATAACGCCGGGGGCGGGATTTGAACCCGCGTGCCTCAGAGAGGCAGTAGGTCGCACGCCTCTGAACGCTGGAAATGGTCTCGAGCCTACCCCCTTGGTCCGCTCGGGCACCCCGGCATTTATTACTTTTGTGTATGAACTTAAAAGTTGTACGGTAGGGTAAAAATTGTAAATTCTTTTTAGAAAATTAAACAGATATGGGAAAGTTAACACAATTCATGCTGGTACTGCTATGGGCTCTTTTTCCGTAGATACCCTTTTTTCGTTCTCAAGTTTAACCCTAATGTGCTTAGGTATGCTGAAGATCATCTCGTGAGTCTCACCGTCATAGAACTTCAGTTCGCCATTAATCTTCTCTTTTATCAGCTCGTCAACTTGCTCAGCAGTGAGCGAGGAAGGACTGCGATAATCCGAAGCATATACGAATCCCCATAGGCTGTCAAATCCTGGTATATAAACTATGGAAGCACTGACGTACTTAAACACGTTTCTCAACGTGTTATAAATAGCCGAGAACGTGTCCAAACTAAATGAAGGAGAAGTAGCTTGAGTCACTAAACCTCCATTTTCCTTTAGAATTCCCTTTACTTGTTTGTAAAACTCCACAGTGTAAAGGAGCTGAGAAGGAGAATCCTTAATTGGGTCCGTAAGGTCTAAAATGACGGCGTCAAACTTCTGATTTGTCTCTTTCACGAATTTATAACCATCTCCTATAATTAGTTTGCTCTTTGGATTGTCAAAACTACCTTGGTGCCATTCGTGAAGATACTTTTTGGCAAAGTCTATTACTACGGGATCAATATCCACCATCACAGCACTATTTACACTTTTATGCTTCAAAACTTCTCTAAGTGTAGCCCCCTCCCCCCCACCTAATATTAATACCTCTTTAGGGTTATCTAGAGTTATTAAAAGAGGGTGAACTAAAGTCTCGTGGTAAATGTACTCGTCTGAAACAGTAGACTGTACTTTACCGTCAATTATCAGGCTTTTTCCGAACCTGAAAAGCTCTACCAAGAGAACTCTCTGGAACTCGCTCCTTTCCTCCGCGATAACCCTCTTTATAGCGTGAGCGTGATACTCATAAGGAGTTTGCCATTCTATGTGCCAGTGCCATTCATACATTATACTAATCTCACTCCGTTTACCTTCTTGTTTTGCCAACTATATCTCCTGATTTTCTTAGTCTTCCCGAAGCCGCAAGCTGCACAGTATCCTTTTCTGGCGTTAAACGAGTTTCTACCGCATCTTCTGCATCTAATATGAGTAGCTCCTTTATTCATCTTACCGAATGAGGGTGTACCTTTCATTACCTTTCACAATCTGATTAACTAACTTGTTTATAACTTTATTTGCTTAGCTTTAAAAACTAGTAGCTCAACTAATTTTAGATACTCAATGTTTAAAGACAAAGATTTTGTCTATATTGACTACGTAGCAAAGATAAAAGATACTGGAGAAATATTCGATACAACTATTGAAGAGGAAGCTAAAAAAGCTAATATTTATGATAATGAAAAAATTTACAAACCAAAACTCGTGATTCTGGGTGAAGGAGCTGTAATAAAAGGTCTTGAGGATGCCCTATACCAAATGAGTGTGGGAGAAGAAAAAGAAATAGAAATACCACCGGAAAAAGCTTACGGTGAGAGAGATCCAAATAAAGTAAAAACGATGTCATTAGGGGAGTTGAGGAAACAAGGTATTAGACCTTATCCTAACATGATGTTAAGGATGAGTAACGGGAGTATCGCCGTAGTAAAAAGTGTCACTGGAGGTAGAGTTGTCCTAGACTATAATCATCCGCTAGCTGGAAGGACATTAATATACAAGATAAAGGTCGTAAAAGTAGCGGAAACAGAACTAGATAAAGTAAAAGCACTTTTGGAAAGATACTTCGGTAGCTCTAACGTAGACAAGTTTACTGTCGAGATAAGTAATGATAAGAAAGAAGTTAAGATAACTGTTCCCAAGGAACTTTACTTAGTGGAGGATCTGCAGTCAAGGATTTACGTTACTGCAAAGGATATAATAACCTACGTATTGCCTGACGCTAACGTGTTATTCATAGAGACCTTTAACAAATCTAACTTCAGCTAATTACACCAGTTTCCTTAGCAATTTTTTCAGCCGAACTCCAACTTAACCCTCTGTCTCCCAGAATAGTGTATCTCTCAGGTCTTATGCTATGAGCGATTGTTAATGCCTTTATAACACCTTCATCAGGGATTCCTATTTCTTTGGCTTTAGTAGGTAAGCCTACTCTTTTCATAGCTCTTTTAATCTTCCTCCAGTTGATTCCATGAACGTAAGCCATTAGAATAGTCCCTATAGCAACTAACTCGCCGTGGAGACCCTTTCCTGGGTATAACATCTCTATCGCATGAGCGAATAAGTGCTCAGAACCACTTGCAGGTCTAGTACTACCTGCCATCCCCATGGCTACTCCGCTACTTATAAGTGCTTCAACTAGGACTCTAACACCAGCCCTTATATCCTTGTTAAGGAGCTTCGTGCAGGACAGCGCATGCTTTGCAGATAGTAAAGCTAAAGAGGCAGTATAATCACCGTAATATTCTCCGGTAATCTTGGAAGATAATTTCCAATCCCTTACTGCAATGAATTTACCAAGAGTATCTCCTACTCCTGCGTTTATGAGCCTTCTAGGAGCTGATGAAAGTACTTGAATATCAGCTATGATACTCAAAGGTCCTTTTGCCTTAACTGATATGGGCTTCCCTAACCCTTTTATTGAAGCAAAAGGTGAAGTTATGCCATCGTGAGATGGGGCTGTAGGTATACTAATGAATTCTTTATCTATCCTAAATGCAACGTATTTGGCGACGTCTATTACACTACCCCCACCAATACCTATTATAGTATTAGCCTTGAACTGCTTTGCAAATTCACCTACTCTATTCACTTCCTCTATGTCAGCACTTTGGACTTCTATCACTTCATGCTTAAAATCTCCTATTGACTCGAGAAGTTTTGACGCTGCACTTTTCCTAACTATAGGACCTGTAACTATTAGAAAGGGATCGGATAGATTTAGAGAAGTCAAATATTCCCTAACGTTTAAAATAACGTCATTGCCTATATAAACTCTCTTCGGTAGATCAATTACATGTTCTTTACTTTCCACAATTGTACATAACAAGAATTTAAATATTAAAAGTTGCTATACATGAGCTTGTAAGTCTACTTCTTTAGAGTTGGTGAATACTGTGAGTTCAGTTAGATTAAATATAATATCAGCAATATATGGAAATCTACCTAAAGAAGTCAACATAACAAAAATCGAGTTCGAGGGGCCTGAGATCGCAGTCTACGTAAGGAACCCTTCAGTGCTTGCTGATAAAGGTGAAATAGTAAAGAAGATAGCTAAAGATATAAAGAAAAGAATAGTTATCAAAGCTGATGAAAAAGCTAGAAAAGATAAGAAAGAAACAGAAGAAATTATAAGGAATTTAGTACCGAAAGAAGCTGAAATTGTGAACATAAAGTTTGATGACGAGTTAGGTGAAGTTTTAATAAAGGCAAAGAAGCCTGGACTCGTAATAGGAAAAGGAGGAACACTTCAGAACAAAATCTTTTATGAAACTTATTGGAGACCTGTTATTGTCAGGGAACCTCCAATAAAATCTAGGACTATAGACAGTATCCTCACCCATATATACAACGAAACCGAATACCACGCAAAAATCCTGAAAGTTTTTGGAGAAAGAATACACAGGGAGTTGTTGTTCAAAGATAGATACGTTAGAATAACTGCATTAGGCGGATTTTACGAAGTAGGTAGATCAGCAGTTTTAGTAGAGACTCCTGAAAGCAAAATCCTATTGGACGTGGGACTAAACCCTAGTGTTACGGGAGGAGAGAAGTTCTACCCGAGGATTGATATTGACCAAGTGAGGTTGGAGGATATTGATGCCGTAGTGGTAACTCATGCTCACTTAGATCATTGTGGAATGGTTCCTCTCCTATTCAAGTACGGCTATAATGGGCCAGTGTACACTACTGCGCCTACAAGGGATATAATGGCTTTAATGCAATTAGACGCATTAGACGTGGCTGAGAAGGAAGGTAGACCAACGCCCTACACTGCTAAGGAAGTAAGAAAGGAACTACTCCACACGATAACTTTAGATTACGAGGAAGTAACAGACATAGCCCCAGACGTTAAGCTTACGTTCTACAACGCTGGACATATCATAGGTTCAGCTATGGCTCATCTACACATAGGAGAAGGGACGCATAACATAGTTTATACTGGTGACTTCAAATATGCAAAGACTAAATTACTTGATAAAGCTAATGACGAGTTTTTAAGAGTAGACACTATGATAATGGAAACAACTTACGGTGCACAAGAACAAGAAGGAAGGGAAGAGGCGGAAGAGAAGTTAATCAACATAATAAATGGCACGTTAAATAGGGGTGGTAGAGTGCTAATTCCAGTTCTGGCGGTAGGTAGAGGGCAAGAGATAATGTTAGTGTTGAATGAGGCGATGAAAAACAAGAAGATACCAGAGGTACCAATATACGTTACTGGATTAGTTGACGAGATCACAGCAATACATAATGCATATCCTGAAATGTTAAGCAGAGAAGTCAGGGAGGCAATACTTTACAAAGATGAAAACCCTTTCACATCTGAGTTCTTCCATAGGATAGAAGGATTTAGAGAAGATATTGCCCAAGGAGAACCTTCAATAATTTTAGCTACTTCTGGAATGCTAAACGGCGGTCCTGCAGTAGAGTTTTTCAAAACTATGGCACCAGACAGTAAGAACTCAATAATCTTCGTAAGTTATCAGGCTGAAGGAACCTTAGGTAGAAAGGTTAGAGATGGGGTAAAAGAAATTCAGATTATAGATAGAGATGGAAGAGTAGAAAATATAAGGATAGAGATGGAAGTAAATCATGTTGAAGGATTTTCAGGGCACTCTGACAGAAGGCAACTCTTGTACTACTTACGTAACTTAAGTGCTAAGCCTAGGAATCTAGTACTAAATCACGGCGAACCTAATGCTATAGAATCTTTCAGAAGACAAGTTGAGAGAGAAAAAGAAAAACTAGGGCTAAGAGGCACGAAAATATATACGCCACAGATCTTAGACAGCTTACGATTAGTGTAGACTATCCTAATTGTTTTAAACTTTAACTTCCAAGATATACGCTAGAATATGGTTCTTAGAAACGAAAAGGCTAATTTTGACTTTTCTTTATCATTACGTCTAATAAATTTCCTTAATACGTTGAGAATACAGAATAATGTACCCAGCGTGAGGTATGCAAATACCGGTTTCGCCCACTTTAGATCAGCCTATATGGTAAAGACGAGAGTTTTCAGCCATTATGACGTAACTGGAATAGCCCCTCAGCTTTTCTTTACGACTCTAGGCAATTATTACTACATGGAAGAATCGATTGGATACGCATGGTCTAATACACCTCTTTCTTATTCATCAACTGTCCAAATTAGTGAAAAGTTACTTTACGATATGGTATATAATGACGCAGATGAAGGATGGTTCCATAGAGATACTTTGCTCGATCCTTGTTTTAACTATGCAGATATTTCTGTATCTTTTAACTTTAATGAGATATATCTAGACGTAGCAATGATAAATGCAAGAGTTGATTGGATTTCTACACCGAAAATAAGTAACGGAATTTTTTCTTTAAAAGGTAGGTTAACGGACGATAACTTCATTCCAAAGCAATTAATCATTTATAGGGACGAGATAAAACCTGATCGTATCAATGAACACAGTTATTCCTTAGGAGAGCCAGTTGCTGGAGTAATACCTAAGCCCCACTATTATAAAGGCATTGAGACAATAAGACCTTATAAGTGGAGAATGGATTCAAGTATTATCGAAGTAGAGTTCCCGCTTAAATTTTTCACGAGGGGAGTATATACGATTCTACTTTACGCTGAGGATAAGAGAAAAATCCATTGGAGCCCATATACTAAGAGAAAGATTGGAGAGTGCGGGATTATGATGTATTCCTTTCTTGTAAAGTAGATATGGGCCCGCTGGGACTTGAACCCAGGATTTCCGCCGCTCTAACCCTAGGTCGTCAGGGCGGCGTCCTAACCAGGCTAGACGACGGGCCCATTATAAAAATAAAAAGTACTCGCTTAAAAGATTAAGGCTTAAACTATTTTAGGAAAAAGTAGAAAAGGGGAAAGTAAAGGCTTATGCCTAATACATCCTAGATTTTACTCTTCTGACCTTAACGATTCCTTTCTCCACTGTTTTATTTCTGCTATTGCTTCTTTTCCTTCCATATATTTCATTCTTATTTTTCCTTTTTCGAATAAGGCATTTATATACCTTATATCGCCGTCATCCCATCTATCATACTCTATAAGCCTACCTAAGTTGAACCTTTTGGATATGTTTCTTAGCATCCTGATCTCATAATCTCTTAAGGAATCGTCTCTCTCTGGTGTTATAAATGCAAAAAGCTTTCTCACATGGTTTTGATCAATTATGTCTTATTAAGTTTTAGGTTCATTTTCCTTGTAAGATTAAACTTTTACGGTGGACTTAAAGTAAAAAAAGTGTCAACAGTGATTGTATACAATTTTCTTTTTTGAAATTATTTTAAATTATTTGGAAAAATACGTCATACTTAAATAGTCAGGGGAGTTTTGATAACCGTGGCTTACTGGATAATCCCCGTACAAGAAGACTTTTGGGAGACAATTTTCTCAACAAACATTTATGGTTACAATAAGGAGAACATCAAACAGTACGTGAAAAAGGACGACGGGATAATATTTTACGTGAATAAATACTACGCAAAGAAATACGGGGGGAAATTTGTAGGGATTTATAAGGTTGTATCAGACTGGTTTGTGGATAACACTATATTGTTTCCTGAAGAAAAAATAAAAAATAAACCAATTTATATTTATAGAATAAAATTGGAAAAAATTATAGTAGGTGAGTGTGCATCCAAGGACATTATTGAAAAAGTACACTTCATCGAAGACAAATATCAGTTTTCCAAGTATCTCAGAAATGTTCCAGCCAACCTTAAGAGACCCGTACCTTTCATAGACGTTCAATTAATAGAGCAATGCCTTAGGGAATCAATATTCATATAACCGATATGAAGTTCTTAATCGCGTTAATTAACTCCTTGACTAGTCTTTCGAGGAGAAAGTTATAGATGAAGATTATCAAGTACTTCAATCTCATTAGTATTAGAATATTCCTTGATATTTTAATGTGGTGTTGAATATACGCCCTTAATTTCTCTCCTACAGCTTCTATATACATTTCTTTTAGAAAGTATAAGAACCTCTTGATTACTAATCGCAATTCTTTGTCATTCTTACAATAAGCTATCTCCTTGAGGTAACTCTCATAAGTTTTCCTAACAATAGTGTAGTCAATAACGTCTTTCATGTTATATATATTATTTCGATAATATAATAAAAGACATGAGGTCGGAACATTTACCTAGTTAACAGTATTCCCTATAAAGGATAGGATATTTTACCTTCTAGTAACATATTATTACCCATGAACTTAATAAAAAACAAAAAACTACTTATGCATGTAGGACCCGTAGACATATACGAAGAAGTTCTTTATGCGGGTCTAAAAAATAACGTAGGCTTCACCTCGGAAGAGTTTGTAAATGTATTTAGGGATTCTCTGAAAGGACTAAGGTACTTATTCCAAGTAGACGACACATACCAACCTTTCATAATACCTGGTGGTGGCACGTCTGCTATGGAAAGCGTTACGTCATTTTTAACAAAAGGAGATAAAATACTAGTAGTGTCAAACGGAGTTTTCGGAGACAGATGGATAAACATATTCAAAAAGTACCCAGTAGAAGTAGATTATCTCAAAGCCGAAGCAGGAGATTATGTTTCAATAGACTCTGTAAAGGAAAAGGTAAAGCAAAAACATTACAAGCTTATTACGTTTACCCACGTGGAGACAAGTACTGGTGTAAGACATCCAATAAAGGAAAGTGTCAAAGAGATAAAGGACTACGTAGATATAGTAGTAGTAGACGGCGTGTCAAGCGTAGGTGCAGAAGAAGTAAAAGCTAAGGATTGGGATGTTGACATCTATTTAACGGCTAGTCAGAAAGCGATAGGAGCTCCCCCAGGTTTAGGTCTTTTAGTAATCTCGGAAAACGCCATGAAACACTTGAGAGAAGATAATATAGCTGGTTATTACCTTGACCTGAAGAATTGGTTACCAGTGATGAGGAGCATGGAGGAAGGTAAAGCGGCTTACTTCTCTACACTTCCAGTCCATACTGTTTTCATGCTTAATGAAGCACTGAAGTTAATACAAGATGAAGGAATAGAGAACAGAGTAAAAAGACACGAGAAAGTAGCAGGGGCTATAAGGACTGGTATTGAAGGGATGGGATTAGAAATAGTAGCAAAGAGACCAGAAGCCTATAGTAACACAGTGACTGGAGTGATGTTAAGGAAAGCTAAAGCACAAGATGTTCTTTCTGAAATCGTAAAAGAGGGAGTAGAAATAGCCCCAGGGGTACATCCGTCATTACAAGGTAAATACGTTAGAATAGGTCACATGGGCTGGGTTACCCCTAACGATGCAATAATTACCATATCTGCATTAGAGAGAACCCTTAAAAGATTAGGAGAAGACATCAGAGTAGGCGAAGGAGTGAGGGCAGCACAATCTTATTTAACATAGTCTGGATAGATTATCCATATGGACTTATATGAGGCAATTAAAAAGAGGAGGGATGTAAGAAGTTACTACATTAAAGATAAGCCCATACCAGACCATGTTTTGGCTAAAATTTTGTTAGCCGCTCATTATGCACCTTCGGTAGGTTTTTCTCAACCCTGGAACTTCATAGTGATAAAAGATATAGAGACAAGAAAGAGGATAAAGGAATTAGTAGAAGTTGAGAGAGAAAGATTTAGAAACTTATTACCTGAAGACAGGAAAAAGATTTTTGACAAAATAAAGATTGAGGCGATACTAGATACCCCTATCAACTTAGCAGTAACATGCGATCCAACACGATTTGCTCCCTATGTCTTAGGCAGAATGACGATGCCCGAACTCTGCCAGTATAGCACTGTTCTAGCCATAGAAAATCTGTGGCTTGCAGCTACTGCAGAAGGCATAGGTGTAGGATGGGTAAGCTTTTTCAAAAAGGAAGATGTAAAGAGGATTCTTTCGATCCCAGAACACGTTGATTTAGTAGCTTATTTAACGTTAGGTTATGTAGAAAAGTTCCCTGAGAGACCAGAACTTGAAGAAAAAGGTTGGCTTAATAGACTACCGTTAGAAGAACTAGTTTACATAGACACCTTTGGCAAAAAACCCGATGAGAGTTTCATAAATGTCTTAAGAAATTCAAAATTTTAGTTCCTAGAGTAGACACTACAAGATACTCTACAAAAAACACACTAAGTATATAAAGCAATAAGAACGGTGTTGAAATCGCAAGTGAAAAAACCTTCTCGCCATAGATATCTTTAATTGCATATAGTCCTATCTTAACGTCAATAATTGTTAAAAACAGAGAGAGTAAGCCGAAAATAATTTTATTCATTAAGGAAAAAATATATTTACTAAAAGATAAGGATTTTTGTTTCGTTCTAGTTCGTAGATCTAGCAGTCTTTAAGAACGAAAGTATTCCACCAGATTTTAATATCTCTAGAGGCATCCCAGTTATACCTTTCCCCTTTAGTGTAATGTTGTCATTGACTATTATTTCCCCAGTCTCCACATTTACCTTAACGTAATCACCTTGATTTATCTTCTTAGTAGCGTCAGGAAGTATTATTACTGGAAGACCGTTATTGATAGCATTTCTGAAGAATATTCTAGCAAAAGATTCAGCAATTACAGCCCTTACCCCGGCCGCCTTCAAAGCAATAGCAGCTTGTTCCCTAGAGGAGCCCATTCCAAAAACTTTACCCGCAACTAGTATAACTCCCTGAGATGCTTTCTTGTAGAACTCAGGATCTAAAGGCTCCATCGCATGTTGTGCTAGATATTGTGGGTCAGTGTACTTCAAGTGTCTAGCTGGAATAATAATGTCAGTGTCTATCTTATCTCCGAATTTTAGAACCTTTCCTTCTACTATCATGAGAATCGCCTCGGGTCAGTTATTTTACCCTCAACAGCAGTAGCTGCAGCTACAGCTGGTCCAGCTAGATATACCTTTGAGTCTGGGCTTCCCATCCTACCTTTGAAGTTTCTTGAACTCGTTGACACCATCACCTCACCCGGTCCAGCGACTCCAAAGTGTCCTCCCAAACATGGGCCACATGTCCCGTAAGTCACTACACATCCAGCTTGGACTAGAGTATCAATATAGCCTAATTCCATAGCCTTCTTGAACAAATCATAAGAAGCAGGGATAGCTATACACCTTGTCTTGACCCTTCTACCCTTCATTATCTTAGCTGCCATTTCAAAATCACTAAGTCTACCGTTGGTACATGAACCGATGTACACCTGATCCACTTCTAATCCCTCTACTTCGCCTACGGTCTTTACATTATCTACACTGTGAGGAGCAGCAACTAATGGCTCTAACTTCGAAAGGTCTATCGTATACTCGTCCTTATACTTAGCCCCACTATCAGGCTGAATAACTGGAGGCTCATAGCCCCTCATAGTCTTAATATAGTTCACTGTCTCGGAGTCTGGAACAAACATCAGAGCATCTGCATTCATTTCTATTCCCATGTTTGATACAGTTGCTCTAAAGTCCATTGGGAATGCTGAAGGCTCTTTTACAAACACCTCTATAGCCATACCGTTGAAGTAATCCGCCTTAAAATCTCCAAGTATTTTCAGTGCTACGTCTTTACCGTTTATCCATTTGTTAGGTTTACTTTCTAATGTAATCTTAAACGGTTCAGGAACCACTACCCATGTCTTCCCAGTTATCACTGCAGCAGCTACATCACTTGCACCTAATCCTTGTGCGAAAGCCCCTACTGCTCCAGAAGTTGTAGTGTGACTATCTGCTGCTACTATTACATAACCGGGGTTTGCATACCTCTCCAACAATAGCTGATGTAATATACCAACGTTTATATCATGAAAGTTCGGTATTGACAAGTTCTTTACAAAATGTCTTATTTGATCTTGAATTTCTGCACTTCTGACATCAGGCGGTGGAGCTAAGTGATCAAACGCTATTACTATCTTACTCTTATCGAACACTTTTAACATTCCGGCTTTCTCCATGACCTCTATTACGTGGTAACCTGTTAGATCGTGAAACGCCGCTATATCCACTTTGATTTCTGTAACGTCACCAGGAGACACGTTTTTCCCGGCAGCTCTGCTCAAAATTTTTTCAGTTAATGTTTGAGACATCGGGTAGATAAGTTAGAAAGGGTAAAAATAAATATTTATACCGTTGATGGTTTCCATTTCGAACTATTTAGTGAGCACTTTTTCCAAATTATTGCTCTTTTTAGCTATTAAGTAGGATACTCCTATTCCGGCAAAATATAAAGCGGAAAGGATTATACCTATAATTGTCTCTATGAGCCCACCCGTAGTACCCGGTGATATTATCCATGCTATTATAAAGGAAATCATAACACCCCATCTCCAGTTTTGTAACCAAGTCTTAGGTTTCACTAAACCTAACTTTGTCATTCCAGCCATCACTAATGGTAACTCAAATGCTATACCAGTAGCCGTCATGAGCAGTAAAATCGTTGAGACTATCGACTTAAAGCTAAGTGTTGGGTCAATATTTAACGCTATATCATACCTATAGACAAAGAGGAACATAAAGGGAATAATTATAAAATACGCGAATGCAGAACCTGCCGCAAAAAGGAGTACAGCGGGAATTATAGTCATCCTGATGAATTTTTTCTCGCGCTCGTATAGAGCTGGAGCTACGAAAGCCCAAAACTCCCTAGCAATAAACGGGGAGGCTGAAAATAAAGCTAGATAAGCCGCTACTGATAGACCAGAAAACATAGGATCCAAGGTATTTATAACTATGGGTTTTAGCCCGACCGGTAATTCCCTGTCTATAAAATCCCTAACAAATATCACTGCTATACTATGATATAGTGAAGGATAAAGAATCGGAACTGTAAAAGAACCTACTTTTATGAATGTAATTCCAAACATAAAGTACAGCATGAAGAAAAAAGCCAAAATCATAATTATTCTTTTAATCCTAGTGGCTAATTCCTTAATGTGCTCCAGTAAGGGTAACTCCTTGTCTTGAGTCTGTCTCTGATAGCTCATTTATTAACACCACCTTGTTGCTTTTTAAGCCTTTCAATTTCCTCTTCTAATTCCCTTATTCTTTCTTCCAAGATCTTTACTCTTATATCTTTAGCTGCGTCGTTAAAAGTAGTCGACGTCTCCCTAAAGGCTCTAGAAGTTACTTGAGTAGTCTCTCTTACTATTTCATCAGTAGAGTTTGTCACATCCTCTAATTCTCTCCTAAGTTCACTCACTAATTCACTCTGTTTTCTCTTGAGCTCGTTATACCCTCTAATAGCAGATTTTATAGCGGATAAGGAATTCTTATCACCTGAAAAAAGGAGGAGACCGACCAATACCAAAACCAAAAAATCATCTATTGAATTAATCATACCCCCCACCTTTAGGGGATTCAGCTATTCTGCTGCCTTTGCTGCTTTTTGAGCTCCTCTAACTGTTTCTGTAGCTCTTCAATCTTTCTCTGTAGTTCTGCTTCTTTAGAAGACTGAGGCTGTTGGAAATTCTGGTTTTGAGCTTGTTGCATTTGCATTAACTCCATTTCGGCTTCCATCTTACCCTTCTTGAATTCGCCAGTTGCCCTACCTAAAGACCTAAAGATCTCAGGGATTTTACTTGCGCCAGCGAACAATATTACGGCTACGATGATTAGTATTATTAAGTCACTAGGAGCTAGCCCTACCATATTTTATCACTATTAAATTTTTGTATTTCAAACTAATAAACTTTCACTTAGCTTAAAATAAATAGCAAACGAAATTATGATAAAGTAAGCATATTTTAACTAGTTATTTGATAAATACTATTTCAGAGATTTAAGCATTAGTAGTAGCAAATGTTATGCTTATTCATAATTATACTTAATTTACTTGTATAATGTAAAAATACATAATTAGATTTAATTACTAGAATTAATATAACTATAGTTCTTTTTAAAAGATACAGATAACTTCTAGAACTAAATAGTCTTATATCCCTATATATTTCATTAAATTTATAAAAACTTCTAGTTTGTTTTTGGGATATCTTTTACGCCCATCTAAATTACCTAAATATAATCTCTCTAAATTAAGAGTAAAATTTTTAAATGGTTAAAAGACCTTTGCCTTAGGTGGTCAGATGGAAGAATCTTAGAGACGATAGACCTTGGGTATGCTTACGTTGAGGGCAACTTCGTGATAAGACATGTTAACATGGAAATGCGCGATCATGAACTAGTTGCCATCGTTGGCCCCTCTGGAATAGGAAAATCAACCTTGTTGCGAATTCTGGGAGGATTCGTTCAACCAAAAGAGGGAGAAGTGAGATTATTAGGGAAGAGAGTTCTTCAACCTTCTCCTAAGATAGCGCTTATCCATCAATCGATAGCTACATTCCCTTGGATGACAGCCCTTGATAATGTTAGGCTCGGGTTAAAGTATAGAAAACTCCCTAAAGAGGAGGAAATAAGGATCGCTAAAAAGATGCTTGAGTTGGTTGGATTATCAGGATTTGAGAACTTCTATCCTAAACAAATGAGCGGAGGAATGAGGCAAAGAATAGCCATAGCTAGAGCATTAGCTGCTGAACCTCTAGTCCTTCTTATGGACGAACCTTTCTCTCACTTAGATGAGTTGACAGCTGAGGGTCTTAGGCAAGAGGTTTACCAAATGCTGTTTAGTGAAGATTCTCCATTGAAGACGGTAGTATTAGTATCTCACAACTTATTCGAAGTTGTAGAGCTGGCGGATAGAGTTTATGTCTTAAACGGTATACCCGCCACTGTAGTCGGTGATATAAAAATTAACTTACCAAGACCGAGGGATCCACACGACCCCAAATTCCAAGAGTACGTAGATACTCTTTACAAGTTATTGAGCCCAACCCTTAAAAAGAAATTAACAGATGGAAAAGGTGAGATTATTTGACCGACTTTCTCTCCATACTTCCTACTCTTATTTTAGCTTCGTTGACATCTATAGGAAGAGTGTGGATAACTATTCTATTTTCCATAGTTAGTGGGTGGTTTCTAGCATGGGCTTCTATTAAGAGCAAGGTTTTTGAAAACACTTATATTAGCTTAAGTGAAGTTTTCGAGTCAGTACCGGTCTTTAGTTTCCTACCTATAGTATTTATCTTCTTCGTTTACGATATTGGCGGTAGCTTAGGTATAGAATTAGCTGTACTCTTCTTAGTGTTCACAGCAACAGTATGGAATATCTGGATGGGCATTTATCAGGCTTTTAAGACAGTTCCTCATGACTTAATAGAAGTCGCCGAAAATTATAAACTAGGTTTTTGGGGGAAGATGCTAAAGCTTTACATTCCATATTCTATTCCGCGGATAGCTTCTGAGCTAATGTCGAGTTTTTCTGATGGCTTATTCTACATAACCGTAAGTGAGGTTTTTAGTGTAGGTACTAGAAATTTTGAAGTTTTCGGCATAGGTTCAGTCATAGCTAATTTAACCCAAGAAGGAAACTACCTAGGAGCTTTAGAAGGTGTAGCTGTAATCGGAATCTTTGTAGCTGTAATAACATACTTACTCAGGGAATTTGCAAAGTATAGCGTTTCTAAATACGGTTTAGACACAGAGATGATTGTTAGAAAGAAAGGGAGGCTTAATATAAGAAGTTCTTTAAGGGTTACAAACAGTTTGCCAACTTTCACTAAAATTGCAAGAGTATTTCCTACTTTAGACAAACTCAGGAGAAGTTCCACTGAAGACTATTACGAGGAGCCACATAAAAGAGAAAAATTATGGAAAATTGTAGGTGGGACTATAGCCGTAGTATTGCTAGTCTTAATTATATACGGTGCTGTCGGAATTATAATATCCGTACCCTCTACCGAATGGGCTCAGCTAATTTCTTCAATACCAGTGGATTTAGTCGCTATAGGTGTCGATTACCTGAGAGTAGGAATAATAACTGGAGTTTCCTTTTTACTTGCTGTATTTCTAGGTTATTATCTAGCTACTCACGAGAGAGTTGAGAAAGTAGTAATTCCAGTGATCCAGTCCTTTGCTGCATTACCTGCCCCTGCTTATTTCCCCCTAGTTTATCTAGTTACTTTACCGCTTGTTCACGAAGTCTTTGGACCTTTCACCAATGAGTTTTATGTGCTATTTATCGGCTTTATATCTACGTTTTATTACGTATTTTACAGTTTCTGGCTAGGGGTAAAGAACATGCCTACACAGTATTGGGAAATTATGAAAAACTACCAGTTAGGTTTCTTTGAGAAGATGAGAAGTATAGTACTCCCGAGCACATTACCTTACATAGTTACCGGTTTGTCAAGCACCATAAATAGTGCATGGGGTGGTTTAGCAATAGCAGAATTCTGGCCTAACATAATAAATGGACATAACTTATACGTTAGAACCGGGATGATGAGGGACATAGTCTATTACACAAATGTGGGAGACATAGCAGACGCAGCATGGCTTTCCTTTCTCTTCGGAATAATAGTAGTATTATACTCAATACTATTTACTAGAAAACTTATGGACTTATCTAGGCAAAAGTATGTAGCAGAAGAAGGAATATACTTAGCTTAAACCCCTTTTTCTCAGCTTTACCTCGAACAGTTGCTTATGAATTTATTATACTCGACTTATATTTTGAAAAAGATGATGTGGAATCCGGGAACTGAGTATGATGACAAAGCGCGAGCTCTGAACTTTTCTTTTTTTAAATTTACACGAAACAATTTGTAAAGTTAAAACCTTTTAAACCCCTAAAACAATAATGTTATGACTTAAAATGCCACCATTCAATAAAGTTCTCGTAGCAAACAGAGGAGAAATAGCAGTAAGAGTAATGAAGGCGATTAAAGAGATGGGAATGAAAGCCGTTGCTGTATACTCTGAAGCTGATAAATACGCTTTACATGTGAAGTATGCTGATGAAGCTTATTATATTGGTCCTGCTCCTGCGTTACAGAGCTACCTGAACATTCAGGCAATTATCGACGCTGCTGAAAAAGCGCATGCAGATGCTGTCCACCCTGGTTACGGATTCTTATCAGAAAACGCTGACTTCGCGGAAGCAGTAGTAAAAGCAGGCATGACATGGATAGGACCCTCGGTAGAAGCAATGAGATCGATAAAGAGTAAGTTAGACGGAAAGAGAATAGCTAAAATGGCAGGAGTTCCCGTTTCACCCGGTTCCGACGGGCCATTAGAAAACCTAGATGAAGCCCTGAAACTAGCGGAAAAAATAGGTTACCCAATTATGGTAAAGGCTGCATTCGGAGGAGGAGGTACTGGTATAACTAGAGTAGATAATCCAGAGCAATTACAAGAGGTCTGGGAGAGGAATAAAAGATTAGCACATCAAGCTTTCGGTAAAACTGATCTATATATTGAAAAAGCAGCTGTTAATCCGAGGCACATAGAATTCCAGTTAATTGGAGATAGGCATGGAAATTACGTAGTAGCATGGGAGAGGGAATGCACTATCCAGAGAAGAAACCAGAAGTTAATAGAAGAAGCACCTTCTCCAGTTCTGAAAATGGAAGACAGAGAGAGAATGTTCGAACCCATTATCAAGTTCGGACAAATTATAAAGTATCACACTTTGGGTACATTTGAAACTGTATTCTCTGAAACAACTAGAGAATTCTACTTCTTAGAATTGAACAAAAGACTACAAGTAGAGCACCCAGTAACTGAATTGATATTCAGAATAGACCTTGTAAAGTTGCAGATAAATCTCGCAGCTGATGGTTATTTACCTTTTACGCAGGAGGAATTAAATAAGAGATACAGAGGACATGCTATAGAATATAGAATAAATGCTGAGGATCCTATAAATGACTTCACCGGTAGCTCTGGATATGTAACTTACTACAAGGAGCCATCAGGCCCTGGAGTAAGGGTAGATAGTGGTATAACTGCTGGTAGCTACGTGCCACCGTATTATGATTCTTTAGTTTCTAAATTAATCGTTTATGGTGAGAACAGAGAATATGCAATACAAGCTGGTATAAGAGCATTAAATGACTATAAGATTGGAGGAATTAAGACCGTTATCGAGTTATACAAGTGGATATCCAGAGATGAGGACTTCTTAAAAGGAAAATTCACAACAGCATACATTTCAGAGAAAGGAGAACAATTTGTTAAATACCTGAAGGCTAAGGAAGATATGAAGGCTGCATTAGCAGCATCAATTTATGAGAGAGGCTATATGAAGAAAGCAACAATATCTACACACCAGCAGCAAAATACAACAAGAAGATCCTCCGGATGGAAGACCTACGGTATTGCAGCTCAGTCTTCTTATAGGGTGATGTGGTAATGAAAATACTCAGAGTATTTTCGGATTTAGGCGATGTAAATACTATGACTTACGAGCAAAAAGGCAACAAAGACAAGATAAAGACTGAGATAGGAGAATACGAAATAGAGTACGTAGGTCCTGGGTGGAGAGAAGGTGAGTTATTATTCAAAGTTAACGGAGAGATCCATAGAGTACACTTTGACAACGGGTTTATCATAATAGATGATGAGACACTCTTCAAGATCGACAGAATATCAGAGAGTACCGTTGAGGAAGGAAAGTCTTTAGAAGAACTAATAAAAGGAAAAGAGGGCGAAATACTCTCGCCAATGCAGGGAAGAATAGTTCAAGTAAGAGTAAAAGAGGGCGACGTGGTAAACAAAGGACAACCGTTATTATCTATTGAAGCTATGAAGAGTGAAACAGTTATTTCAGCTCCAGTTTCAGGAACTGTACAAAAGATAATGATAAAGCCGGGACAGGGTGTAAAGAAAGGAGACTTATTATTAATAATTAAGTAATAAGATTTTTTCAAATATTTAAAATGTATAAAAATTTAAAACTCAGTATGGGAAATATATAACCAGTAGGTGAGGAGAACTATGTCAGCTGAAAAATCCGCATATGAAAAATTATTAGATGAATTAAGGCAAAGAAAAGAAAAAGCGTATAAAGGAGGAGGAGACGAAAGGATAAAGGCACAACACTCTAAAGGTAAACTAACGGCAAGGGAAAGGCTTGCACTATTATTTGACGAAGGCTCGTTTAACGAGATTATGACGTTCGCCACTACAAGAGCTACAGAGTTCGGGCTTGATAAAGAAAGATATTATGGTGACGGTGTGGTAACCGGTTGGGGTAAGGTAGACGGAAGGACTGTCTTTGCTTACGCTCAAGACTTTACAGAAATCGGCGGAACCTTAGGGGAAATGCACGCTGCAAAGATAGGAAAGATTTATGAATTAGCACTTAAGGTAGGTGCACCAGTAGTAGGAATTAATGACTCAGGTGGTGCTAGAATTCAAGAAGGAGCAATGGCACTAGAAGGATATGGTCTTGTATTCAAGAATAATGTAATGGCCTCTGGAGTAATTCCACAGATAACTATTATGGCTGGACCAGCTGCAGGAGGTGCAGTGTATTCCCCAGCACTTACCGACTTCATTATCATGATCAAAGGAGACGCTTACTATATGTTCGTAACTGGTCCAGAGATCACTAAAGTAGTATTAGGTGAAGAAGTTACCTTCCAAGACTTAGGTGGAGCTGTTGTTCATGCTAGTAAATCCGGTGTAGTGCACTTTATGGTTGATAGTGAACAAGAAGCAATAAACACGGCGAAGAAATTGTTATCTTACTTACCTTCAAACAATATGGAAGAACCACCTTACATGGACACTGGTGACCAAGTGGACAGAGATGTTAGCGGAGTAGATCAAATAATTCCAGATGACCCAGCAAAACCGTATAACATGAAAGAAATAATAAGTAGAATAGTTGATAACGGCGAGTTCTTAGAAGTTCACAAACACTGGGCTAGGAATATAATAGTAGGATTCGCTAGGATCGGTGGAAACGTAGTGGGAATCGTAGCTAATAACCCAGAAGAGTTCGGAGGTTCAATCGATATTGATGCAGCTGATAAGGCTGCAAGGTTCATCAGGTTCTGTGACGCGTTTAACATACCATTGATAAGCTTAGTAGACACACCAGGTTACGTTCCTGGGACAGACCAAGAGTATAAGGGAATAATTAGACATGGTGCTAAGATGTTATATGCCTTTGCTGAGGCTACTGTACCCAAGATAACAATGATTGTAAGGAAATCTTATGGTGGAGCCCATATAGCCATGAGCATTAAGAGCTTAGGTGCTGACCTAGTTTACGCATGGCCAACGGCAGAAATTGCTGTAACCGGACCGGAGGGTGCCGTAAGGATCTTATATAAGAGAGAGATTCAACAAGCAAGTAACCCAGACGACTTCATAAAGCAGAAGATAGCTGAATATAGGAAGTTGTTCGCCAACCCATACTGGGCAGCTGAGAAGGGATTGGTTGACGATGTAATTGAACCCAAAGACACTAGGAGAGTTATAGCCGCTGCTCTTGAAATGTTGAGGAATAAGAGAGAATATAGATATCCTAAGAAGCACGGTAATATTCCACTATGATATAACATAAATTATTTTCTTTTTTCTCGATCCTTACCTCCCTTCCTAATGCTTTGATCAATAAAATTAACTTCTTTAATGTTTCACAATCTCCGCTAAATTGCCTCTCTCCGTTCAAAAATCTAAGTAATAGCTCTTGCAGCTTCTCTGACAATCTTTTCACCTAATTTCGGTCCTAACAATTGTTTCACTTTCTCGGGATTCATTATTATCTCCTCCGGTGTCTTTATCCCATGAGAATAGAGTAATCTAGCTCTCACTCTTCCTATTCCCGGGACCTTAACTAAGGGAATTAATTCCTCTTTTACCCCGTCCTTAACTCTCATGTGGAGTTTTTCCAATACCTCTTTATGTTCCTCCAGACCAAGTACTGAGGCCACATGGAAGCCACTATAAGTGAGCCAATCCATAGTGTCAACAATTGCTCTTAAGTCCCCGGAACCTATTCCATATCTACCTAAGATAGTATCTTCATCTACTTCCTCTATCCAATCCCTCATAATGAACGCAACTTTAAGGGAGGAAAGATAGTTCGATAGTTCATACTCGTCGTAAGGTTCTTCTATGAATAGTTCGCAGTCTAGCTCGTCCAATAGGACGTCCTCTTCAGCCTTAGTTATACTTACTAAGGGACCGTCTGGAGTATATGCAAGCATATGGAAATAGGCTAGTTCGCACCCTTTTCCATTTCGGGTAAGTACATCCTTTATCGTTACGGCTGTGAACGTGTTAAGATATAAATCAGAAATTCTCCTGCCAAACTTGGTTAAAGTTAAGTACTCACCCTCTTGAGCAATAAACTCGTTATCAAGTAACCAGTTTAAAGCTTGCTTAAAATATTTCTTTGCCAGCTCCTTCGGAAGTAAAGTGTCTTGTATGTATTCGGTCAAAGTCCTTTCGGTCACATCTTCTTCAGAAGAGATTATACTCAGGATAAAGGAATAGAATGCACTTTCTGATCCCAATTTTGACTCTAGAGGCTCGACATCTGAGTTCAGATACCTCTGCATAACCTTATCTACTTCACTTTTCGTCCTCACAACCACCACAGACTCTCCGTATTCGTCAAAACCGGGTCTACCTGCTCTTCCGCTCATCTGTTTATACTCCATCACTGGAATATATTCCGTGAAACCTATGACCTTCCTATTAAACCTGTGTATATCACCTATAACTACGGCCCTCGCAGGTAAATTAACACCGGCAGCAAGTGTCGGGGTAGCTACTATGACTTTGATGATCCTATCTCTAAATGCGTTCTCAATTATATCGCGTAATCCCTTCGACAATCCTGCATGGTGATATGCTACTCCTTTAAGTATTAGGTTATAAAGTGCCTCTTTTTCATTGCTTCCTCCGTCTTCTACTTCCTTAATACTCTCTGCTACTTCATGAAGTTTTTTATCGTTCAATTTTACAAAATTCATGAATTGTGAGATCTTAACTGCGGTAGCCTCTGCATACTTCCTAGAAGACCTAAATACTAAGACTTGACCGTCCTTAGAGATCACGTCTAGGGTGAATGCTACAATAGGGCATTCACCGTATACCTTTCTCGACGTTCCGTCCTTATACATTACTACAAAGTCCTTCTTTTTATTACCAGCATATAGCACACCTTCCTTTAAAGGTACTGGTCTCCAGTTGGTAGCTACTACATCTGCCTTTAGCCACTCAGCAATCTGTTTATAGTTCCCGATAGTCGCACTCAGAGCTAAAATTGTCCCTTTTCTTTTAGCTCTTACCGCTACACTTTCAACTACCGGTCCCCTTTCAGGGTCATTCATATAGTGGAACTCATCTAATACAAAATAATCTACTTCCTTAATCCAAGGAGAGTTATGCCTCCATAGGGAATCTAACTTCTCATAGGTCGCAACTATAATATCATAATCCTTTAACCAGTAGTCATCAGTGTCATAATCCCCACTGGTCATTGCTACTTTCAGCCCTAACTGTTCCCAGTCCTTAAAAGTAACATATTTTTCGTTAGTTAGAGCTCTGAGAGGTGTGGCATAGACTGCTTTTCCCCCTTTGTTTATGAGATGACTTACCATACCAAGTTCAGCCATCAGAGTTTTACCAGAAGCTGTAGGAGAAACAATAAGTAAGGGTTTATCATCTAATAAACCTTTTTGAACTGCCTCTGTCTGTGGGGGATTAAGTTTTTGAATCCCTCTTTTTTTGAGGATATCCTTAATTTTCTCATTAATAGGCAATGAATCAACATTTATACACATCATTTTTAAAATGTAAATATTATAGTTGAAAGCCTTTTTAAGAATTTATCCTCATCCCTAAATGAGGATCTTGCGTAGTTAGATTATTAACCAAAATCTATCACTATAAAAAGATTACTAGCCCTTTTTACTAGGAAAGACTTTTCTAAATGAAAGGAAATGAGATTTGTGATTCCTATGAATGGCGTTAAAAAACTAGATGAAATTACATACGAACTTGAATTCAATAGTGTTAAGACGATCTCCTTTAAACTGGATGAGGAATTTCTCAGAGAAATAGACGAAATGGTTAAAGTAATGGGTTATAGTAATAGAAGTGACTTAATTAGAGACGCAATAATAGCATATATTAAGGAGCTAGAAAGAAAGGATGGTAGTGAGTAGTTCGAACTTACTTGAATATTTTATATTTCTCATTGGTTTAATCTCCTCATTTTTAGTTGGTGGAAATAACTCTGCAATAGCATTAGGAATACTAGTATCAACTAACGTGTTAAGGAGGAGATTATCCTACCTAATTAATGCTATTTCATTGTTCTCAGGAGCGTCGATCGGTAGCATTACTATGGAATCCAGTATTTACGGTTTAGTAAGTTCACAGAACTTTTTACTTTTGGAAATAGCACTCTCTGCTATTCTTTTTTCCTCTACGGTCACGTTTTACTACCTTAATAAAATAGGAATCCCGGCATCATTAAGCCAGATGATTTACCCTTCGTTAGCCAGTGTAGTGCTCATAGCAAGAGGTACAATAGGATTTGACTGGGGTAAATTCGATTTCACTGTATTGTCATGGATTCTTTCACCTTTAGTCGCCATAGCTACATCACTTTCTATGTATTTCTTTCTAAGGAAATTCTTAAAGAGCAAAAGAAATTTTATCAGAGAAATTAGGTATTATAAATACGGTCTAATAATTTCATCTATTTTTACTTCTTTCGTAACGGGGGCTAATGCAATAGGAATAATTATATCTGCTGGACTACTCAGCGAGCCATTCTATATTACGGCACCAATTTACGCTACTGCAGCAAGCTTAGGAATTTATTTAAGTTCGAGAAAGGCTGTAATAACGGTAGGCTTTAGAATAACAAGGCTCGGGTATACTGCAGCTTCTTCAGCACTTATAGGAAGTGACATAATATCTGAGGTATTTACCATTTTTGGTGTCCCCATATCAATAACGCAGACAATTATGGGTGGAATAATAGGATTGAGTTTGAGAAGCTTTGGATATGACGTTCAAAAGCAGTTGAAACAAATTGCGAAAGGATGGGTCGTTTCCCCCATGTTGGCAATGATTGTGAGCCTTGCGACTTATGGGATTTTAAGGAGCATATTAGGACTTTAACGTAGCATAGAGGACTTCAATACTTAATGTAGCGTCTTCCATGAAGTCAAGAATGTCATCCAAGAAGAATATTACATCCCTCATCTGAAGGATAGTGATAAGGTCTATGTCTTTCTCCATTGAATATAGTCTTGAAATGAGCATATCCTTTAGCTCATCACCACTCCTCTCTAACATTTGTATCTCTTTCCCTACTTTTAGCGCTTCATTAATGTCATTGGATAGTTTAGATAACATATCCTCCAGCCTCGCTGATGCCTCATCTATCGTAGACAAATAAGATAATATACTCTCCCTCAAGTTAATGAGGCATTTCTCCGCTGGTTTTCTAGAAGATACAGCCCTCGCAGCGTCTTTTATTGCAGCACTGGTTTGATATAGTGCCTGAGTTAGCATTACCATAGCTTCCTTAAAATCTGGTAAAAACGCTCCACCATATATAATGGATAATGTTTCCTCTCTAGACATTGCTATCCTTTCGGTTACCGTCTTGATCTTAACTATATTTGAATTCACGGTATCTTCTTCATTATTTAAAACTCCAACGAATAATTGCCTAAGACTATCACAAGCTACTTTCAGGTCCTCGCCAATTTTCACCAGTTTAATGAAGAGTTCCTCCTCTTTATTCAGTTTAAACTTAATCATTTAAGTTATCTCCTTACACGAAGGTTAAAAACCTACTCTAAAAACGTTTATGTTACACCATCACCTACTATCTATAGGAATATATTTCCTGCCTATTTCACCCTTATAGTACGCTTTAGGTCTTATTATCTTGTTATCTTTCACGTACTCTAATATATGTGCTATCCATCCAGTAACCCTAGCCGACGCAAAAACCGTCGGGAAGAACTCTGGCTCGAAGCCTAGTGCATAAAATACGATGCTAGAGTAGAAGTCTACATTAGGGTATATGCCTTTTGGTCCTAAATGCTTAATTCCTATCTCCTCTACCTTCTCGGCTATCTCATAAAGTCTCTTAATCTCTCCTCCCTTTTTTTCAGCTAACAGTTTTGCATAGGCCTTCAATATTCTAGCCCTCGGATCATAGGTCTTGTAAACTCTATGACCAAAACCCATTATCCTTTGTTTATTAGCCAGTCTATTAAGAATGTATTTCTCTACATTTTCTATATATCCTATTTCCTTGAACATCTTGAGGGCTTCATAATTTGCACCCCCGTGTAATGGACCTTTTAACGCTGATATGCCTGCTATAATAGATGAGTATATGTCGGAAAGCGTGGATGCTACTACCAAGGAAGCAAAAGTGGACGCATTCATTTCATGATCTATATGGAGAATCATGGCAACGTCCATTGCCTTATATTCCTCTTCACTAGGTTTTGTTCCATTAACCATGTAGAGGAAATTTGCTGCATGTGAAAGGCTTGTGTCTGGTTCTACAGGCTCTAAATCCCTCCTTAATCTGATATAGTAAGAAATTATAGTAGGAAATTTAGATATTAGGTTAATTATACTCTGTTCTGAAACATTGTAAGTATGAGTATTTTCCTCGAGCCCCATAATACTGACTGCTGTTCTCAGTACGTCCATGGGATCAGCATTCTTTTTTACGCTTTTTAAAAATTCTTTAACCCTATCTGAAATACCCCTCGATTCCCTCAAAGACTTAACGAAATTTTCGTACTCATATATGTTAGGTAGCTTCCCGTAAAGTATAAGGTAACTAGTTTCTTCAAAATTGGAAAATTCAGCCAAGTCGTAAATAGAATATCCTCTATAATAAAGTCTACCTAGTTCACCGTCTATATAAGTTATTTCCGTCTCTTTAACATAAACGTCCTCAAGACCCTTCTTTATCTCCATGTTTAGCCAACTCCTTTAATTTACTCAAAGCAAACTCTTTATCTTTCTTCTCCACTTTTATCTTTTCTATAATATCTTCTAAGGTGTAAATTACTTCATAAGCTACCTTCCTATTCACGGGAAAAGGTATGCCGTCCTTACCTCCTATGGCATATGCATATTTAAACGGATCATAAGGATAATTAACAGGGTCCTCGTAAGACGGTGGTTCATTGTAGATTAAGTCAGCTACAAGATACAATGCCCTAGCCGTAGAAGGGCCTATACCATTCAATAATGCCTCCTCTAGGTTTATTGGGTTAGACTCATAGACCTTATTCAACACTTCCTTGACCCTTCTCAAGTCATTAGGTTTCATGTAGATTAACTTTACTTTAGGAGATATTTTCACATTAAACGCTTGAGAGAACAGTGCAGTCTGACCTTTAAGCAGGTTCTGTGCCATTTCTATCTGAGATATTACTTTAGTCGGATTCTCTTTCACTAAATCGAGTAGTAGTTTACGCGTATTCTCTCTATCACCTTTTACACTATCTATGGCTACATCCTGCCTTATCCCGGCTATACCTTGATGAGGTTCCACCGTAAATTTTCTTGTATAAAACCAATGATATCTTCTAGCATATCTTGTCTTAAGATTCATGCCCTGTTGTATTATCGCCCATTTACCACTCTTAGTAACTAACACAGAATGATGATATAATGTGTGACCGTCTTGAACTAATACGCTATCTACTTTAGCAACTAGCCTACTAGCCCTTTCCAGTTCCCCGACATCCGCATCGATCTTTTTATCTAGAACCTTTAATTCATCTGGGACTTTAAGCGCTTTTTTACCTTTTCCTCCTAATACAGCAATGCCTTCATCGTCGATGTTTACTACTTCCTTTAATATTCCCAAAGTTACAGTTGTTGATCCAGAAGAGTCCCAATCCATACCTATTACGTTATTAAATGCTTGAAACCATAAGGGATTTGACAACCTTTCTAATACTTTTTCTTCTCCCCATTCTATAATCATAACGTCTATAATCGCTTTTGATAGTCTCTTCATTATAGAGGCTAACCAAGGAGGAACTTTGCCCTCATGGAGGGGTAAATCAGCTATACCTTCTAATCTCACAATACTTTTCTAATTGCTAGAGATAAATATAAATTGATGTTGATAGCTGCAACGGCTGATCTCCATTCACCCAAATATCTAACTCAGTTCTTTGCGTCTTTCAGCAAAATTAGAGAGGCAGAGATTTCGCTATTTTTACTAGCTGGAGATCTGGCAGAACAAGGGGAATATAGACACTTTACTCCGATTTACGAAGTCCTAAAGAAGTATAAGACTGTTGCTGTTTTCGGAAATGAGGATTTTACAGACAAGAGAGAATATTATAAGAAGTTTTTTAGTGAAATAATATGGTTAGAGGAACAATCTACAACCGTAGAGATACAAGGGTTAAAAATCGTTATAGTAGGTAGTGAAGGTATCCTAGAGAAACCTACAAAATGGCAGATGCTTCACGGGGTAGATGAAAGAATTTATCAAGAGAGGAAAGAAAAGATAGAAAAATTACTTTGCGAAAGCAAAGGAGATTTGAAGATCCTCCTTACCCATTACGCACCAACTTTTCGAACAGTTTTCGGTGAAAAGAAATCAATCTACCCTAATCTTGGATATCAGATACTAGAAACAACGGAATGTCTACCAGATCTAGCTATACACGGACATGCACACTACGCCAAAGTAGTTTATGGAGAAGTGAGAAAAACTAAAGTCTACAACGTGGCATTTCCAGCAAATAAAAAAATATTATTAATAAATTTAGACTCTTTGATCAGGAGGTAGCTCTTCGTATTTCTTGAAGAATAAGTACCAAGCCTTGGCATTAGGTAGCTTCATTCTCATTTCAGCTTCGTCAAATACAGTAGGTGGAGGTACAATTACATCTTGTCCAGGTTGCCAGTTTGCCGGTAGTACGACTTTTGCCTTATAGTTTACTATTGCTGCCTTAGTTATCCTCAGTAACTCATCAATGTTTCTACCATATTCCATCGGGTATTGAGCTACAAACCTGATTATACCGTCAGGCGAAGCTAGCACTACAATCCTTATAGTCTGGCCTGATGCCTCGTCTAACGCATCTAACATTCTTGCAAACTTCTTATCAGGGTCAGCAATTACTGGGAAGGGTACTTTTACACCGTACCTCTGCTCTATATCCATTAACCACTGTATGTGTGAATAAACACTATCAACGCTTAATCCAATTAATTCTACACCTAGTTTCTTAAACTCTTCATACTTCTGAGAGAAGGCTACAAACTCAGTAGTACATACTGGCGTAAAGTCAGCGGGATGTGCAAATAAGAATAACCACTTTCCTTTGCCGAATACATCTTTATAGAAGTCTATTGGACCTTTAGTGGTTAGAACTTGTGTATCAGGGAACTTCTGATATAGTTTGACCATTTTAGAATCACTATGATCTCAAAACGTTTTGACTTTTTAAAGTATTTCTAATCAAAAGTAAAACGAAAAATCTTTTATTTTAAAAGGAGACATAATCATTTTCACAATTTTCTTCACATAGTTACGTTCTTCTTACCTTCATAAGATATAAGACCAGTCTCAGTTACGACTTTTTTAACTATTTCAGAGGCCCAATTTAACAACGGGCCCCTAATTCCTAGCCTATGAAGGAGAAACCTCCAGAATGGAGCTTTAAGACCTGCACCAGCTGCTAGTATGTGACCACCGCCACCTAGTTTTTCGGCAAACCTCCTCACGTCTATACTGTTACTTCTAAATGATATTGCCTTTCCGTTCACTGATGCGTAAACTATTGCACTGTATCGGTTCATCAAGAATTGGGAGGCATAACTAATATCCGGTGGGCCTCTCCATCTCACAGCCACTACTATGTTCTTTCCGTTGATATTCAGAACTCTGATGTATTTATGTAAGTTCTCGTAACCCTTTAACTCCTTGTCTATTTGATCGAGCAAAATCTTTTCAAATTCATCATCCCATAGAACTCCATTGTAAAACTTATTGATTAAGTACTCCTTCCACTTATAGTCTTTATTATACTCCACAACACGCCTTAATTTTTCACCCATGGGATCATCATGAAGCCAGATGTCTACTGAACAATCAGCACTAGCTAACTTTCTTGAGAACTCATCTTGCGGATTCAGATTCTTATTTACTACTCCCGCACCACATGTAGACAAATCGTGATACACTTTAACTCCTGATTCTTGTAACTTCCTCTTCCACTCCTCCTTCCACACATGGTGATCGAACCACTCTATTTCTGCTCCTTGACTTATTAATTTCTTTAAGTTCTCAATCACATTGTCTAAAGTAGATGCGTTTAAACCTATATCAGCTATCATAATTTTATAAACTCCTCTTAATTCCAAGCTCTTTAATAAATTATGAATCTTAGTAGGTTCTGTAAAAAACACTTTTTTCGGTAAAGAGTTAACAGCCCTAGCGTATATCGCAGCCGACGCAGTTCCATCAAAATCGTTATGCACGATAGCGTAATAATCCATGTCTCATCATTCGTTACTTTCTAGTAATAAATTTTATCCCTTCCGAGGTAGAAATCTTTCCTTTATACAGAAAATCTACTTGCCTTAATGAGGCATAGTAATCAAAATCTGTTAAAGCTGAAATACCATCCTTTGCTACAACCACGTTATACCACCTTAAAGCCGCGCTACCAGCCGTGTGAAGCACACAGATATTAGCTACTGTTCCGGTCATAATTACGTTCTTAATCCCCTTCACTCTCAATATGTAATCTAACGGGGTCTCGAAAAACGCGTCGTATCTGTATTTCTTTATTAGGAAATCGTCTTTCTCAGGCTTTAACTCGTCTACGATTTCAGCACCCCAAGTTCCTGCAACAGCGTGTTCTCCCCAAATTTTGAATTCCGGATCATCCTTCATATGCCAATCCTGAGTAAAAATAACGTAAGCCCCTTCACTTCTCGCTTTTTGTATCAATCTTTTAATAGCAGGAATTGTAGCTTCTGCCGTAGGTACGTATAACTTCCCTTCCTTTCTCACGAAATCGTTTTGCATATCAACTATTACCAGAGCAGTAGTAGAAGGATCTAATTCGAGTTCTTTCTCTTCGGGAATATCGGGAGTTTCTACGGTGACTTTCATAATTAAAAGTTTATCTGTTAACTTTTTAACCTTTTATAAAAGCAAATTTCACCTTTTTCCCTTTGCCTCTTTAGAAATTTTATCAGCCAACTTAAGTGCTTCAGGATAACCAAGTCTGGATAACGTGATCACGTCGACTAAATCTACCTTATTACCTATGCTAAAATAGTATTTCCCTCGTTTCACACCAACTTTTTCTCCGTTAACAACTATGTAAGTTTCTTCACCTTCTCTAACCTCTTCTCCGAACAACCTCGATTTAGCTACACCTATTGTCGGAATATTCAGTAAAACACCTATGACTGTAGCTATTCCGCTCCTTCTGGGATGGGCTAGCCCGTGACCATCAACTAGCGTTAGTTGACATTGGTCTTGGTATTTTTCGAGAGCTTTCATCATTAGTGGAGCCTCTCTCATGAATAAAAACGTAGGAATATAGGGAAAGTTTACCTCACCAGCGAAGACGTAATGCTCGTATTTATTGCCGTCAAAGTAAACTGCTACTGCATAGCCTATATTACCTTTGTATGCTATGTCTAAAGCACATATGCTTTTCACATTTTCTACTCCTAAGTGTGTTATACTTACATTCTTAGCAACTAAATTCTGAAACTTTACTAAGAAATTTAAAAGTGGGTCTTCCACTTACCCTTCGACCTTTCCACTTTTAATACAAAAAGCTCTTGCTCATAAGTTTGGACTGCACCAGGTTTATATCGCCTTACTTCATCTATAGCAGATTCTGCATCTAGGCCTTCAGATAAAACTAAGTAACTTGCTATCACAGTTCCAGTCCTTCCCATACCGCCTACGCAATGAACTAGATTGCCGTTTCCTTGTTTAAGCCAATTATAAATTCTGATAAACTGCTCCATAGTAGGAGGATGACCATCTGGTATCCTAATATGATAGTACTCAAAACCTAGTTCTTTTAAAGTTTCATAATAATAGTCTACGTTGCCCCATGCCTCTTCTATTTCCCAATCCTCGGGCAAAATTAGAACTCTTTTTACACCTCTTTGCCTCCACTCTTCTAACTCATCCCGGGTATAAGGTATAGGGGATCCGCCTATTATACCCTTTCTAACCCAATACACTCATCATCACGCTCTGCAGATCCGCTGTTCTTCATCCAATATTTATATGGTGGGCTGTCCCTATAAATCCGTCTATAAAAAATAACGAACATCGAATTTTTCAATACTCACACTAAAGCCGATTTGATTTAACATATATTCATAAATTTTGGAAAGCTCATAGTAGTTCATGTGCTAGAAGGGATTGAAATAGAAGAGGGAAAAGAAAGGGAGGACTTTGCAGGATTTAAAATAAAACCTAAGATTATTGCTTACCCAAAAAGTGAAGATGAAGTGGTAAGAATAGTTAATTACGCTAGGGATAACAAAATCCCTATTGTGACTTATGGTGCAGGGACAAGCCTTGCTGGTCACCTACAATGTGAGGGATGTATCTTAGTAGACATGAAACGTATGGACAAGATCTTAGAAATTAACGAGATAGACTGGTATGTTAGAGTCCAACCTGCAGTAAATCTCGAGAGACTCAATGTAGAACTTAACAAAAAAGGATTTTTCTTCCCACCAGACCCAGCAAGTTACTTTCTTTGCTCAGTTGGCGGGGCTACTGCTAATGCTTCAGGTGGAATGAGAGGGGTAAAATACGGAACTTTCAGAGACTGGGTATTAGCATTAAGGGTAGTTTTACCTAACGGAAAGGTTGTGAAAATTGGAGAACCCCTAAGGAAAAACAGAGGAGGATATGACCTTCTACACTTGTTCGTAGGCAGTGAAGGAACATTGGGAATAATAACCGAGATTTGGCTGAGGATAATACCTTTACCTCAAAGGAAAAGTTACACACTACTAGTTTATGTAAATGATGTAGAGGAAGCTGGGAAATTAATTTTTAACATAAGAAAGAAAGGGATCCTTCCTGAAATAGCCGAATATATTGATGACCAAGTAGTGAGAGCTCTAAATAGGCAGTTAAATGCGGGACTTGATGAGAGCGGAGGAGGTGCTTTCATCATTTCAGTTGAAGAAGACTATTTGCAAAAACTTCTAGATCTTCTAGCGGGTAAAAAATACATAATAACCGAGGGAGATGAAGCAGAGAAAATATATTCAATCAGGGCACAATCGGCAATAGCACTTAAAGCAGAAGCAAAACTAATGTATGTAGAGGACATAGTAGTACCAGTCTCCCGTTTAATTGATGCTATAAAGAGAATAAAAGAGATCGAAAAGAAGTACAACATAAGAATGCCAGTAATAGCCCATATAGGCGACGGTAATTTACATCCTAACATAATTCTAGACGACCCGGTAAAAGCTCAAGAGATCTTTGAAGAAGTCGCTAAGATAGCGATAGAGCTAGGAGGTTCCGTATCGGGAGAACATGGTATAGGAGTTCAGAAGGCTAAGGTACTGGCTGAGCAACTTATTGCACATAACGGTAAAGAGGTTTTAAAAATAATGAAGGGAATAAAGGATTTAATAGACCCCTACCATATCATGAACCCCGACAAATTTGTTGAATTAGCTTACAAACTGAGTGAGAAAAATGAGGGTTCTATTTCCAGGTAGATTTCAGCCCTTTCATCTAGGGCATATGGCTGCTATCCAATGGTTATTGAATAAGTACGATAAAGTAATTATCCTTATAGGAAGTGGCCAAGAGAGCCATTCGATTTATAATCCCTTCACAGCTGGGGAGAGACTTATAATGATAAGAGAGAGCCTAAAGGAGTACGACGTAGATTTTCGAAAGGTTATTCTGTTCCCTATAATGGAATCCTTTACAAACAAGAACTGGATAAGAATAGTAGAAATGTACTCACCACCGTTTGATGTGATAGTAAGTGGAAACCCTTTAGTATACACAGTGGCAAAAGAAGCCGGATATCTAACAGATCAAGTGCCAATATTTAATAGAGAGATATACAATGCTACTAGAATAAGAAAGTTGATGTTAGAAAACGATCCGAAATGGGGAGAGCTAGTACCGAAGAGCGTCTATAAGTTCATTAAGGAAATCGGTGGCGATGAGAGAATTAGAGAAGTCACTAAGAGTGATTACTGTTAGCTAAATTAACTTCTTGTCTGACACACCTTCACCTTTGCCGAAAACCTTCTCGAAAACACCACCATTGCTCTTTATCTTAACTGTATGCCCCGGACTAGTACCGGGAAGAACCTCAAAATTCTTTACAACACCCTCTCTAATAATTAACAAGTCTAGTGATTGTCCTTCTTGAATATTCGCTCCTTTCACACCGTTCACTGCAATTATCTCATCCCCTGGGAATAGACCAGCATTATCTGCAGGTGAACCATCCTCAACAAAAGTAATCTTATTTCCTTCTAGCCTTATACCAATGTAAGGTTTACCTCGATCCACAAACTCAACTTCAACATATTTCGAAAGGTGCTTAAAGATAGGAGGATCCCTCTTATATACTAGTTCATCGAGGAAATCAACCCCATACTCTTCTGCAACGTTTCTTATATCATTATAGGTATAACCGGTCTCTTTAAACCTCAAGTAGAGAGCCTTAAACACTGAATAAATGTCGTAATGGTTATCACTGTTTTCTCTTATTTTCAAGTCCATGAGTAGACCTACTACGAACCCAAGGTCATAATACGAAACGCCTATATTGAGGAAATTATCGTCACGTTTATAAAGCTTTATCCACGTTAGTTTTGATGACTCTGCCAAGCTCATCCTCTTTATTCCAGGATAGGTCAAGTTCGAGAGGATATTCGAAATAGACTTTAGACCTTGTTGTGTGTCAATTACCTTACTCAGCACAAGAGACAAGAATGCTAGGTAGTCGGTAACTCCTTCAGCAAACCACAGTAGTTCCGTATAATTTTCCCTCTCATAGTCAATACGCATTAATTCTCTAGGTTTTAGCCTCTTAACATTCCACTTATGCACATATTCATGGGCAAACAACCACAGCAAATCCTCTCTGTTCCACGGTACAACAATTGCCGATGAGTTCTCGTGCTCAATACCGCCGAAGTTTACATCACTACGCCTGAAGAAGAATATGTAGTGTTGTTTGTCTTTGTTGTCAATTGATAAAGAGGAATCTAGAAAGTTAATGACTTTAGATAACTTTTCCAGCTCGTTGACGTTATTGACTGTGGAAATCGAGTGAAACTCAGTAACCTTAATCAGATTCAATTTAGGGGAGGCCTGAATAGGTGAGTCCGCAAACTCATCATAGTTCCTTGCACAATATGTAAATTTTCCAATTTCCTTCAAAGTAGTGTGAACTACCCAGTTATTAGGTAATTTTAAGCTTATACAATATTCTTCGTTTAAATCCTGATAGGGAAACACTGACACGGGATTTATAAATATATAATCTACCGTTGAAATAGTCTCTCTTTGATCTTTAGATATTGCTGAATAGACATACTCAAATTCGTCATCAACGAGAAAGTACTTGTTCTTGGAAACAAGGGAAGCTCCTCTTAGCATCACGACGTTCTTCTCTTGCTCTCTTATGAAGTAAGACCCTGGAACCCACGTAGGGAAAACTATCTGTTTCCCTGCTACTCCTTTTCCCTTTACATAAATATACTTATTTTTAGGTTCAACATTAAAGAACATCTGAACACCTTAAAACGGAAGCTGAATACCACCTTGTTGTCCACTGGGCAGATATGGGATTAGTGCTGAAGCGAGTTGTTCAGCCGTTAATGTATGCAACCATACCCGTCCAGGGCCAGTTATAGTGACAAAGAAAAGTCCTTCATGGGCAAAGAAAATAGACCTGAGTCCTCCGACAAGCTGGACAGAGTAAGGCATTCCTTCCTCAAATGCCATTAAGTGAGAAGCTTCAACTTGTATCGTTTCACCTGGTTGTAGATCCCTTACAATTAATCCGCCATAAGAGTGTAGGAACAAGTTGCCGAAACCGGTAAATCTTGCTAAGAAAAGTCCCTCTCCTCCTAATATTCCAGCCGTTAGTCTGGATAAAGTAGCATCGTAATTTACAGTGGTCTCAGCGGCTAAAAAGGAGTGGGACTCAGCAAGAATCCCTCTACCTTGTAACGGAATTTGGACTATTTTGCCGGGGAATATCCCCGACAGTACGACTTGTCCAGGGCCGTAGAACTCAGTTACAAAAAACGAACCACCAGTTAACGCCCTCTTGATTCCGGATAAAAGACCGCCTCTTAACTTTGTTTGCAGATTAACAATATTATCCTTCATTACCATATGCCCTGCATCGGCATATATTCCCTCACCTGGAGCTAAGTAGACCTTAAGGTACTGTAAATCATCTCCTTGGATCTCGTATTGTGGCATAAGAAAGATTATTTACAATAGTTATTAAAAATCTTCTAAATGGTTAGAGTAGCTATTTTAGGTGCGGGGAAGATCGGCACAGCAATTGCTAGGTCTATTAAGGATGAATTTGAAGTTATAGCAACGGCAAGAAACGAAACTACATTAAAAAAAGTCCAAGAACTTGGCATAAACTCAACGAGAAATAACTCGTACGCTGTAAGCCAGGCTGACGTAGTGATCATCAGTGTAAAACCTCAGCACTTTAAACCGTTACTCTCAGAAATAGACACTAATTCGTGGGAAGGAAAGAAAGTTATCTCGGTAATGGCAGGTGTGAGACTAGAAACGCTTTCAAGACTCCTTAGAGGAGCTAAAGTATTTAGAGCAATGCCTAACATTAATGCTGTTGTAGGCAAGGCTACTACAGCAATAACACCAGAAAAAGACGAGATCGTTGAGAAGATCTTTTCTTTGATAGGAAACGTATATTGGGTTCAGGAGGAATTGCTAGATGCATGGACAGCAATTATAGGAAGTGGTCCTGCTTTCTTAGCTGAAATTATAGACGCCTTTGCCCTCGGTGCAGTAGCTTGTGGTATGCCACGAGATCTTGCTTATAATGCTATTTTAGATATGGTTGAAGGGACAGTCACGATGCTTAAGAAATGTAAAACGCATCCAGTATTTCTCAGAGACCAAGTGACAACTCCTGCAGGCACTACTATACGTGGTCTTATGGTTATGGAAAGTGAGGGTGTCAAGTCTGCTATTATAAAAACTGTCGAATCAGCTTATCAGAGGGCTGTAACAATAGGTAAAGAAATCGATAGTTCTATTCAGTAACTGAAAATAAGTATAACTTCATATTAATTTTGAGTTAAACTCAAAAGCATTTTTTATAATTTAAAATTAATGGCCGAGATAAGAGAAATTAAAAAAGTAGAAAGAGAGAAAGCATCTATTCACAGCCATATATCAGGACTAGGACTAGACGAAAAGGGAAAACCTAAGTTTAAGGCTGACGGGCTAGTAGGTCAGATGGAAGCTAGAGAAGCAGCTGGAATAGTAGTCCAACTTATAAAACAAGGCAAAATGGCAGGAAAAGGCATCCTTTTTGTAGGCCCACCTGGTACTGGTAAAACAGCGTTGGCAATCGCAATAGCTAGAGAACTGGGTGAGGATACTCCGTTTACCATAATGAATGCATCAGAGATATACTCAACGGAGTTAAAGAAAACTGAGATTTTAACACAAGCAATAAGAAAATCTTTAGGTGTCAGGATTAAACAGAGGAGAACAGTATACGAGGGAGTTGTGAAGGATATAAAGCTCAAGGTAGCAAGGAGCAGACTGAACCCATATGCAGTAATGCCAAGAGAAGCCCAAATAACTTTGGCTACTAAGGATGACGAGAGAACTTTGAACGTCGGAGACGTGATAGCTGCTCAATTAATGAAAATGAATATAAGAAAGGGAGACGTGATATGGATTGACGCTGAAACTGGTGAGGTATCTAGAGTTGGTAGAGCTAAAGGAATAGAGAGTGAAAAGACTTATGATATAGATGTTATAAAGCAAGTAGAAGTACCGAGCGGTCAAGTGAAGAAGGAAAAAGATATCACCTTTACTGTAACTCTCCACGACTTAGACTTAAACATAGCTGCGCAAAGTATATCAATTACTGCTTTGTTTAGTTTCTTTACAGAGAGAGAAATAAACCAGGATATCAGAAAGCAAGTAGACAAGTTAGTAAAGGATATGGTAAGTAAAGGAGAAGCGGAACTGATTCCCGGAGTATTATTCATTGATGACGCACACATGTTAGACATTGAAGCCTTCTCATTCCTCACCAAAGCACTTGAATCCGATCTAGCCCCTATACTAATCCTTGCAACTAATAGAGGTATAACGAAGATAAGAGGAACAGATATAGAGTCTCCCCACGGAATGCCGCTCGATCTATTGGATAGATTATTAATTATACCCACGAGACCGTATAACCAAGACGAAATAAAAGAGATAATAAAGATACGCGCTGACGAAATAGATGTAAAACTTGACGAAAAAGCGTTAGAATTACTTACTAAACTAGGAGTTGAGAACAGCTTAAGATACTCAGTACAGTTACTCGAGCCATCACTAGTGATAGCTCAAAAGAAAGGAAGGGACATGGTAATGCCAGAGGACGTAGAAGAAGCATCCAAACTATTCAGTGATACAAAGAGAAGCGTAAACTATGTTAAGGAGTATGAGAATTTACTACTAAAATGATGAGTGAAGACGGAACCGACCAGTGAAGAATCGTTGCCGGACTGAACTATTTCTTTAAGCACTCTTCATAGAATCTTTTTTCTAGGACGTCTTTTAAAATTCTGAAAGTCATTCCCCATATCCTAAAACCATTAAAATAAAATTCGTCACTCCTAATTTCCAATTGCTCAGGATTTATCCAAATTGCCATATCTACCTCGTCCTTCTGGATCTGTGGAATAAATTCTTCATCTACACAACCTAAGTAGGCTCTCACTTTCATATCAGGAGCGTTATTAGGGAAATATATTCCTATGTCTTTAACTAATCTAGGCTTAATTCCCACTTCTTCGATACATTCTCTTAATGCAGTTTCATCACATGTTTCACTACCCTCCCTTCTCCCACCAGGGAATGCGATGTGACCGCTCCAAGGATCATTAGGCCTCTCTTTTCTCTTAATTACTAAAATCCTACCGTTGCGTGAAACAACGACGATTACAGCCGCTCTACACTCCATATTTAAGAGTTAGATACTCTGAAGTATATTCTCTTTTCCCATCTCGGATCTTTGAACGGATAGTCTTCTCTATAATGATTACCCCTACTTTCTGTCCTAATATCTGCGGCTAACGCCGTTAGATACGAGATCAAAATCTCTGGTCTACTTTTTGAGGGGTAGTATACTGAAGTAAGTTTTGACAATTTTTCGTGATTCCTAATTATCCCCAAGTTTTCCCAGTTTAACTTTCTTATTTCGTTTAATGTTAAGGTGTTATCTATTCCTTCATCTTCAACAAGTTTTAGAGTTTTCATTATTCCGTCTCCAGTTGTTATTCCCTCCCATTGAAGGTCAACATATTGTGGTAAATTAATTCCGAAGACTAGTCCTTCAAGGAGGGAGTTACTGGCCAGCCTATTAGCGCCGTGAAGACCGCTATCACTTACCTCGCCTATTGCGTAAAGGTTCTTCACACTGCTCTCTCCCCTAATATTCACTCTTATTCCTCCATCTACAAAATGAGCAGCGGGAGAAATAGGAATAAGATCTTTCTTAGGATCTCTTCCGTGTCTGGCTAGATAAGATGCTACTACTGGAAATTTTCTCTGAAAATCTTCTATACCCCTTAAATCCATGAAAACCTGGTGGCCCTTCAACATCTCGATATATATTGCCCTTGATAATATGTCTCTAGGAGCCAGTTCCCCTTTGGGATGGTAATTAAAAAGAAATCTCTCGCCCTTCTCGTTTACAACTTTAGCTCCTTCCCCTCTTAGCGTTTCGGTCATAAGGAAGGTCTCTCCGTCCAATTTTGTTACAGTAGGATGAAATTGAACAAACTCCATATCGCCCACTACAGCTCCTGCTTTAAAAGCCATAGCGATTCCTTCTCCGATATTTGTAGGTTGCGTAGATGTGAACTCAAATAAGTACGAATAACCACCAGTAGCCAAAACGACTTTATCTGCATCCTCTATAATTCCTCTCGTTTTTGTGACAAAACCTCTGACCTCTCCTTCTTTAACTATCAAATCTGTTACCATGTCTTCTACAACTGGAATCCCAAGAGAACGAGCTTTAGTTAGCAAAAACCTGAATATCTCCCCTCCAGTCTCATCAGTCTTATACATTACTCTACGCCTTGAATGACCTCCCTCTAGCCTCAGCCCTTTATCGAACTCAAATCCCCAAGACTGAAGAGTTTCGACAGCGTGTTTCCCTTCTTGTGTAACATATCTAACTGTTCTAATATCACAAAGTCCATCTCCCACTTTGATCGTATCTTCCGCATGCAATTCCGGGCTATCATCAACAGATACTGCTACAGCAACACCGCCTTTGGCTATTGGTGTTGACCCTCCGTCTACTTTCTTAGTAATTACCGTAACCTTATAACCCGCCATCTTCAACGATACAGCTGCGGAGAGACCTGCAATTCCGGAGCCTATAATATAGATCATTTAATATCGAACTTATGTTCTGATTATAAAAGCTTTAATCCTAAGGAGATAAATATTTGACTCGCAGTGAAAATAGCTGTAATTTACTTTGGAGGACAGTATAATCACCTTATAGTAAAAGACCTTAAATACCTCGGAGTTGAGGCAGTAGCCGTCACTCCTGACAAACCAGTGGAGTTCTTAAATAATTTCGATTGTATCATTTTCGGTGGAGGTCCTTATTCCGTAGTCACGGAATTAGATAAAATGGGTAACGCTAAAGAGTATGTACTAAAAACCACTTTACCTAAAATGGGTATATGCTTAGGACACCAGTTAATAGCAAAAGTTCTAGGAGGAGAAGTAAGCAAAGCTAAAAACCCAGAGTACGGCTTAGTTAACGTTATAATTGACGATGAAGATACGTTACTAAGAGGTTTAAAACCGTCTGTAAAGGCTTGGGAAAGTCATACAGACGAAGTTATATTACCGCCTAATGGGTTCAGAGTGATAGCACATAGTGAGAACGCTAAAGTACAAGCTATGGTGAATAACGATAATACAATTTTCGGGGTTCAGTTCCATCCTGAGGTTAAGCATACTGAAAAAGGGATTGAAGTATTTAAAAACTTCATCCAGGCATGTAAGAAATGATATTAGAAAAACTTATATCTAGAAGATTGTTAGAATTCCTAGAAGAAGATGTATTACCTGAGGACGTTACAAGTAAGGCCGTAAAAGGGGTTAAGTGTAGAGCTTATGTAGTAGCTAAAGAAGAAGGTTTGTTAGCAGGAAATAAGTTTCTTGTGCCGTTTTTAGAAGAAATACGATTAAAGGTTATAGAAGCTAAGCCAGACGGGTATTACTTCAAAAGAGGAGATAAATTACTTATTTTCGAAGGGGACGGAGAAGACATTCTAATGGTCGAGAGAACATTACTTAACTTACTTAGCAGACTTTCTGGGATAGCTACTACGACATCCTTAATGGTGAGGCTTGCAAGAACCGTTAACCCTAATGTTGTTATTGCCGGAACTAGGAAAACCACTCCCGGTTTAAGATTATTCGAAAAGTATGCTATAGAAGTTGGCGGCGGAGACCCTCATAGATACAATCTGTCCGACATGGTTTTGATAAAAGATAACCACATAGCATTACTAGGTGGAATAAGAAATGTTATAGAGAACGTTAGAAAATATGTAAGTTTCTCAAAGAAGATAGAGGTAGAAGTGACTAGTTTAAAAGAAGCTATAGAGGCATACGAAGCTAAAGCCGATATTATTCTCTTAGATAATATGACCCCAGATGAAGTAAGAGAGGTCGTTTCCCATCTAAAAGGAAAGTTATTAATAGAAGCCTCGGGAAGGATAACCCCTGACAATGTGGTGGAATACGCAAAAACTGGGGTAGATATAATCTCTAGTGGTTATATAACTCACAGTGTAAAGGCCATTGATCTTTCACTAGACGTAGAAAAACTAGACTAAATCTTGTATATCTTTTACCCCAGATTGTATATAACTCTGATCCAAATGGTTTATTAAGTATTGTGGATTCTCGTTTTGTATCAAAGACGGGTTTATTAAATAGCCTATTAGTATATACGTACCTTTATTCCCTGAAACTATAATAGTCGTAGGTATATGTGGAGGATTACCCATATACGCAGCAGATTGGAAGAATCCACCTTGTGCCCACTTGTCTACTACATATTCTTTAACTATTTGATAATATTGAGGTAAATATTGTTGTATCTGAGATAATCCGTATTTGACGTAGTTACTTACTTGCAAACCAGTTGCTGTAGCGTTAAGGTAACGGTTATAGAGATAAAGGAACTTAAAGTGAATTGATGAATTTGGCTGAAAACTTAGAAAGATAAGAGAGGGAGTATTAGGGTATACGTCGTTAGGGTCTGAATAAGAGAAATTGTAAAGGACTTTACCGTAATGGGAAATAAATGCATATAATACCCAACTATCTGCCGCTCCATAGGGGCAGCCGTACCACGAAATAAAGACAATACATGCTAAGGCATTGTTAGCTAAATCTGAATCACTAACTTTGATAAATGTGTCTAAAGGTATTTCAAATGGGTAAAGTAAGTAGGGAAGCAATAAAATTATTACAAAAATTAAAACTATTGAAAGTGTAATAAACCTTCTATTCACTTTTACCACATCTAATACCTTGTTTATAAAAATTTACTTCTTCTTGATACATAACCTTTTACTCAGTCCCTCACATTCGTGATTAATATGTGTATAGAGGAATTTGAAAATGATTAACTTTTAACAAAAAGCTTGATAGTTCCTTATTTCTGCTCAATCTTGCTTAATCTTTCACTGCCATTGCATCTCTGAGTTATTCTTAGCCTCAGGAGGTGGGAGTTCTATCTTTGCCACATACTCGTGAAGGAGTTATACTCTCTTTATAGACTCGTTAAATAACTCGGGATCAAAGTTAACTTCAAACTCCTCCATTTCAAAATTACTTCTATCTATATAGAGAAGAATACCTTTAGCCCCAGGGTACGCTTTCAAATATAAGTTTAATTGAGCTTTGTGCTCTAATTTCGGAATAAAATTCTAATGCCAGCTAATTAATATATTCTAAAAAATTAGATATAGAAAAAACAAATTATTCAAGTGAACTTAGTTAACCTAAAAGCTAGGTCTTTTTTGAATTAGTGTATTTTATTTGGAATAATATACAATTATAAACTATTTTCATATCTACTTAAAACCTTTTATTTCCACCATTATTACATCAAACAATGCTTGGTAAAATCGGAAAGAAAATTTTTGACGAGGTAATTTATCCACATCTTGGTGAAAGGCACAAAGAAGTAATAATACCACCCATGAATGGTGTTGATACTGGAGCAATTGAACTTGAAGGTAATAAAGTCATGGTGGTAAAGACTGATCCAGTTTTTATCGTGCCACAATTTGGTTTCAGAAAGGCTGCATGGTTTGCCGTTCATATTCTAGCGAGTGATGTTATGACTTCTGGTATTCCTCCTAAATATGCTATGATTGACCTTAACTTACCTCCTTCTATGACAGATGACGAACTGAAGGATATGTGGATCGGAATTCATGAGGCGTTAAAAGAGATAGGTGTTATGGTTGTAGCCGGGCATACGGGAAGATATGAAGGAGTGTCTTTCCCTATGCTAGGCGGTTTCACTATGATAGGAATTGGAGACAAAGAGAAGCTAGGAATGCCATCAAAAGTGAAAGAAGGCGATTTAATTATAGTGACAAAAGGTCCAGCTATTGAAGCTACCGGTCTCTTAACTAACCTCTACCCAGAGTATTTTAGGCAAAGATTACCTCCAGACATCTTTAAAGAAGCCTTGGACATGTATTGGCAAATGTCTTGTTGGAAGGACGGACTAATTGCAAGTAAAATAGGAATTCACTTAATGCACGACGCAACAGAAGGAGGTCTATGGAACGCCCTCGTTGAAGTATCCGAAGTAACTGGTAAAAAGCTGGAAATATTTGAGGATAAACTGTTCATTAACCGTGCTGTCAAAGCAGTTACGACTTTAGTAGGTATAGACCCATTCATCTCAATTAGCGAGGGTACGATGATAATAATAACTGACAAGGTGGAAATAAGGGATGCCTTAATTAAAGAAGGCATACAAGCTGAAATAGTTGGAAGAGTGGAGAAGGGTGAAGGGGTCTACGTAGGTCAAAAGAGAATAGAGAAACCTTCAGAAGACCCCTTTTGGGAAGCTTTCTTTAGACTTCAAAAACAATCAGCATGACATTAGGGAGCCAACACTTATTAACAGTGTTATACATAGCACCGTAAGGATTACATAAATTCCTGATTTAAGATTAGTACATTATTTATAATTATGATTCCTGTTAGCGTGATGACAACTGGTTTAGGCACTGTGTCCTTTAGTGTTAAAGGGGTATATAATAAAGAAAACCTTAGCAAATTTAGCGAAGTATTGCGACCTGTTGTAACATGGAACTTGACTTATAAGTGCAACTTAAAATGCATTCATTGCTATATCGACGCCTCAAATGATAAACAAGACACTTTAAGTACTGAGGAAGCTTTGAATTTGATAGACCAGTTTGCTGAGCTAAAAATCCCTCTGATAATATTGAGTGGTGGAGAACCGTTAATGCGAAGGGATTTCTTTAAACTAACTTCATACGCTAGAGCGAAGGGATTGAGATTAGCCCTATCAACTAACGGCACGTTAATTACTAAAGATGTTGCCAGAAAGTTAAAAGAACTTAACTTTTCTTATATAGGTATAAGCCTTGACAGCGATAGTGCAGAATTTCATGATAAATTTAGGGGAGTTGACGGAGCCTTTAACATGACAATAAATGGCATTAAAAATTCTGTGGAAGTTGGTCTTAACGTAGGTTTAAGGTTTACAATTTCCTCGTTAAACATAGATAGATTAGATGGTTACATTGAACTTGCACTGAAGCTCGGAGTAAAGAGAATTACATTTTACCACTTATCAGCAAGCGGTCGCGGAAAGGGATTAGTCAATTTAATGTATACACCAGAACAATATGAGAAGTTCATTAACAAACTCATTGAGTACTCGATCAAGCTCAAAGGTGTTATAGAGATAGAAACTACATTAGCACCTTTTGATGGAATTTTCATCGCAAAGAAGTTGGCTAGAAATGAAGAGGAGTTTCAACAATACCTTAAGTTTGTAGAAAATTCAGGTGGATGTGGTAGAAAGATGATATCGATATATCCAAATGGAGACGTTTATCCATGCCAGTTTATTGATTTCGTAAAATTAGGAAACGTTAAGACTCAAAGGCTTAGTGAAATAATCGCTTCTATTCCTGACGTGTTCATTAACACCGAAAAATATCTCAAGGAAGGAAAATGTGCTGAGTGTGAATTTAAGAAATATTGTAAAGGTGGAGATAGGGCAAGAGCCTATTACTGGTATGGAAATATTTTCGGGAGTGACCCATTATGCCCTTTGAAAAGTCTCCACATTTAATTTTCTGGGAAGTAACTAAAGCTTGCCCGCTGGCATGCAAACACTGTAGAGCTAACTCAATTAGTTCCCCTTTACCTGATGAGTTGAGTACAGAAGAAGGAAAGAAACTACTAGAGGAGATCGCTGAGTTTGGTAAAGTAGTTATTGTATTTACGGGAGGTGACCCATTATTACGGAAAGATATATTCGAACTTTTAACCTACGCCAAATCTTTAGGATTAGTTACGTCAATAGCACCTGCCCCCTCCCAGCTCTTAAGCTCTGAGACAATAGAGAAGCTGAGAGGTTTAGTATCATACATGTCCATAAGCCTTGATGGTGCACAACCACGAACTCACGACTGGCTGAGAGGTTTAGGGAGTTATAAATATGCAATCAAGGGAATTGAGACAGCATTGAGATACGGAATTAATATTCAAGTGAATACGCTAGTTTGGAAAAGGAATTACGAGGAATTACCCGAGATTGTTAAGTTATTAAAAGATTTAAAAGTTAAAGTGTGGGAAGTGTTCTTTCTTATTCCGGTAGGTAGAGGGACAGCAGAGCTCGATATTCCACGCGAACGTTATAGAGAAGTAATTGAATTCCTTGTGGAAGTAACCAGATATGACCTTATTGTAAGGACAGTAGAGGCACCATTCTTTAGGAGAGCTAAATTAGAATACTCAGAGGATATTGAAACTACGAATCCTTTGATAATAAAGCTGAGAAAAATGCTTGGTGAACCTATGAAAGGTGTTGACAAAAGTGTGATTCCAACTAGAGACGGAAGCGGGGTGTTATTTATCTCATATAATGGTGACATATACCCTAGCGGATTTTTACCGATAAGGTTAGGTAATGTGAGAACTGATAATATTGTAAAGATTTACAGAGAATCAGAACTATTAAACATGATCAAAACAGGAAAACTTAAGGGAAAATGCGGAACTTGTAACTACAATGAGATATGCGGAGGTAGTAGGGCTAGGGCATATGCAGTATATAACGACCCATTAGCTGAGGATCCTGCATGTTATTACTAAAAATTAATAATCATCGTGTGTATGATGATGGTGCTCGTCGTGTGTAGGCTTATCAGTCTCTGACAACTCTTTCTTCAGCAACTTTTCAAGTGCTTCCTCGACCTTAAGACCTGGAGCTAAATATATCTTTGCCTTTCCTTTTAACAATCTGACACCAGGAGGGCCTATTTCAGAAACAATAACAGCATTGACACCTTTATCTAAAGCCGATTTTAACATATGCAATCCGCGAGCTGCTGTAGCCCTTAATGCTGGATTCTCGTACTTTTCAACTAACGTAAATTTGTCTCCTTCAAGTTGATAGATCATAACCTCTAATCCTTCACCGGGACCATCCACAAATCCATTTGTAACGGGTATTGCTACTTTCATTACTATCAATTTCGATATTCGTGTAAAAACTTAAAAAATTAACTATTAAAGTTAAGAGAAAAATTAAATAAAAACTTTAGAATAATACTGATTGATAGTCTGGTTCTATTTTAACATTTATTACATTTATCTTATTAGGATCAGCGTTAAATAGTGCGTCCTTTAGATCTGTGATCCCAACAACCGTAATTGCTTTAAGCGAACTTTCTAGAATCTCGTCATAGTTTTCATTACGAGGCGTTTTAGAAATTGTAGGTATGTCGGAAGAAGTTACATCGAGAGTCGTTGAACCGTTGTCGTTCATAACTAGTAATATTCCTCTTGCCTTATTCAATCTAGAACTTAATACACCTAGATTTGATATCACACCTTCAATATCGGTCACGGCAATCGTATTAGGATCGTTAGAACGAATTATACCTCCTACTGCTATATTGCGTTCTAATAATGACTCACTCGTTATCCATGTGTAAGGTTTCTCTATAGGTAACCTTACGAAGTCTAGTGTTGGAGCTGATAAGTCCACAAAAACTTTTGAGAACTGATACTGTTGTACAACTCTAACTACGTCATAAGGCCATAAACCGCTATGAGAGTTTAATATATGAATCTTTCTATAGGTTTTAATCTTCTCTTTTGATCCTCTCTTAACTGCCTCTTTAACCTTAGCTTTTATTAGTGTAAGAAGTTCCTTAAGGAATAGTCCCGTATCTGCAACAAGAGGAACATGAGCCATGAAAACTTTACCGATATCTTCACCATCTATATTATTATGTACTAGGTATCCTTTAACCTTCATAGACCAGCCGGCTGTAGCTAATTGTGTGAACCTAGTACCTAGTGCTAATATTACGTCTGCCTCCTCTAATAGCTTAGCTCCTTCATTGGTCGCGAAAAGACCTAATCCTTCCCCTGCATATAAGGGGTGAGAAGCCGGAATAGCCCCCTTAGACCTAAACGTTGTGATAACTGGGATATCTAATAATTCCGCTAACTCTAGGAGTTCTTTTGTAGCTCCTGAAGCAAGCACTCCATAACCAGCTATAATTACTGGAGTCTTAGAGTTTCCTAATAATTCACTTATCTTGGCTACTGTGTTTTTATCCGGAGTTCTCTTTTCGGGCTTCTGCTCAGCTGGCGATAATGGATAGGCCTTAAGCCTGAAGAGATCTTCAGCTATTTCTATGTATACTGGCCTGTTCCTATTACTTAGGGCTTCTTTATACCCCTTTTCTACAGTTACTGTTATTTCTTCAATACTTACAACCCTCTCTCTTAACTTAGTAATGGGCGCTAAGGCTGATGATACATCGTCAGGTGTTCTCAGTTCTCCTATCCTACTCCTACCCGTGTCTCTGTAAGACCTTATGGTAGATATTATAAGTAGGGGCTGAGAGTCCATGAAAGCTTGAGCTACTATATCAGTAGCCTCTAGCACTCTATTCCCCGGAGCAACAAGGGCTGTCCCTACTGTGTTAAACTCTCTAGAATATGAATCAGCCATTAAAATTGCTTCCCTAGCTGAAGAAGTTATATTAGTATTAATTTCGTATTGCTTTAATCTTTCTAATATAAAGTCTGGAACGCTATAAGGAACAAAAACATCCTTAATGCCGAGTTCCTTTATAACGTAAGCTAATGCTTCGTCTCCTTTCATTTCCTTTCCTACGGTCTCTTCTTTCCTTTTTGGTTGGCTCACAATATACTACGGCTTACAAAAGTATAAATTTTTTAAAAGCCGGGGGCGGGACTCGAACCCGCGAAAATAGCGGGTGACGGCTATAAATCTCTGCGGCCCGCCGCCTTAACCGCTCGGCCACCCCGGCATTCAAATTAGGATATGTCATAAAAGTATTTTAAGGTTATTGTGATGATTGATTAACGTGAGATTTTGATAGCGTTTTCGAAAGTCGGAGAAGTTCTTAAAGAAATCAAGGAACTTACTGACTTCGTAATAATCGGGGATACTGTAGTTGATTTAGAATTAGGTAGAAAAGGTACTGAAAGTGACATAGACTTATTTATTCTTTCAGTTAGTGTTTTTATAGACGAGGATAAAATAAGGGAATTCGCATTTGATCATGGTTGGGACTTTGGAAAAACACCTATTGACACTCCCAGATTAATAATAGGTGTTGATGATGAGCAACTCCAGGTAGATATGTATGAAAATGTTCAAGACTTCTTTGTACCACAAGACATTATAGAAAATGCACAAGAAAGAAAAATTGGTAACGAGTATTTCAAAGTGATTAGAATAGAAGACTATATTTTACTTAAGGCAAACGCGTTCAGAGAAGAAGACGAGGATGAACTCAAGACTTTAGTATACTTAATAGGAAGTGGAAAAATAGAAATAGATAAAAATTACTTAAAATCACACATTCAGTCTTTCCAAGAAAATGCAAAAAGTATCGAGGATAGACTTAAAAGTATTGGTATTAAGGTCTAACCTTTCTTGGCTGGTAACTCTTTCTTCTTCGGCCTTAGATTTTTACTATGACATCTCCTGCATTTTGTTGCCCTAATTGAGTTTAGAGCTCCACATTCTCTACACACTTTCTTTAAAAATACTCTTTGTTGTACTATTTGTAGCTTCACGGGATCGGTGAGTGGCATTTTTAACCCCAATTCACATATATCAAACGGTTCAAAAAACTTTGTGTTAGAGGCGGAGTTGAATTAAGATGAAGATACCGTTAGACTATATTTGTGTTAAAAGCGGTCTTTTGTGTAACCGTTGCCAATCTATGATTGATCGTGGAGAGGTAGAAAGTTTTGAAGTAGAAGTAATGAAAATTTTATTAGATTTAGAAGAGACACAATTCAAAGAGCTAAAAGATACTACCTACCATAAGGCGTTTAAGTTAAACAACCTACTTATTCTGATAGTAACTAGCGGACCATCTATGACTTACCAAAAGTGGATAAAAGTTGCTAAGATCCTTCAGGATAAACTTGGCGTAAAAGTGAGAATTTTAGAGAAGAGTAATAATATAAAATCTACAGCAAGCCAACTTTTAACACCTGCGAGAGTTCTAGGAGTTAACACTGTATGGTTACCAGACGGAACCGTACAGTACGTTGTGAGAGTCTCAAAATATGAGAAGAAGTTTTTACCAGCTGACGAAACTTCCCTAGAAGCTGCACTATCAAAGATTCATTCAATACCAGTTAGAATAAGGGTGGAATAAAAATTGCTTAAGAACTATTATAATAACCAAATATTACCAGAGTTAGAGGGTAAGGAAGTTATAGTTGCTGGCTGGGTTCATAACATAAGGGACTTAGGGGGTAAAAAGTTCCTAATACTTAGAGATGCTACCGGAATAGGGCAAGTCGTGGTTGATAAGGACAGTCCGGCGTTTAAAGTAGCTAACGAATTAACTCAGGAAAGCGTAGTGAGGATTAAGGGAAAAGTGAAAGCCGACAAGAGAGCACCTAGAGGTGCTGAAATTCACGCTGAAGATATAGAGATTTTAAGTTTAGCAAAAGTGCCCCTGCCTCTTGACGTAAGCGGAAAGGTAAAGGCTGATATTGACACGAGACTTAGAGAAAGAGTATTAGACCTAAGAAGACCTGAAATGACTGCTGTAGTAAAAATTCAATCAGTAGTGTTAAGGACTTTTAGAGAAACTTTATATAATGAGGGTTTTGTTGAGATCTTTACCCCAAAGATTATAGCTGCAGCCACAGAAGGAGGAGCCCAGCTCTTTCCAGTGATATATTTTGGCAAGGAAGCTTTCTTGGCTCAAAGCCCCCAGTTATATAAGGAACTTATGGCGGGAGTAGTGGAGAAAGTTTTTGAAATCGGACCAGCATGGAGAGCTGAAGAGTCGGACACCCCATATCATTTAGCCGAATTTATAAGTATGGACGTTGAGATGGCGTTTGCTGATTACAATGACGTTATGAATTTAATCGAAAAATTAATCTATAATATAACTCAAAGAGTAAGTGAAGACTGTAAGGAGGAATTAAAACTACTAAATTACACTCCGCCTACCGTAAAACTTCCTATAAAAAGAATTCCATATAAAGAGGCTATAGAGATACTTCAAAGTAAAGGATTAAACATTAAGTTTGGGGATGATATAGGAACCCCCGAATTGAGAATATTGAATGAAGTAATTAAGGAAGAGTTATACTTCATAACCGATTGGCCTACTATGGCTAGACCCTTCTATACTAAGGTTAAGGATAATGAACCTGAGGTAAGCGAAAGTTTCGATCTTATATATAAATGGTTAGAAATAGCTTCAGGCAGTACTAGGAATCATCGGAGAGAGATACTAGAGGAAGCTCTCAAAAAGAGAGGATTAAGACCAGAGAGTTTTGAGTTCTTCCTTAGATGGTTCGACTACGGAATGCCACCTCACGCTGGATTTGGAATGGGATTTGCCAGGCTTATGGTTATGCTAACCGGAATACAAAATGTTAAGGAGATAGTACTATTTCCGAGAGACAAAAAACGCCTAACGCCTTAAGTAAAGTTCCTAGGATCACCTCTGCTTATTTCTCTAATTACTATCGTAGCATACATACCCCGATCCAAGGAAAACGAGATTTTTTTACTTTCGTTCTTAAGCTCAACCTTAACGTTTCTGAGCCTCATAAAAGCTTGTCTTTTTAAATCTCTCAAATTAACTTTAATTTCTGGAATATTAAAAGAATAACCTACTATACCTTCTTCAATAGCTATTTGCCTAATTAAGGGATCCATGAGCTCAACGAACTTCTTCGGAACAGTAAGAATCACGTTATCAGATTCTCTCCCTCTCAATTTATCCGCCATTAAAGAAAGATACTTGTTAAATAGATAAGATTGGTAAGCTTCAACGAAAAATCTTAGAGGGGTCTTAACCCTTTTAATTGCAGACAAACAGTCTTCCCCTCTAATTAGAGCTTTCAGTACTTCCCTTTCATCCCTGAACTTTTTAGGAAAAAGTTGGAGAGCTTTTTCATAGTCTCCTTTTTCATATGCTAATCTTGCCTCCTTTATTATCTCATGCTCCAAATCAAAAGGATGACCAATCAACCAATTAATTGCATCGCACCATTGTCTTAGAAATAAGTATTTCCCGACCAAGTGCGTATTAGGTCTTCTTGTGCCGAACCTTTGATAACCTATATAAGCAAATAGATATTTCACATTGCTCACAGTTGTCAATCTCTTGATGAGTTCATTTTCGTTATCACTAACTAATTCTAACTCAAAAATATTACCCGTGTGGTTAAATTTTTCGTCTGAAAAACCAAGAAAATTTATCTCTAACTTTTCCTCCTTGTAATTGTCTATTTCTGGTTTACCTGAAAAGTAGATTATCTGTTGTGTTATTGCGTTAGTATCCTTTATTCCAATATAATTAGGTTTTCTACCAGTTAGTCTAGTTATTTTATCGATAACAGTGAAATGATCTATTCCGATCTTCTTTAATAGATATACAGCATATTTACCCTTGTCCTTTCCTCTCCACTCAGTTGCGGGTTTATACGAAATTTCTTCGACTACAATAAATCCATCCGGTCTGGGTATTTTAACGTTTAACGGAGCCCATTCTTCGTTTATGTAGTATTTCTCGAGTCCTAAAGAGAGATCTATCAAAGGAGGTGTTACAGTAATTTTAAGTCACCCGTTATTTTATCTATAATCTCTGAAGGAGCAGGCCCTATACCTACACATGTAATAGTGCCAGGCTCTAATTGAGTCTTACCTGCATCCTGAATTACAACTGTAGGCAAATTGTAATCTTGTGCTAGTTTGGACCTTTTTAGTAATTCTTCAAGACTGTTAACCTTAACCACAATCTTGGGTTGTCCTTCAGATAGCCATTCTTCGAGCCATTCCCTCCAACTATCTTTTCCTTTTTTTAATATATCCACAACTAAAGAAACCGCAGCATGAGCTACTTGTGCGGCAGTTTTTCCTTTTCCCATTTCAATATCTGTCCTCACTATTATAACCATTTTAATTGGCATAAGCAAAGAGAGAATTTATAAGGTTATTAAAAAGTATTGTAAGCAATGAGTATTTCCTTTAGGTTAAGCTTAAAAGAGGAAATAGAACCTCCAGTATGCTCAAGTTGCGGAAAGATAATACATCCCAGAGAGAAAGGCGTAGAATTTCTGTGCCCTAACTGCGGAGAAGTAATTATAAGAAGGTGTTATGAATGCAGAAAGCAAGGCGTCACTTACGTTTGCCCAAAGTGTGGATTTGAAGGTCCTTGAGGTGTAAGAGGAATGGCAGATGTGTTAGTTATTTTGAAGGTATATCCTGATAGTGACGAAGTAAACCTTGACAATTTAACACAACAGATAAACAGTAAATTACCACAAGGATATAAACTAGTTAGAAAAGAGACGGAGCCAATAGCATACGGTCTAAAGGCATTAGTAGTATATATACAAATGCCAGAAAATACGGAAGGAGGTACGGAATCCTTAGAGGACATAGTTAACGGAATAGAAGGAGTAAGTCACGCCGAAGTAGTGCAAGTAACGCGTCTAGGTTTTTAAGTATTTCCTTTTTAATTAACTAAATAATAGTTGATGCTTAAGCTCTTATACCTCATTTTTTATATTACTTAATGGGATTGCGTTGAGTAGTGCTGAATTTACTCCTTCGAAGAAGGAGATTATCTTGAGAGTTGTTGAGGCTAAGCAAAAAGACGTTGGAAGGGGAAAAGTAAGGATAGACATTGATCTATTATCACAAATAGGCGTTAGCCCCGGAGAAGTAGTCGAGATCGAAGGGCAGAGAAAGACTGCCGCAATAGCATGGCCTTTGGCCCCAGAGGATACATTGAATGAGGAAGACAAATACATCATAAGAATGGATGGTATAACGAGAAAGAACGCAGGAGTCGCAATAGGTGACAAAGTAATAGTAAGAAAGGCTAGTCCGAAGGTTGCAACAAGTGTCAGGCTAGCTCCTTCAAATTTTTCTATTACGGTTGATCCAGGTTTCATTTCTTATGTTAAGAAAAAACTTAAGGACACCCCCCTAGTTGAAGGTGACACAGTTTTAATACCAGTATTAGGGCAAGCCATTCCATTTAGTGTTATCCAAGTAAGGCCACAAGGTGTGGTAATAGTATCTGACGAGACCAGTATAACGATATCAGAAAAACCGTTCGAACAAGCGAAGTATCCGAGAGTTACTTATGAAGATATAGGAGGGATGAAACATATAATTCAGAAAATAAGGGAGCTCGTTGAGTTACCATTAAGGCATCCGGAACTATTTAAGAGACTAGGTATTGAACCGCCTAAGGGTATTTTACTGTACGGCCCACCTGGAGTAGGTAAAACACTTTTAGCAAAAGCAGTAGCTAATGAAACTGAAGCCTACTTCACATCAATAAATGGACCTGAAATAATGAGTAAGTTCTACGGTGAAAGCGAGCAAAGACTTAGGGAAATATTTGAAGATGCAAAGAAACACGCTCCAGCAATAATATTCATAGACGAGATTGACGCGATCGCGCCGAAGAGAGACGAAGTAATAGGAGAAGTGGAAAGAAGGGTAGTGGCACAATTACTCACGCTGATGGATGGTCTTGAAAATAGGGGCAATGTTATAGTTATAGCTGCAACTAACAGACCTAATGCGATAGACCCTGCTCTAAGGAGACCCGGTAGATTCGATAGAGAATTAGAGATCCCCTTACCAGATAAGCAAGGTAGACTAGAAATATTACAGATACATACGAGGAGTATGCCGTTATCTAAAGATGTCGATCTACAGAAATTAGCCGATATGACCCACGGATATACCGGAGCAGACTTATCAGCATTAGTGAGAGAAGCTGCTATGAACGCCCTAAGAAGATATTTGCAAATGATAGATTTAAGCCAAGATAAGATCCCGCCTGAAATCTTAGAAAAAATGGAAGTTAATATGGACGATTTCCTTAAGGCATTTAAAGATATAGTGCCTAGTGGTCTGAGAGAGATATATGTTGAAGTACCAGAGGTTCACTGGGACGATATAGGAGGGTTAGAAGATGTAAAAGAAGAATTGAGAGAGGTAGTAGAATACCCATTAAAGTATAGAGAGGCATACGAGAATGTAGGTATTGAACCGCCTAAGGGTATTCTTTTATTTGGCCCACCTGGGACTGGTAAAACAATGCTGGCAAAAGCAGTAGCAACAGAAAGTGGTGCAAACTTCATAGCAGTAAGAGGACCAGAAGTACTATCAAAATGGGTAGGAGAAAGCGAAAAAGCAATAAGAGAAATATTCAGAAAAGCAAGACAAGCAGCACCAACAGTAATATTCTTCGACGAAATAGACGCAATAGCACCAATGAGAGGAGTATCAGTAGATAGTGGTGTTACTGAAAGAATAGTCAACCAGCTATTAGCTGAAATGGACGGAATAGAGAAACTTGAGAATGTTGTTGTTATTGCTGCTACTAATAGGCCTGATATCTTAGACCCTGCACTACTAAGACCAGGTAGATTCGACAGACTAATCTACGTACCACCACCAGACAAAAAAGCAAGACTAGAAATACTAAAAGTACACACAAAAAACGTACCACTAGCAGAAGACGTAACATTAGAAGAGATAGCCGAAAAGACAGAAGGATATACCGGAGCAGACTTATCAGCATTAGTGAGAGAAGCTACTTTAAGAGCTATCAGGGAACAGATGTCTGATTGTATGAAAAAGGCTGATGATAACTGTAAGAGAGGAGATAGTGAGTGCAGAGAAAAGATTATAAAAGAATGTATGAGTGGAAAAGGAGCTTTAGTAGAAAGAAAGCATTTCGACTTTGCACTCAGAAAAGTGAGACCGTCAGTGACACAAGATATGGTGCAATTCTATCAGAACTGGGTAGATAAAGCCAGACAACAATTACCTAGAGCTAATGTAAAGCCAAGTACTTTCACGTGAAATATATGTGGAGGGAAATCCCTTTACATTATGTAGTTCTTGAAAGATTACGAAAACATAATGGACCAGTGACAGATGAAGACTTATACGAAGAAGTAAAAAAGTCTACAGACTATGAAGTACCTTTTTCTGATTTTCTTAAAGCACTTATGAAGCTTGAGATGAGAGGTTATGTTACGGTAACACTAATAAAAGAGAATGTTAGAATGATCACTTATATAGGTGATAAAGAATAGGTGTAGACTTATCCGAGTTAGTAGAGGATATAAAGAGAGAGCTCAGCTTTGGAGAGTTGAAGGGTAAAAAAATAAGTATTGACGCGTATAATGCTCTTTACCAATTCCTCGCAGCTATTAGACAACCAGACGGAACACCTTTAATGGACTCACAAGGTAGAGTCACAAGTCACTTAAACGGAATTTTTTATAGAACTATAAGTATTTTAGAAGAAGGAGTCATTCCAGTTTACGTCTTTGATGGAAAGCCCCCTGAGCAAAAAAGCGAAGAACTGGAGAGAAGGAGAAAAATAAAAGAAGAGGCTGAGAAGAAACTAGACCAGTTAAAGAAAGAAGGAAGCACTGAAGCAAGAGAGTTAAAGAAGTATTCTCAGATGTCTATAAGGTTGACTAACGAAATGGCCGGAGAGAGTAAGAAACTCTTAGAACTGATGGGTATCCCTACAATACAAGCTCCGAGCGAAGGCGAGGCTGAAGCTGCTTATGTTAATTCTTTGGGTCTCACATGGGCAACTGGAAGCCAAGATTACGATTCTCTGCTTTTTGGAGCTACACGTTTAGTTAGAAACCTAACTATAACTGGGAAAAGAAAACTACCTAAAAAAGACGTGTACGTAGAAATTAGGCCAGAACTCATTGAGCTTTCAGATCTACTTAAGAAGTTAGGAATAACCAGAGAGCAGTTAATTGACATTGCCATACTGATAGGTACAGATTACGATCCTGATGGAGTCAAGGGCATAGGTATAAAGACAGCATATAGAATTATTAAAAAGTATGGTAAGATAGAAAATGCTGTAGAAAAAGGTGAAATACCTAAGCAAAAAATCACATTTAACGTTGAGGAAATTAGATCTCTATTTTTAAATCCAAAAGTAGAAAAGCCGAATACAGACTTGGAATTGAAAGATTGTGACGAGAAAGGAATCGAGGAACTTCTCATTAAGCAGCACGACTTTAGTGAAGAAAGAGTAAAGAACGCTATAGAAAGATTGAAGAAGGCTAAAAGAGAGGCTAAAGGTGCTGAGAGGCAAAAAGGACTCGATCAATGGTTTTGATTAATGACCATAATTTAACGCATTATTTTCACTCTCTAAGTACGCTTTATCTTCATGTTCTCTTTTTGTTGAAGGTTATGCGGGGGGTGGGACTTGAACCCACGCAGGCCTACGCCAGCGGAGCATACTGCTCTAAATGAGTCTCAGTCCGCCCCCTTTGACCTTGCTCGGGCACCCCCGCACTTACATTATTAACCGATATACAATTAAAAGTTTACGATAATAGGTATTTTTATGTATTTCAGATCTTTGATTTTTTAGCTGGGTTTAAATGTTCCTACCTCCTCTGGTTCCTCATACCATTTAACTCTCCTTCCTATCTTAGCTCTCATTTTCCATTTAACGGACTTAGGCTCTTCATCAATTACTTTCCTAAGTTTATCAAGTTTATCAGCGATGCATTTTGGAGGGTTAAATTCCCTGAGTAGTCTATCTATGTTATCTGTAACGGTAGTATAAAATCCCCAATCATCAGATAAAACTTTACTAATATATTTAACATCTATTGTATTTTCATCATCCTTATCTCCAAGCTGTAGGTCATAAAGCAAAGCGAAAATATCCTTGACGTCGTTTTCTGTCATTTTAACTATTTGAAGCTTAGTTAATAGTAGATCTGAGGGTGGAATCGTAATCTTCATAATACCAAGTCTGTCCTTAAATGCCATTTTATGGCACATCTCAAATTCATCTAGAAATACATCAACATTAGAATTAAGCTCGGGATCATAAAAGATTAGTCTCCTATCTCCGTGTAATGCGTTAAATCTTTTGTTACTTTCCATTCCAAAATTCTCAAGTAATTCTGTTATTTTCTTGCTCTGTTTTGAGAGACCGAAAAAATCAATATCTTTATAATTTCTAGGGAATTTTTCAGCTCCTTTAGGTGCGAGTATAGCTACAGCAGCTCCTCCTATTAATCTCAATAGAATTTCTCGTTTATTTGCCTCCTCTACTATGGTTAGTCCTCTTTGTAATAATTTTTCTTTAGTTATGTTACCTATCTTACTCCACCTTCCCATCTTATTATAAGTTTAATCTTATTTATATCCGTTATACTTCTTCTTCGAACTTTTATTAACAACTGCGTAAGCCAGACCATAGGGCAACCCGAGCACTAAACTCAAACCTGGAATTAAATTAAGAAAATACTTTTTAGGTGATTTGTAATATTTCAGTCCAAATGCTATTACAGGCAAATATAGAAATAAGATTAAAGGAGATGTAAATAATGAAATTATTGGAATTACATAATAGCTTCCGTAATATGTATAACCAGTTAACATTTGAAATTGTGTTAAACCGTCAAGTACTAACATCATATCATATTTTGATCTCCACAAATTTTTTCTTGCTTCCTTTAGTGAGGACATTAAATTCTCCCTAGCGTGAACCTTATTAAGGTGCAGACACCTACCTTTAGTTGGCTTAACGATATATCCTTCTTTTTTAAGCTTAGCATATAGCCAGACATCTTCGTCTCTTTCATATCTCTCGTCAAAGTAACCTATTCTTTTAATTACATCTAAATTAAGTGCCGAACATCCTAGATTGGGGTTTTCTTCAAGAGAATCTGATTCAACTTCTATTTCCTTTTCATCATAAGCATAGTGCATCCAAGTAAACGTAACACCGTTCTTAAGGTTTTCAATCATTCTCGGAAGTGCTTTTTCAGATGGTATTACATCACTATCCAACATTACAACGTAGCTTTCATTGGCTAACTTAAGCATTTCATTTCTTAATCTAGCCATGTTTACTTTTTTGAATCTCTTTGCAGTTACATGATTAACATTATATTGAGAAATAACTTTAGCTAGATCCTCTCTTTCGGAGTTATCGTAAATTATGATCTTGTAATTCAGACTATTAGCCAATGCGGAAACTTTTTTTAGAACAGCGTCCAGCCAATCAGCTCTGTCTCCCGGACCAACAGGTATAATTATTTCAACCACGAGTTTAGACTAAATTGAGTGGGATTAAAAGTATAGCCGTAATAGCTCACGGTTACTCCAATGAAAAATTCTCGGGAGAGGGAAAAGTGTATCATGAAGTGATCAGGGCTCTACAAGACTCCAATTTAGGTAAAATACAGTTGGTAACTTTCTCTAAACCTAAGAGACATTTACCTTTCGAGGTCAAATATGTTGTTCCTTTTAGGATCACGAAATTTGACAAATATCAACGTCTTCTAACCCTATGGAAAGCTAGAAACCTAACCCCTTCGATCTTCGTTAACCTCAGTGGTACGCTGTTAAAGTTATCAGACATAGCACCTCACTTAGCTTATTCTGCGGCACCAGCGTTCACAACACCCAGCAAGTATTCATCTTCTACATTTTGGCGATTGTACCTTTACCCATTCGAAAAATATGTGAAAGCTCACCTGGATAAGAACGCTATTATAATATCTAACTCTCACTATTCTGCGAGAAAAATCGAGAGCTTAGGATTAAATGTAAGGACTGTAATTTATCCTCCCGTAGATGTTGAGGAGTTCATCACAAATAAACTTGATTCCAATAGGGAAGAAGCTATAATAACTGTAGCTAGGATAGAGAGAGGTAAAATGTTAGAAAATACTATAAATATAGCTAGATTAACTAAATTGAAAACGTATATAGTTGGTTCTTTAAGTGATAAAAATTACTTAGGAAAATTAAAGGAGATTTCTAAGGGTCTTGAGGTAGAATTCCTTACTGACCTTCCTAAGAGAGAACTGGTGTCGCTAATGCAAAGGGTGTCTGTGTATTTCCATCCTACTGTAGGAGAGCACTTTGGTATACCGATTGTTGAGGCAATGGCTTCAGGGACGATCCCGATAGTTCCTTCTGAAAGTGGAGCTTCGGAAATTTTACCTAAAGACTTAAGCTATAGTTCATTAGAAGAGGCTGCAGAAAAGGTTAAAAAGTACGTCAAAGGATGGAATAGTCTTAGAAAAGAACTCATAGAAAAATCAATGTCTTTTTCCTCTTCCAATTTTAGAACCAAAATTATTTCGATAATATCTGAAATAATAAAATAAGTTATGCGGGGGGTGGGACTTGAACCCACGCAGGCCTACGCCATCGGGGTACTTACCTTTGGGGTCCTAAGCCCGACCCCTTTGACCTTGCTCGGGCACCCCCGCACTTAATGAAATCGAGTATTCAGGTAAAAAACTTTATGCGAAAAAATTAGTCTTTAACCGTCTCCAACATAGACACAATGTTCCAGATAGAGATTCGAGTATGAGTAGGCATGTTAGGATCCTGACTTATTTCTTCCAAAATTCCTATTGCATTAGCTGCCCTAACAGCGGGGCTCAACGTCTGATCTTGTAAGTTCCTTATTGCGTCAGTTGCTGCTCGCCTAATATTCCTTGGTACTCCAGTATCATTCACAATTTTTTGAAGCATAACTATTGCCTGTTTTATCTTAGCCTCGTTGTCGTAAAGTGATGCCATTGAAATCTCACCGATTCAATTATTAGTACTTATGGTTTTTTAGTTTATTACCCATTTTATATTATTGGTTAGTATGACAACCACAGATTCAGTAAAGAAAGCTGCTGACCTCCTGAGACAAGGAGCCACAATGTTAGATATGGCATGCCCTTTATGTCATATGCCTTTATTTAGGCTTAAAAACGGAGATATTGTATGCCCAACTCACGGAAAGGTTTATGTAGTAGAGAACGAGGAGGAAGAAAAGAAAATTACTGGTGCTATAACATTAGATAAACTGGAAAACACTCTATATAAGGGAATAGAATTTCTAGACCAACGGCTTAACAAAGATCCTCTTGATATTGATACTATAAATCAGGTGATAAGATATTTAGAAGCTATTGAAAGAATAAATAGAATTAAAGGGTTAATAAATAAGAATAAATGATTGAATATACTTCTTCGACTACGTCATTTAACGACTTCTCCGCGTTAACTATTACTATGTTTTTCTCTTTTCTAGCAAGCTCAAGATATTTCTCCCTTACTATTGTAAGACTTTCTATTTTTTCCTTAAAATTGAATTTATCGTTTTTCTGAATTCTTTGCAACGCTTTGTTAGGAGAGATGTCCAAAAGGATTGTGAGAACTGGTTTTGGAAACTTTGAATTTACAGTTTCTATCCAGTTCTCCTCTATACCTAGGGCTGACTGATATGCAATAGAGGAGTAAATATATCTGTCCATAAGAATAACGTCAGGATTCTGATTTATTAACTCTCGTAAATGATATGCCCTATCCGCAGCGAACAGTAACGTCAATGCGATTGGATCTTCCCAACCACTCTTCTCTATAAGACTTGTGATCTCATTAGTAAAAGGTTCCTTCGTGAGAACTATGTTCTTACCACTAAACCGGTTTTTCAACCTCTGATAAACCATATTTGCTACTGTTGTCTTACCTGAGCCATCTATCCCTTCGAACGATATTATTCTAAGCATTTTCTCACCCTTACTCTACTCTCGGTAAAGCTTTCGTTTAACCTAAATTCCCCTAATATCACCCCATCGAAATTTTCCACTGGTGTAAGAATTTCGACAATACTTAAATCCTCTTTTATATCTTTAATTAAACCAGCTCCTACTGTTTTCCCTTTATACGTTAGGCCCAAATAAAGTCCTAAGAGTTCAGTTCTGTCAACGTATAGCCCTTCACAAGGTTTTTCATCTATTAATTGTACATACTGGTTCCATACCCTTATTAGGTTCTTAGAAATAGGTGTTCCGACAACTGTTCTCATATCGATCACATTTACTTTAGCGTTACTGAAATAATCTCTGTATTTCCTTGATCTATATTCTCTTCTCTTATTTCTGCTCCGATCTACGTTAAGCGGAAAAGGCTTTAATAACTTGGCCTTTCTTAGTAAGTCTCTGGGCATATCTTTAATTATACTTTGATCGAACACGAGAATGTAATCTGGATCTATTGTATAAATTAGTTCAAGCTTATGCCTATAAGCGTGAAACCCATTAACCCATCCATCGCTATCTATGACTACGTTGTCTGAATTGATTTCCTTAAGTGCAAGTAGTACTAGAAATATATGTAATCTCGGATTTGTTGATGGTGTTATATTTCCAAAAAATTGAATACCATCTATTCTACGTTGTGAAAGAAATAACTTTTTAGAAACATCCTTAGAATATGCAATGAAAGCTGGTAAAAATATTGAAGATTGTCCAACATCGGAATCTATTATAGGACTTTCATACAAATTTACTAGAAAATTAGAAAAATAAGTTTTTCCAGAATTTTCATCACCTAACACTATTATTTTTCCTCCAGATAATTCCTTCGCAACATTATACCATCCTAATGTTTTATATGACTGAATAATCTTACAGTTACTTTCTATCTCCGAGTTAATTAAAGATGTTACAGTAAAGTAATTATCCGAGTTTATATCTAGCTTATCTCCTGCCCCTAACTCTATCCCTGATATTATTATTTTGCCATCTTTCACGTAAAGACCACAAGGACCTTGTATAACTACATCATAATCCGGTATTATTTTCATAAAGCTGACCTAAGTGCTATGATATAAGCCGCCCTAACATCTCTGTCTTTTATTTTGACAAACGGATTTCCAGGGGTGCTACTTTTAGACTCATTAACAATCTTAGCTTGTTCGAATTTAATCTTTACGATTCTGTAGACTAATTCACCTATTTTGTTACCTCCGCCTATTCCGATCTTAAGAGACTTATGAGGATAAGTTTGTATAATTTCCGATAATTGTTCGTTTACATCTATTACATTGGCGGTTCTACTTTCTATTAGTTCACCATCCCCTATCACTGCAATGGACAATTTATCCTTGTTAGTGTCTATTCCAATAAGTAGCTCATTAAAATATTGCTTACCCTTTATTTCACATAAAATTCTACCTAATAATACGTTCAATGGCACGAAATTAATATCTTCATCCTTAATTACTATTTCTCCGTCATCTGAGATCTTTATTCCCCTCTCTTTGAATACTCTTACTAAATCTCGATATTTCCTAGCATCAGATACCTTTATTGCAACTTTTTTTACCACAATTATTTAATTAATTCAGAGGAATTTAAAGATTTGAAGATTAGCGATTATATTTTCCAGAAGGGAAATATTATTTCAATGTACGGGGAGGCTGGTACTGGTAAGACTATTATAGGAATACATGTATCCTTAGAATTAGGAAATAGCCTTTATATTTCAACTAAGGACTCAAGCTACAAAGCAAGAGTGGAAAAATTAAAGGGAAGACCTGATGTTTATTTCACTCACGCCCCTACTCAGCCTGAAATGATCTCAGCAATATTAAAAGCTTCTCAGATGGGTTTACAATTAATTGTCATTGACCCCGTAAACTATCTGTATAAAATATCTAGGAGAAAAAAGGATTTAGAATTACCACTAATTTTATGTCAAAGGTTTAGTAAAAATGGGATTAATAGAAATAATAAAGTGTTATTATTATGGGATGTTTCAGGAAATAACAGAGTAGCGGGTGAATTGTTTATGAGGAGGTTTTCTGACGAAGTACTGAGGATAACTAAAGGTGAAATCATTGGTAACTTGAGGGTTTGTAAATTTAGGATATTGGACTCAGGTGTTTTAGGGTGCTTATAGCCGCATTACTAATAGGAATTGTATATTATTTACCCGCACTAGCTGCGAACGGTAGTGCACCATTCGTTAAAAATGGTACACCTATAGACTTTAGGAAAAAACTTAATGATGGTAGGAGGATTTTAGGAGATGGAAAAACCTTTGAAGGTTTACTATTAGCAGTTACTTTTGGTACAACTGTCGGGGCAATTATCTCCAGATTTTTAGGTAATGAATGGATATTTATTGCATTTTTTGAAAGCTTAGCTGCAATGATAGGGGATATGATAGGTGCTTTTATAAAGAGAAGGCTCGGAATGGAAAGAGGACAGAGAGCTCCGTTATTAGACCAACTTGATTTCTTTGTATTTTCGACCTTAGCCTTAGTCTTAATGCATGTGAAGATTCAGATTGTTCAAATCTTATTTATAGGAATATTAGTAATATTTCTTCACTTATTTACCAACTACGTTGCTTTTCGATTAAAAATAAAAAGTGTCCCGTGGTAATTATTAATCATGCCAAAAAGAGGGAGTGAAAAAACTTATTCCGCAATTAATAATGCTTATGTATTAATAATATTAATCGTTCTCATGGGAATTACTATATTGGGAGCGATAGCTTTCCCATATTATATTTCCCCAATAACCTACTCTAATGGAGGGGCTCCTCAGGCTGGAGGTATCGCTGTTCTTGCCGCGATTATAATTATGGGTGCTATTGCAGGTGTTTATTTCTTAGAAAACAGAAATTATGAACTTGGTGGAATCCTTTTAATAATGTCACTACTTATTATAGCAGTTTACGTATGGGTATCATACGGTTCTAATGCAATTAAATTTATATTTAACATCTAACAGTGTGAAATATGATTGTCAATGGAACCAATAAAAATTACACTCTCTAGTGGTAGGGAAATTATAATTGATGAAAACGCCGTTAAGATTCTTAATGAATATGTTAGAACACAAATGACACTGGAACAATTAGCAAAGAAATTAAATCTTACTGGATGGGAAGAAGCATACGATCTAATAAAACAGCTCCCATCTCATATAATGTGGACTCCTATATCTATCCTTAATAAAATGAGTAATTCCACAAAAGGAGGCTAAAATCTAACCTGTTTTTAAATCAAACTTTTCTATAGCACTCAGGTCTTGATTCATATATTAAGCCCTGCTTTCTCATATCCGTAATTAGTTTTTCTATGCTTTGTTTGTCTATGCCGATACTTTCACCTTCTTTAATTATATCTTTAAACTTAGCACACTCATTAATGGACAGCGTATCAATTATTTCGAGGATTTTAGCCATTTTCTCTCTTGCACTCTTAGGCTTACCAGTCATTATAGTGTCTATGTCAATTTTACCTGACTCCACATCTAATCCGACGTTTTCTAAGAAGATTCTCATAATATTAATAGCCCTCTCAGCGTCTTCTTTAGTTACCTCGCTTTTTAACGCCATTTTAGCATAAGCCTCGGATATTCTTATTAACGCTTCTAACTGACGGGGTGTAATCATAATCGGAGAATCTACGCTTTCTACACTTTTACGTCTCATCTCTACGAAGAAATCTTGCAATAATTTTTTCGCCTCTTCACTTAGCTTTGGTGAGACGTTCTTCCTAGCATAGGCTATATATTTCTTTAATAAGTCTATATCGATTACACTTTGTGTATTATTTCTGTTTCCATGAACATTCAGAATATGTGATGCTAGATATACATCGGATTCCCCAGGGTTATCAATCAAGATAAATATCAGGTCGAACCTTGAGAGTATCGTAGGAGGTAGATTAATGTTCTCCGCTATTCCTCTTTCCTTTATGTATCTTCCTAATTTAGGGTTACCTGCAGCAATAACCGTAGCTCTCGCATTTAGCTTTGCTACAATACCAGCTTTAGCGATTGAGACGGTTTGTTGTTCCATAGCCTCATGAATAGCTACTCTGTCATCATCTCTCATTTTGTCTATCTCGTCAATTACGGCAATTCCTCCATCCGCTAAGACTAAAGCACCTGCCTCTAAGTAAAAATCTCCGCTGTTTTTATCTCTGGTTACGGTCGCTGTTAATCCCGCTGCTGTAGAACCTTTGCCGGTAGTGTAAACTGCTCTGGGTGCGACTCTTGATGCAAACTGTAATATCTGTGACTTAGCTGTACCCGGATCTCCTATAATTAAAACATGAATATCGCCTCTTATTCTAGTTCCGTCATTTAATATTTTACTAACACCTCCAAATAACGCAAGGGCTATTGCTTCTTTTATTTCCCAATGACCATATATAGATGGTGCTATTGAGAATATTATTTTCTCCCTTATCCATGGATCCTTAGCTAACTCCTTAATTTTCTTTTCATCTTCTTCGGATATTTTAACCTCGTCTAGTACTTTTTGAGATATCTCGATGCTATTAACTTTAAGGTAGAAATCGAATACGGACCTACTTCCTCTTTTTATTTGTGAATCTTTCTTAATCTCTAAAATTCCTACAATCTTCACCCTATCACCTGGTCTTGCTACGTCCACTAAATCGTCTTCAAACACAACTTCCAATTGTCTTGGTAATTGCCCAGGTGGTATTTCTTCTGGCCTTTCTTGTACTACTGCTTTCTGATAATCAATGAAAGTTGATTTGTCTTCAATTAATCTAAATTGCCCAGCTTTACCACATACTGGACATGTGGAAGGTAATTCTATTATTTCACCCATATCGTCATCAGGCCATGAAAATTCTTGCATACAATCAGGGCTTATATGCTGATAAACCGCCTTGCTAAGTCGCTCCTTCACTGGTGTAGACTTTACTAAGATCCCTTCTATCGCGATAAGTTTGCCAATATCATTACTTCTTATTTTCCTTAGTTCTACGACTCTAGGTATATTTATTACTCTAAGGTGAATATTTGATATTTCGTATTGAAATTGTGGATCTTTTTCTATAATGTAATCATAAATTTTTCTTTCAAGAATTGGAATGATCTCTTTGGGAGAAGTTATTAAGAGAGTGGCCAGTTCTTGATTGAAAGAGAATAAGTCTGCAAAATTTACATAGAAGCTTTTCTTTCTATAAGCTATTATTTCATTAATTTGATTTAAATAGGATTTACCTCTGTTGTCCTTAAAGGTAGTAATAAATTCTATGAATAATTCCCCATAGTCAACTTGTTTAGCTTCCAATTATATCACCTATTCCGCGTTCAATTACACTCTTTATTGTTTTATACACTAAAAATTCTTCATTAGTCATTCTATCAATCAAACTTTCATCTGAAATATTGAGAAATGCTAACTGCATAATTTTCCTGATTCTGATAGAGACTATCTCATTTACCACTTGGTCTAATTTTCTAAGTAGCTCTAGTGCTTGTAAATCATTTTTTCCTTTTAATTCATCCCTTAAAAGTTGAACTCGATGATAAAAATCCTTAGGAAGAGCTGAAAGAGATGCTGGGGTATTTATTGTTTGCTTCTCTTGGAATAGGATTCTGCCGAGTTCATCAATAGTAATCACATCAGTTATTTTAACAACGTTTCTCTTTTGTAATACTATACCTAACCACGTAGATACCTCATCTTCACTACCTTTTGATAGCACAATTTCTTCAAACCCATTGTCATATGGACCCCAATCATCTAATACTAAGACCTTTTTTTTAGTAAGCATCATAACCCTATTAATAGCTTTTATCTTAGTAGTAATCACAAGTTAAGGTTTGTATAGTAGTGTTTAAAAGGTATACTATTGTGAACCCAGTTCTTTTAGTAACTGCTAGAAAGAACAAGGAAAATAAATGTATTATCGAGATCATGAATAGAATACTAATTAGAGATATAAATGTTAAGATTGAAGAAGTAGTAAAAAATGTGTTTTTAGTGTACTCTAGCTTATCCCCAATGAAGGCATATGGACTTTTATTTTCTGCTCGTCCATCATGTATTGCTAAAGTATATCCAATTCATTTCATGATTCCGAGTACCCAAGAGGAAGAAATTATTCGAAAGACTATTGAAAACGCTAAAAAAATTGTGAAGACTTCGTTTTACGTAGATTGCCACAAGAGGGGAATTGAAGTAAATTGTAGACAAATTGAGATAGGTATAGGGTTAGGTCTAAAGGGTTATGCTAAAGTTAATTTTAAGAAACCGGATTTTGTAGTTGTCATTAACGTTATTCCTAATATAGCTACAGTCTCGTATGTTAAAAATACTTTCGGTTAACTCTCTCAGTTATGAAATATATAGTATTACTCGAAAATTAGATTTAGGTGAAAGTTTTGGTTGACATCAAAGACTTGATTGAAAATACCATTGAAGGTAGTACAGTGTTTAATAATCTATCAGTTCTTAATCCAGAACACATTCCTGCGAACTTACCCCACAGAGAGACGCAAATAAAAGAGCTTACTGTTTCGTTTAAAGATCTTATATTAAACCCTGGAGGAACTTCTATAAGGACAGTAATAGTAGGTAGAACCGGTACTGGAAAGACTGTAACCACCAAGAAATTCGGTAAGGAACTTCAAGATATTGCAAATAAAAAAGGGATAAGGTTATTCTACGTTCACGTTAATTGCCATAGGCAAAGAACTCTTTACCTTATGCTAATGGAGATAGCTCAGAGTCTAAGGTTACCATTACCTAACAGAGGCCTTTCCTCGCAAGAAACTTTCAAGTTAATTTACGACTACTTAGAGAGGAAAAATATACATCTACTATTAACCTTAGATGAATTTGACTATTTCATTAGTACATCTCCCGTAGAAGATATATATTTCTTGGTAAGGATATATGACGAATTAAATGTAAACGTAAAAAGACTTCACTATATTTTTATAGTTAGAGAACTGACAAGCCTTTCAAGTCTTGATAAGAGCATTAAAGACCATATAATTAAGAACGTTATAGAGTTTCCGCCTTATAGTTCTTTCCAACTTTATGATATATTACAAGACAGAATAGTTAATGAAAAAGCATTTAAACAGAACACAGTTACTGACGAAGCAGTCAAGTTCATTTCTGACATTCATGGAGCGGACAAAGGAGGAAGTGGAAACGCAAGACTTGCAATAGAAACATTGGAATTAGCTGGAAGAATAGCTGACGCCGAAAGTTCGCCTATAATAACAATTGAGCATGCAAAAAAAGCTAACTCAAAAATTAACCCAGAAATAAGCATTATCACAGATACGATAAGAGACTTAGACTTACATTACCTACTTTTGCTAAAAGCAATCTCGTCTTTACATAAAAAATACGAAGAAGACTTCTTCTCTATGGGAAAAGTAGAAGAAGAGTACAGAAATATAAGCTCTTTATTAGGTGAAGAACCAAGAAGACATACACAGTTATTCGAATATATTAGGAGGCTAAAGCTAATGGGACTAATAATAACTCGACACAGTGGTAAAGGAATGAGAGGAAGAACTACACTTATATCCTTACCAGTTCCAGTCTCAGTAGAGTTAGAAAACCTTCTGGATCAGGAAATAAAAAGGAGGTTACAGAAATCACAAGTGAACTCCTAAATGCAGAAATTATAAGAATACTCCTTGTCCTATTCAAGGAAGAAGAAATAAGTATAAGTAAGCTGTATAAAAAAACAAGAATTAATTATAAAAAATTAGAAAAAGATTTGGAATTACTTGAAGACAAACACATCGTTGATATAATAAAGGGTGATAAGTCTAAAATAATTAGGCTAAACTACTCAAACCCTAAAGTGATAATATTAAAAAACTTGTTTGAGGAATTGGAAAATATATGACAGAAGCAAAAATAGTAGACATTTCTAAGAAAGACGTAATCTTAAGGGAAGCTATAGCAGAGGGTTTTATAAAACTTAAGAAAGAGACGCTTTCTCTAATAAGAGAGAGTAAAGTGGAAAAGGGAGACGTAATCAATACCGCTAAAGTTGCAGGCTTTCTAGCTGCTAAGAAGACTTCTGAATTAATCCCTATGTGTCATCCTATTCCGCTAGAATTTGTAGATATCGACATAAAGATTGAAGACGAAGGACTAAGAGTAATTACAACCGTAAAAGCTCACTATAAGACTGGGGTAGAAATGGAAGCTCTTACAGCTACCTCGATAGCATTATTAACTATATGGGATATGGTCAAGAAATATGAAAAAGATTCTCAAGGCCAATACCCAGAAACTCAGATATCTTATATCAGGGTTATTAGAAAGACTAAGATCTACGACGATAATACCTCCTAGTCCCTGTTTTACCCGCTCTTGATCCTGAAGCCTCACTTTCTTCACTAGGTTTCTCGCCCGATAAAGTCGAGATAATCTTCTTTTCTCCCTCTGTAAGTTCTAGTTCTTTATCTATTTTATCCTTATACTTCTTATAATATTGAACTAAATAAGGTAAGATTCCTTCTAATGTTTTTGTTGAAGAATTGTGTAAATGATTTGATATCTTTCTAAGTAGGTTATCTAGATACTCTCTGTTTTCCTTGCTTTTAGCTAATAACTGGATATATTGTGGAAACTGATACTTAACCCATTTAGCCTTATAAGTAGGTTTCTTCTTTTCTAAAGATGCAAAAGCTACTCCAGGACCCATCAAATCAAAAACATAAGATAAAAGATCCCATTCACCTTTCTTAGCTCTACTTAAAAATATAGACGCTCTACTAAGAGCGTCATAAGCTCTCCATATGTCTTCTAAAGCCTCATACTGTAAAGGAATGTTTTCATCTAACCATCTCATGAGGAGCTCATAATCAATTTGAGTACTAGTGGCGGCGTTCTTAGCTTGCCAATAATATTTAGCCCAAAATATATCTCTAAGTGCTTCAAAGGGATCAAGTTCTCTATCCTTCTTCCTTACTAATTCTTTTACAGTTTCAGCTGTTACTTTACCGTAACCTTCAGCTACTCCTTGTAACATATTTATTGCGTATCTTGCATCTCCTTCACTTTGTTCTACGATGTAGTCTAGTGCATCATCACTACATTGAATTTTTTCCGCGTCACAAATCTTTTTTAAAATCCTCCTCATGGGATACTTAGTAAGCCTCTTCAGCTCAATCATCTTTACAGCGTTCCTAAGAGGCCTTAGTGACGGATCCCACGGATCATTAGCAGTTAGAATTATAGGATATTTTGTCTTTTGAATTAACTCTAAAATCGCATCTATTGCGCCCGCATCTTCTCTAGAATTAATTCCGTCAACCTCATCCAAAAGTATAAGCTTACCTCTTACACCGAATAAAGAACCAGTAATGGCTGCTTGTTCGGCTATACTTCTTATTTGCATGATGTTTCTTGTATCACTTGCATTCATTTCTATTAATTCTAGTTTGTAATCTCTAGCTAAGGCTTCTGCTATTGTTGTTTTACCTACACCTGGAGGTCCATAAAGTAAGATAGCTTTCGAAGTGGGGTTTTTACTGTTTAACCAACTTTCGATCCATTCCTTAATTTCCTTCTTCACATCATCCTGATTCTCTATATCTTGCAAAGATTTAGGTCTATATTTTAAAAACCACTGTAAGGGCAATTATGAACCACCGTACTTCTGAGCATATAACGCCAATTTAGCAAGAAACGCAGTCAGTTGGATTTCATCGTCTGCTCCCTCTATAATTCTAAATTCTACCTCACCAGCATAATCCACTAGGACAACCTTTAACTCGTCAGGTATGTTTATTTCATTACCAGTTAGCTCTCTGTGAATCTGCTTAATGATGTCCTCTCCAGATAGACCATAATTAACTATCAAGTTCCTTAGTTTCTCTCTAGCTTGCATGAACTTTCCTTGTAAAGCTAAATTTAACATTTCCCTAACTTCCTTAGGCTGTGCTAATCCCAAAACTTTATACACAGCTTCTACAGTTACTTTTCCGTAAGCAGATGCAGCTTGAAGAATATTTATAGATTTTCTCATATCACCAAGAGTAATATCATAGATAGTCTCTAAAGCCTTCTGTTCAACGTCTACTTTCTCGTTCTTCGCTATGTACATTAGCCTGCTTACTACGTCCTCTTTTTTCAATGGATAAAATCTAAATAAAGCTGTTCGTGACTGTATTGGTTCAATTATTTTGCTCAAATAATTACATGCTAGTATAAACCTAGTAGTTTCTGTATATAATTCCATTGTTCTTCTTAGCGCTTGTTGGGCGTCTGCAGTCATATTATCCGCCTCATCAAGTAACACAACCTTAAATGGTATTTCCCCGGCTACAATAGTTCTAGCGAATTCCTTTACCTTATTTCTTATAACATCAATACCTCTTTCATCACTTGCGTTAAGTTCTAAGAAGTATTGCCTATAATTATCACCATATAGATCATGAACAAGAGCTAATGCAGCTGTGGTTTTTCCAGTCCCAGGTGGGCCAGAGAATAACAAGTGTGGCATGTTTTTTTCTTTTACGAATTTCTTTAATCTCTCTATTATATCTTTTTGATTTACTATTTCATCTAATGTTCTAGGTCTATATTTTTCTGCCCAAAGTACTTCTTCCTCTTGCATTTACTTCACCTTCTTTTATACTTGCCCATTATAACCCCTTTATCAATTATGTGTCCTTCCATCATACTTTTTAATTCATCAGCAGTAACTCCGTGCTTCTCGGGTAGCTCTACATCTAAAGCGTAAACGTTGAAGTAATATCTATGTGGAGGATGCGTCTTGGGCGGACATGGACCTCCATATCCAACACGACCAAAATCATTTATCCCTTGGATCATGGAAGAAAGCTTTGTCGCTTTTGGTATGTTCTTAGGTAATTTATTATCCTTAATATTATAAATCACCCAATGTATAAAAGTCCCTCCTGGAGCATCTGGATCTTCCACTATTATAGCGTAACTTTTTGCACCAGTTACATTATCCCATTCTAGATCAGGAGAAATATCAGAGCCGTCACAAGTATATTCTTGAGGAATAATATCTTCATTTTTAAATGAACTACTTTTAACGTTCATAAAGAGAATTACAAGTGCAAAAATAAAACACTAACTCTGCTTCTTGTTTAAGTAAAATTCTTGCTCCTGATGCCCTTGCTTAGTTATTTTTGTAACAATTACACCAGTACCGGTGTAAGGATCTCTTTTTAACGACGAGAATATAGCCCTTTTAGCCAGTTCAGCTGCTTCATCTAAAGTAAGATCTGGTCTATAACTATCTTCTATAACACCAATGGCCTCTACGGAGCCAGATCCCGTAGCCGTATAATCTTCTTCTGTGAAATCGCCTAGATAGTCGAGATTATATAGCCTAGGCTTCTCGTCAACCCCTCCTATAAGTATTTGAACTAAGTACGGAAAATACTTAGACGTTGATAGTAAGGTAGCTAAGTATGTAGCTAAAGCCTTAACAGTAATAGGCCTAACACCCGTTATTTTATTGTAATGGTACATATTTTTCAATATATTGTAAATATATTGTAAGTCAGCTACACTTCCAGCTGTTGTAATTCCAATATTGTCAGATATATATAAGACCTTCCTAACGTACTTATGTGCAACATAAAAACCTGCGCTAGCCCTTCTATCTGCAGCTAGGACAACCCCATTTCTAGTCTTTATACCTACTGTTGTAGTTCCTTTCAAGATTTTGTTATGAATATCGATATTCTGAGGCAATCTACTCATTTCACAAAACCCTAATTTTATTCACCTATCAGTTACTAATAAATCCAACAATGCCTAAAATACGTTCAGCGATATCAAGCACTACGCCGTCTTCATAAGGTAAACCGCTAATCATTAAACCTATAGGTAATCCATTAATTCTTTCAACTGGTATAGATATTGATGGAGCTCCCACAACGTTAAAGATTTCCGTATTACTAACCAAAATATCCCTATATTCTAGTTCTCGTCCTACTACGTCCGATATCTTAGGTGCAGAAGTTTTCGTGGTAGGCGAGATCAAAACATCAACCTTGTTAAACATTTTAATATATTCTTCTATTATAATCCTTCTTATTCTCATAGCATCAACATACTCATACCCGGGAATTAAACTTCCCATCTCCAATAATTTTTTGACATCATCAAAATATCTATTCTTATTCTGATTAAACCAGTTCTTGTGATAAGAATAAGCTTCTGAGAGAGCTATCACTTTCCTCACATAAGGAGAATATTTTCTAACGATTTGACTATCAATATCGACTATGTCATAATAACTGGATAATTTATTTATAAAATTAAGAAGAGATTTAGATGCTTGATCTTCTCCAAATAGAAACATACCCAATTTGGGTTTTCTCTTGGCTTGATATGTAAAAGGTAGTTTATCCTCAACTACTGAATCTAAAACCTTATAGAGAACTTTCATATCTCTAACTAGAAAACCTATAGTATCAAAAGTCCAACTAAAGGGAATAACCCCGTCAGTCGGAATTAAGCCAGTTGTAGGCTTATACCCTATAACACCACAAAGGGATGCCGGAATTCTGATAGACCCACCCGTATCTGTCCCTACGCCTACGTCAGCTAAACCTAACGCTACAGCTACCGCAGAACCACCACTAGATCCTCCTGAAATTCTTTCAGGATCTATAGGGTTTTTAGCAGGGCCTATGACCGATGATGTGTTAGTTGCTCCCATAGCAAATTCATGTGTGTTTGACTTCCCTACTATTTCTCCTCCTTCATCTAAAATTTTCTGTGTTATTGAAGCGTTTTTTGTAGGTATATGTTTAAAAAACCTTGAACCTGCAGTAGTAGGTAATCCTTGAACATTTATTATATCCTTTATTGCAAATTTAAGCCCGCTTAGTTTACCTCTCTCCTTACCCTTGACCCTTTGGAGTGTAATAAAGATATTGTACTTTGAATTTAAGCTTTCTAAACTCATCTTTGGTCACACAAAATAACGGTTCTGGGAGTTCGATCTCACTATTATTCTCCATAATATACACTTAATAGTTTCCGCTGTGATATTTTAAAATTTTATCTTGAAAATTTATTGTTTATTATTCACTTATTAATTTTTATTTCATTACAGTTAATAAATTAATCTACATGTAGTAGCTAAATATTTATATTGTTTGTACAACTTAAACTTATCATGAGGGCTATTGTTGTTCCAGGTCCGAAACAAGGTTACAAGTTACAAGAGGTACCAGATCCTAAACCCGACAAAGACGAAGTAGTAATAAGAGTCGATAGAGCTGCATTATGTTATAGAGATCTACTCCAACTTCAAGGATTCTACCCGAGAATGAAGTACCCAGTAGTTCTAGGGCACGAAGTGGTAGGAACCATAGAAGAGAAAGGAGAAAATATAAAGGGATTCGAAGTTGGTGACAAAGTAATTTCTCTTCTATATGCTCCTGATGGTACATGCGAATATTGTAGAATAGGAGAGGAGGCTTATTGCCACCATAGGTTAGGATACTCAGAGGAACTAGACGGATTTTTCGCAGAAAAGGCTAAAATAAAAGTAACGAGTCTAGTAAAAGTACCTAAAAGCGTTAGTGACGAAAACGCTGTGCTAGTACCTTGCGTTACTGGAATGATATATAGGGGAATCAGAAGGGCTGGTGGCATAAGGAATGGAGAATATGTATTAGTAACTGGAGCCAGCGGCGGAGTAGGCATTCATGCAATCCAAGTGGCTAAGGCTCTAGGGGCTAAGGTAATCGGTGTTACAACATCTGAGGAAAAAGCGAAGATAATAAAACAATATGCAGACTACATAATTGTAGGAACAAAATTCGCAGATGAAGCTAAAAAAATAGGCGATGTAACGTTAGTAATAGATACAGTAGGAACTCCAACTTTTGATGAAAGCTTGAAGTCGCTTTGGATGGGTGGTAGAATAGTCCAAATAGGAAACGTAGATCCAACACAATCCTATAATCTAAGATTAGGTTACGTAATTCTAAAGGATATAAAAATAGTAGGACATGCGTCTGCAACTAAATACGATGCAGAGCAAACTCTGAAATTAGCCGCTGAAGATAAGATTAAGCCAGTTATAGCAGGTACGGTCTCGTTAGAGGAGATCGATAAAGGATATCAGATGATAAAAGATAAAAACAAAATCGGTAAAGTACTAGTAAAACCATAAATGGTATTATAGTATAATCTACAATGTGGAGATAAAATTTTCATCAATTAAAGTACCGTCTAGCTTAATCCCTCATGAAAAGAAGGAGTTCGATCAGACTAAACAGATTTCAGAATATATTTATGAAGCGATCCGCAATTTGGATACGATTAATTTAGATATAGATGAAAAAATACTTTTTATCTATTCTATATTCACAAGTAAATTAGTAGATAACGTCCTCGAGAATTCATATTCTTACCTTTATGGGCTTAAAGGCTACAAGTATTTGTCTGGCGATATATCCATAGTACTAAGTGAGACTCTCACATTTGCTACTCTACATACATTATATGATGTAAAGATCGAAAATATATTGCCTTTTAGAACTGTGAAATATTTAGGGACAATAGCGGATGCCCTTATAGATCTTGAAAAAGAATCGAAATTAGCAAAAGAACTAGAGACGGAGAGTGGACTATTATTTATAAATATTAGAGCAGCTGTAAGCCCTAGGTTTTACTATGTAGTAGACAAAATTTGGAAAAGTATACTCAACTTAGAATTGGTCAGATATCCAGATAATTATGGCTTAATATCATTGTTAACTAGAGATAAAGAAACTCTAAAAGAATCTTTCATATTCATTACACCACAGTAAGAGTGAGAGAAATGAATTGCAAAAATCTAAATAGGGCTATAGTAATGTTATGGGTAGGAGATTCAGAGAAAGCCAAGGAAGACGCAAAGGAGTGTATGAATTCATTAAAGGAAGAAATCAACAATTTAAGAAGCCTAATTAAAGAAGCTAAAATGGAAGCTGAAAATGAGTATTTACTACCTAAAACACTTAGAGAAAAGAGATTGAATCCCGAAGATTTGATTAAGGTAGCAATGTACGAATTATCTAGAAGAATATATCTTTTTAGTGGTAATACTAAAAGCAAGGAAAGATCAGGAATTATATATCTATGGCTAGATTTAGGAGTCAAAAAGATACTTAGAGGTTATTGTGAGGATTGTTATGGATATATAAGTACGTTACTAGGCAGCGGATTCGTAGTGATGGTAGATGGTGTAATCTATGCGGAATTTTTAGGTACTGATGAAAATAAAGCTGTGGAATCCGTATTAGAGGCAATTAAAGGACATAGAAAGAACAAATAAGAGAATAGCTTTAATAGAATACTTTTAGTTATTCGAACATATTATCTTAGAATGGAGAAAATTATGTTAGAAAAGGGTACTGTAATAGCGTTTACTTTTTATACTTTCTTTTATGTTTGTTTTTTGCTGGGCCCGTAGCTCAGCCAGGTAGAGCGGCGGGCTCTTAACGAAAAGAGCCAGGTAGAGGGAGATACCCGTAGGTCCCGGGTTCAAATCCCGGCGGGCCCGCGCTATTTATTTTCTACTTAAAAATATTATGAAGCCCACATATGCCAAGTAGCCGAATATGACTAAAATTATTCCAAAATTTATGATTTTTATAAAAATAGGTGAAATATTAAACCCGCCTAAGTTTATTTTAAACCCTAGAAAAATAACCAAAAATGATAAGAATATAATAGATAGAGAAAATACAAATAGAAACAGGCCTAGCATCTTTATTTTAAGTTTATAACTTATATCCATAGATCAGATCCCTCACTGCTAATCTAACTGCTTGAGCTGATGAATAATTAGGCTTCCATCCTAACTGCTTTATCTTACTAATGTCAAGTAGCATAAATCTGACATCGCCAACCCAGCCTCTACCCTCTCCTTTATCTACATATTCGTGCACTGGAGTCAGATTCATCTCCTCTTCTACTATTTTTGCAATTTCGTCCACAGTTATCCAATCTTCATTACCTACATTAAATACATCGTATAGACCATTAAATTTTTTTTCTAGGGTTAGAAATGCGTCTATTACATCAGTTATATATATGTAACTTTTTCTCTGCTTACCATTCCCCAATATTTCTAATTTATATGGATTTTTTCTTAATTTTTCTACAAAATCCCTTATAACACCATGAGATACTCTACCTCCTGTTACATTCGCCAATCTAATAGATACACCTTTTATTCCGTAGACTCTAGAATAATATTCAAGCAAATGCTCTCCTAAAAGTTTGAATACACCGTAATTAGAAATAGGCTTTAGTTCCGTATTTTCAGGTGTAGGTATTTTGCCTGTCTCTCCATAAACTGTGGATGAAGAGGCAAATATTAATAAACTAACGTCATTTCGCCTTGCCATTTCGAGCACGTTAAATGTTGCAATTACATCTCTACTAAAATGCTCGTAAGAATTAATCATAGACGTCCTAACATCTGGATTTGCAGCTAAATGGTAAAGTATGCTTCCAGCTGGTATTTTTAAACTAGAAATTGAACTATCTCTTAAATCAATTTTAAGATACTTAGCCTTCTTATTCACATAATTACCATTGGAAAAGTCATCAATTACCACGATGTCGTTATATAATTTCGTTAACGCATCTACCAAATGGCTGCCTATATATCCCGCTCCACCGGTAATTACATAACTCATTTTAGTAGCTAATCTAAGATTTAGCGTATTTATATAAATTAATCTTACTTGATTATTTTGAAAATAAATAGCGCGGGCCCGCCGGGATTTGAACCCGGGACCTACGGGTCGCTTCCCGCGACCCACGGTTAAAAGCCCGCCGCTCTACCTGGCTGAGCTACGGGCCCAGCAAAAAACAAACATAAAAGAAAGTATAAAAGATTTACTTGAACTACTGATGTAAAATTCTACGGAAAAATATTTTGACACTTAAAACAATGTTCAATATTGTTTTACAATTTTTCAAATGTTTATTTTAATTTATTGATTTCATCAAATATTAGCTTAATTAATTTATATTTTCCATATTTTTTCTTTACCATAATTAAGCCTGCTATACCTGATGTGGGATGTATCTTATCTTGAAAAATTTCCGGCTCTAATTCTAACCTTTTTGCTATCTCATAAATAGTATTAAGATCTATTTTTTTATTAGATAGTTTTCCTATTTTTCTACCTTTTCTTCTGCTTGGAGCTTGAAAATAAGCCAACCATATTGCTACTTTCTCGCCTTCATAATCTCTTAAACTCATTCTTTAATTAACACCGCATTTATAACTCCGTCTTGTCCAGGCCTAGAAGTCACTTTAGCTTTCCCGAGCTCTGTTTGTATTATGCTACCTTTTACAATTATCCCTCTTCTGGCATATTCTCTATTGGCAGGGGTTTGTATCACGTTTAAGATCTTTGCTTTCTTGACTTTTTTAGTCTGAGGATCAAGTATATTAACATAAGACACATATGCTAACCTGACTTTAATGTTTCCTCCCATCACCCTTTCTTTTACTCTTACATCCTTATCGCTTAACTTAGTTTCTGTTGGAGGTGAACCTAGTTCAAATTTCCTCTTGTCTCTATGCTTATGCTTTAGCCCGCCAGTTATCTTTCGAAGATCATTGCCTTGGAAATATCCCATGTGTTGACTTATTAAAATATGTCAAATATAAAGTTTAAGCTCCGAAATTCCTCTTCCTTCTTTGATACGATCTAATTGCCCTCCATAGATCAATCTTCCTAAAGTCAGGCCAATAGGCTTCAACGAAAAATAGTTCAGAGTAAGCAATATGCCATAATAAGAAATTACTTATCCTAATCTCACCTGAGGATCGTATAACTAAATCAATATCATCTAACTCACTGTCATATAAATAATTCTTAAAGGTCTCTTCGTTTATATGTTCTGAGTTTATTTTTCCAAGCTTACTGTCTTCTAAGATCTTTTTTACTGCATCTAAGATCTCTTGTCGACCACCATAACATATTGCCAAGGTTAGCTTCCGTTTATTATATGTTTCCGTTCTTTTTCTTAGTTCGTTTATTAAATCTTTAATTTCTTGTGGTGTTTTCTCTAATTTTCCTATAGCTCTTACCTTTACTTCATACTTATATATAATGTCTCCTTCAAGTAATTCTTCTAGGCCAGCTTTTATATATTTAAATATAATAGAAAGTTCAAGATTACTTCGCTTGTCACAGTTTTCTGTAGATAAAGCGAAAACAGTGATATTTTTAACACCCATATCTAATAACCATATAAGTACTTCCCTAAGTTTTTTGTAACCATTTTCATATGCATCATTAATTGAAAGACTGTTTGTTCTCGCCCATCTTCTGTTTCCATCTGGTATTATACCGACGTTGTTTGGAAAGGGGCCGTTTTTTATCTCTTTCCACAGTACATATTCATATATTTTATAAATTGGTAAAAGTAGAAAATTTTTCAATCTTTCTTTGAGCATAATTCTTCTATCGCTGATACATAAGTATTTATTGATATAAATATTTCTTCCAAAGATATACGCTCTTGATCAGTATGCTCAAGTCTTGAGTCACCTGGACCGTAATCAACAATCTGATTCGAAATTGTATACAAGATGTTCATGTCACTGGTACCGTATTTCCTTACTAATGAAGGCTTAAGCCCTTGTTTTATTAACCCTCTCATAATCATTTTGACTAAATCTGAATTAATATCGACTTTTACAGGGGGAACATCTTCTACCACTGCGACCTCACAGTCTTTATATACATCTTTAAGATTAAGTATAATCTCTTGCTTTGAGGATTTTACTGAATACCTAATGTCGAAATGAATCAGCCCACTAGATGGACTTTTATTAATATATTCACCTGCTGTAAATATAGTTGGTATAATAGAAGGAGTATCGTAAGATTTAGGAAACTTAGTTACTTGTAATAGTCTATTTGCCATGTCTACTATTAGGTTAGAGCTAGCAGAAGAAGAGTGTTCTGATACTCCCTTACACTTTATATCTACATGCAGAACTCCTCTGTATTCCACAACAATTCCAGTAGTGTTAGATGGCTCACCCACTATAATATAATCGTATTTTTTACCACTGTTAACTAGCTCTCTAGCCCCCTTACTTTTATTCTCTTCGTCAGACAATGCGGTGAAGCTTACATTATATCCTTTTTCGTTTAATATATATGTAGCTAACAGCATTGCCACCAAAGGACCCTTATCGTCTACTGCTCCCCTACCGTATATTACTTGGTTTTCCTCTTTAGGTTCAATAAAGCCGGGAACTGTATCTATATGAGACACCAATAAAATCTTAGAACTCTCACTACCTAAGTAATAAGATTTAGAAGGAGTAAACTTTAAATTTAAATTTAGCTCTTGTGAAGCTTTCTCAAAGAAGGAAAGAGCGTTGTCCTCTTTCCCAGAAGGGGTATATATACTTAATAATTCAAGGAGATACTCTTTGGCTTTCTGTTTTAAGTAATCCTTGCCTAATTGCATTTGCAGCTTCCTCCATATCCTCTTGAGTAATCATATAAGGTGGTAATAATCTAATTACTGTAGCTCCTGCTTTTAATACTAATACTCCGCTCTCTTGTGCTACTTTTAAAGTGATGGATGGTGGAAACCTTGTGTCTATACCAATCATAAGTCCTTTTCCCCTAATCTCTCTAACTGACTTTAAATCTCCCAACTTATCTCTTAGGATTTTCATAAACAACTCTCCTTTGTGATATGCTTGTTCATGAACTTTCTCTTCATGTAATACTTTACTTGCCGCAGTTACAGCAGCCATTGCCATAGGATTTCCTCCGTAAGTACTTCCGTGATCACCTTCCTCTAGCTTATTAGCAATCCAATCTGGTAGAAATAACGCGCTAACCGGAAATCCACCACCAATTGCCTTACCTGCTGTAACGAGATCTGGTGTTATGCCGTAATGTTGATAAGCCCATATTTTCCCTGTTCTACCGAAACCAGCCTGTACTTCATCTACAATTAATAAGGCTCCAACTTTTTCAGTGGTTTCTCTTAAGGCTTTCATGAATTCTTCCTTTGCAGGAATAACCCCGCTCTCTCCTTGAACAGGCTCTACTATAACTGCAGCCGTATTGTTATCTATTTTTGACAAGTCGTTAATGTCGTTAAAATTTAGAAACTCTACTGGTGAAACTAATGGTTCAAAAGGTTCTCTATACCTCTTGTTCCAAGTAACAGAAAGAGCACCTGACGTCCTTCCGTGAAAGGCGTTCTTAAACGCAACTATCTTTTTCCTTCCAGTTATCTTTCTTGCAGTCTTTAATGCGGCTTCGACAGCTTCTGTACCACTGTTAAGTAGTATAACGTTATCCATAGCACTGGGTTTCACTTTATCTAAAGCATCAAGCATCTCGTCTCTAATTGGTGTTGAAAAAGAATTAGATAAGGTGATTATCTCATTCATTTGCCTTTGTAAATAATGGATCACAGTTTTGTTTCTATGTCCAAGAAATGCTACTCCTATTCCAGTATGCATATCTATATATCTTTTACCATACTCATCCCAAACGTATTGACCTTCTCCTTTAACTATTTTTAATCCTCTATCTCCGTATAATTGTATTAATTTCATTTTCTCACCCATTCCGATATTTTCTTAATTAAGTATTGTGATACATTGAAGTTATTTACACGAACCGTATTTTTATATTCTGGAACACCGTTTACCTCGTTGACGATATATCCTCTTTCTTTATCTTCAAAAATATCTATGCCGAGGAAAAACCCACCTATCACTTCCTTTACCTTTAGTGCTAAATCTTGTAATTCGTCATCGATTTTTAGAGGTTCAGCTCTAGCTCCTAAGGCCGTGTTTGTCTTCCAATTTTTCTCGTTTACCCTATATATTCCTACGGGAGCTTCATCTCCTATTACGAAGATTCTAATATCCCTATTAGGTTTATTGACAAATTCTTGAACGAAGTATGCATAACGGTATTGTGAAGTAGTATATTCTTGGTATTCTAATAAACTCATAAGAATATCTTTTTCATTTGCTTTGGCAATCATTCTACCCCAGCTTCCTTCTATCGGCTTAATGACGACTGGGTATCCGAGTTTATCAGCTAGTTCAAGTGTTTTTTCTCTAGAAAAACTTACAAAGGTCCTTGGAACGTTTATACCATGTTTATTTAGTAAGGCTAGTGTGTAGAGCTTGTTCTCGCACCTAATTAATGTAGTTGAATCGTTAACTACTTTGTAATTATATCCCTCAAAGATTAAGGATGTAAGTAAAGCTCTAGAATGACTAGTGTTTCTCTGAATTATAACGTCTGTATCAAGATTTAAACTAGATGAAACACCAAAGAAAGAATAAAAATCCTTAGTAAAAAGAGGGATTGTATTATGCCCTAATTTTTTCGCTTCCTCTATTAAGTTTTTCTCTTCCCATCTTAATAGATCATATGATACTCCTAAAATCACTCTCCCCAATCCTCTCCTACTTGCTCAGCCAGTCTTACTGATAGCCTACCGTTATCGTTAAATACCTCTAATTGCGCACCGCACTCATGCTCTATTATTTCTCCAGGCAATGCATCATCTGGTATTTCAACTGGATTACCGCATATGGGACATTTTGCGGTTACCATTTGTGATCAAGCTATTCCATATGAGTTAGAAGTTGATAAGTTTTTATGATAATAACCGGTTTTAAATTAAAACCAAACACGTAATACAATTGTGCTAGTCGTACTTAAAACTCCTTGCAAACTTCTTATCTCATCTATAGTCTTATTTATTGCTGAGATGTTGTTTCCTCTTACTAGTGCAAGAATATCATAGTCTCCAGTAGTTTCATAAACGGTTTCTACTCCAGAGATTTTAACAATCTTTTTAGATATTTCTGGTGTTGGAATTTGAGGCGCTGTCTTTACCATAACTATAGCCCTAATCTCGTTGTCTAGCTCATAATCTATAGTAAACCTCTTTATAATTCCAGCCTTAATTAGTCTCTCTATTCTCTTCCTAGCTGCAGCTTCACTTATTTTTAGTTCTCTAGCTATACTTGTATAAGATGTCCTTGAATTTTTCCTTAATATTTCTAGGATTTTTATATCATTCTGGTCTATTTCTACCATCACTCGATCACCGTACCCTTACCGTTAAGTGCATTATTTATTGCATCTTTCACTAATCCATTTGAAATTATAACTTTTTTAACGCCTTTTTCTACCGCTTCAGCACTCATAAGTAGTTTTCTATTCATACCCGGTCCAATCTTCATTGCTAACTCTTTAGCTTCAGCAATTGATAAATGTGAAATCACGCTATTATTAACTAATACTCCATCTACATCGGTTAAGACTATTAAGCTGTCAGCTTTTAGAGAGCTAGCTAAACCAAAAGCCATTTGATCTCCGTCTACGTTTAAAAGAGTGTTTTCTTGAGGGTCATATGCTAATGGAGAGAAAACTATCAAATTAAATGTACTAAATAGGGAATTAATTACTACTGTATTTACTTCTTTGATTTTACCAGTGTACCCACCTTCTATTATCCTTTTTCTACCTCTCTCATCAAGAATTATAATTTTCTTCTTTCTCTCTGCTATTACTGACCTACCGTCAGCGCCAGTAATTCCTATCGAAGGAATATAAGAAGAAACTTTTGAAACTACTTGTCTAGAAATAAGGCTCATTACCATTATAAACACTTCTAATTCCTCTTTAGTAGTATATCTACTTCTTATTCCCTCAGGTGAAGTCACAAATTTAGGTTCTATACCCAACTTCTTAGAAAGCTCAGTAACCTGATCTCCGCCTCCATGAACAAAAATTAACTTCGAATCCTTTTTAGACGTAACGTAACTTATTATACTTTCTATTAATCCATCAAAGTTATTTTTAATTACTCTGCCTCCTGCTTTTACTACAATCATTTTACGCAGGCCTCAGAGGAGGCAGTTTAAGTCCCTCTGTTTCATCAAAACCTTGAGATATATTAAAGGCTTGAACTGCTTGTCCAGCGGCTCCTTTCATTAAATTATCAATAGCGGAGAACATCGTAATCCTATTAATCCTTTCTTCTATTGCAAAGCCTACATCTGCATAATTACTACCAATAACATATTTTGTATCTGGGTAAGGATGTATATTACCTCTAATAATTCTGATAAACTTTCTATTCTTGTAGAAATCTACAACTTTCTTCCAAAATTCGAGTTCTGGTACTGATGTAGATAACCATCCATGAACAGATGCAAATGCTCCTCTTACACTACTAACTGCATGAGGAATTAAACTAACCTTAACTTCTCTCTTTGCCAAAATGCTCAACTCTTGCTCGGCTTCAGCTGCATGCCTATGTCCATCGGCATCATATGGTCTTATTGCATTTTGCCTTTCAGGATGATGACTTCCTTCTGTAGGCTTTGCTCCTCCTTCACTACTAGATACCTTTACGTCGCTAACTAACTTGTATATATCTAATAACCCAGAAGATACTAAAGGTGCAGCTGCCAAGATAGTGGCAGTTGCATTACAACCCGGAGAAGCTATTAGCTTTGCACCTTTCAATTCCTCGTAATGAAGTTCTGGAATTCCGTAAACTGATTTTTTGAGGAGATCTGGATAAGGATGCTCATATCCATACCATAGTTTATATTTTTCTGGGTCTTTTAATCTAAAATCTGCACTTAAATCCACTACTTGCAGACCCATTTCTAGTAATTTAGGAACATATTCCAAGGATACCTTATGGGGTAGAGCAAGGAAAACTGTGTCAGCCTTATCACCTATCCTATCCCAAGAAAATTGTGAAAAGTTCATGGAATAAAATCCTCTCAGATTAGGATGAACTAGTGATATGGGCTTTCCTGCATATTCCCTAGACGTTACATATGTTACTTCTACTTTAGGATGAACTGCAAGAAGTCTTAATAATTCCCCACCTGTATACCCAGACCCGCCAATAACTGCTACTCTTATCATCTACTACTGAAAGAGTAGAATGAATTATAAATATTTCGATTACCAAAAAGAAATCGTGAGTACTAACACTGACGAGCTTAAGAAATTTCTTGAGGCTAAAATTGCTGAATTGAAAAAGGAATTAGAATATTATGAGTATTTGTACAGTATTCTAGAAGCTGAAGGGTATAAGAGCATAATAAAGGGAAACAAAGGGACAGCTGATGTTATAAAAAATAGTAGGGGGGAAATAATAGCAGAGATATACTATACTCCACCATTAATGAGGATTCTCTTCAGAGGAAAAATACTAATGAAGAAAACGTATTCTAACGTAATAAATAGAATGTTAGAAATTGAAAAAAATAGAAGTAAAATTGAATACGAAGTATCCTTAGACAAGGATGAACTAAGGGAAATCATTATCAATAATGTTAAGGATGAACTAACGTATAACAAGATAAAGGCTGGATTACAATCAATACTAGAGAGGATAAGTCTTTAGATCGGTAAAGTCAGCTAGCGAAGGTATCAAGCTTTACTACTAACGGTCTCGGATCTCCTATAAATCTTATTACACCCTCTCCTCTTCCTAAGAAGCTTAACTCTCTGTAAATCTCTTCATCACTAAGATTAGCGAATCTCTTCACCTCAGACCAAAATTTCTTATCACCGTTATTCATAAAGACCAATAATCCGCTATTTTCTAAAAAAATATCTGATAATTCGCCCAAGTCGTAAAGATTTTGTGTAGCCATCATTAGAATTATACCATAACCTCTACCCCTCTTTATAATATCAGCGACCAGTGAGTAGTCCTCGCTCTCAGACCTTAGTATCGTCCAGGCTTCATCTATTACTAGTGAAATTTTGAATTTATCATCAGCTATATTATACTTGTTAATAATCTTAACTAGTATAGAATATATTACGAATCTTTTTAGTTCTTCAGACTTTATTAATGATAAATCGATAACGTAAACACCCTCTTCAATCTTGTCCACTAAAGACTCATCTGAACTTTCGATGTCTACTGACTTTATTTTATTCACGATCTTTGATAGGTAAATCTTGACTTCTTCTGTCACGTCAAGTTGATTTATCTGCTCGATAACGCTATTCCATGTTGGTTCTTGAAATCTACTGAAAGCTTCCGTAATCACCTTATACAGTATTGATGAGGAATACTTGTCCATTCTAAATGAATTACTAATTACATTTTCTAACAGAGAGACGTATATTCCTTGATTAATATTTTCGGAAATCTTCAGGAGATTTATACTATAAATTAATGGATTTAATATAACTGGTTTTATTCCTTTCCTTCTTAGCCTCAGCTTTATGTCATTTTTTACATCAAAGAAAACCACTGGAATATGATACCATGTATTGATTTTAACACCAGTCGAGATTAAGAATTCAGTCTTACCGGCACCGCTGGGCCCTATAACTAACACGTGAGGATTCATAGTTTTTTCCAAGTTCCAGAATACTGATCTAGCAGTTCCTATCTCTTTCCCCAAATAAATACCATCTGAGATTATCTGATAAGTCGGAGATTTCGGTATGGAGAAAACTGTGAAGTAGGGAATTTGAGTAGGAAATCCTACCTTTTCCTTCCTTCTAATGTAACCACTGGTAATAAAGTCCTCAACCTCGGAAGTTCTAGCCAGCCTTGCTTTTATACCTATACTTTCTAATCCCTTTCTGAGAAGAGTTGCTGATGCTAATGCTTTTTCCCTAGAAGGAGAAGTTACCACAAAATATATAATATACTGAAAAGGTGGCTCTCCTTCACTTATCTTCTTTATCATTTCTTGAATCATAAGTAACTCGTTTTTTACCTTTTCATTAGAAGGATCTGCTTCTGTTATCACTCGTAAATTTTGCGCTCGTCTAAATAAAGATTCTAGAAATTTATTCTTATCTATGCTTTTTTTCCTAAAGATTATGTCTACGTTATCTACTACGTCAAGAACTTTATGAAAAGATATTACTTTAGCTCTAAGTCCCTCATTTGATAGATCCCTATAGTCAAACGGTATATCGTCAACAATCACAAACGCTTTATATTCATCTTTACTTTCTAATATTCCGTCAATTATTCTATATTCATTTTCTATAATTTTTCTGTTAAATAATATAAAATCTTTAAATTTTTGAGCTAATATATCGATCTTTAGGAAATCAGGTCTTACTAAAATTACAGAAACTGCTGCTAAAATTAAAAATATAAAATTCCTAGAGATTATACCTAGAAATACTAGAAGAATCGGTATTATTAAGAGCTGCTTACTTTCCATGAATAATATAATAATAAAAGGGTGGCGAGACTAAAACGAAAGTATATACACTTATAGTTCGATATTTGCGTGAATTTGCCTCAGGTCTTCCTCTTTTTTACCTAACTTTACCATTAATTCTGCAACTACCCCATCTAAGAATACTTGAGTAGTATCTTCAAAAAGTGTTCCTAATGGTGCTAAAGGTTCCGTAATTCCAAGAATTTGCCTCGCAAAATAATCCTCATTGACAGAGTATTTAGTCCTACCTGGAACCTCTACTACAATATCTGAAATTTTAGCTATGGGACTGTCAGCGTAGCTTGTAATAGTGATCAGAACTGCCTTAGCTTCTTTTGCAGCTTCTGCAGCGGTTAGAATAAGTTTAGTTCTACCTGAACCAGAAATTGCTATAGCTATATCCTTTTCCCCGATAGCAGGGACTATAGTATCGCCCAAGACATACGCGTTATAACCGAGATGAAGAAGCCTCATGGCAAAAGCCCTGCCTACTAGCCCACTTCTGCCAGCTCCCATAACCAAAATTTTTCCATTCTTCTTATTATGATACATATCAACTAACGCATCAACCATTTTTTCTACTTGTTCGTGTTTTATCATTTGCGCGGAACGGATTATAAACTCTGCTATATCAAACATTGTTTTTATACTCATGGGGGCTTGAAGAAGAGATGAGGATGAGGACAAATTATTTCTCCAAATAGACTATTGTGCACAATCACTTTAAAACATTACTTCCGTCAAATGACAGATATTATTTATTTGTAAATGTTAAAACTAATTATACATGTCATCTACAACCAGGTGGATTCCTAAATGGAAAACAATCCAGCTTTCGATAGAAAATAAAACTGTTGACGTATGCTTCGACGAAATAAGTCAACTGTATGCTTGTCCTATATGCACACCGATATGTAAGAAAGGGGGAATACCAGATTATGGTGCATACTTCTTTACAGTAGACGACTTAAAGGATCACTTAGAAGCTCATAAAGAATCGTTGTGGAGTAAGAAGACAAGAAGAGTAGAAGAGGAAGAGGAAGAAGAAAAAGTGAGAGTAGAAGAGGAAGAGGAAGAAGATGAAAATCAAGACTAAAATAGCAATTATAGGGAGCTTTACAATAGATCTTCTAGCAAACAAAGGAGAGCAGTTAGGAGGGCCTCCTCTCTATTCAGGATTTGCTATATACATGCTAGGAGGACAACCTATAGTATATTCCATGATAGAAAAAAGGTATGAGCTCTTTTTACCCTCCTTCCTATCAAAATATAGATTAGAATATGTAAATTCAATCCCAACATTTGAACTCATATATGACCAAATTGGAACTAGAAGATTAATTCTAAGAAAGAAAAATAATAAAAATTTAGATATTAGTACAATAAATTGTAGTGATATAGATGGAATTATTATAAATCCAGTATGCAAAGAACTGAATAACTTACCTAAAATCACTAAACCAATAGCAATAGATATTCAAGGATTTGTAAGACTATGCGAACCTGATAAAGAAGTTAGAATAATCCAGCACGACATATCGTCATTATTTACAAAATCTAAAAACTTAGCAGTACTTCATGCTAATTATCAGGAAATAGGTGGTTCGAAAGTAGATTTGCATAAATTATACGATATGGGATTTAACGAAATATTAATATCTTATGACGAAGATGGATTCATTCTACACTCTAAAGGCTTAACGGTTAATTATAAGCCATCGAAAATTGGAGAGTATAAAGTGGGGACTGGAGATATACTATTAGCAAGTTACTTTATATTAAGACTAAACGGAACCCCAATATACAAGGCAGTCGAGGTTTCTGGAAAATTTGTAGAATGGTTCAGCAGTGAAGGATATCGTTTATTGTTTCACAGATAGTAAAATTACGCCACTTACCTAATCTTCCACAAAAATGTATATCTTCTTTTTCTTCCTTCAATTTTTCGTCTTGATCACGCTCAAGTATTGCATCCTTTATAACCCTGTACCTAAAACTTATAATATCCTCTTTTTTAAGTATGTTCTTTCTCTTCAAATCTCCATAAACTCTATCCCATGAAGGAATCTTCATAGAAAACGGAATTAGAACATAAACTATATCATAAGAGTTATTCATCCAACTAGCCAAAATCACATGAGAAAACGTCACACCTTTATCTCCATCAACTATTACGGTGTTCTCTGCTCTATCACTTTTGTTAACAAAGAATACTGCCTCTAAGAATCCTATACTCCTACCCTTTTTAATGTTAAGTAAGTAAGAAGGCACTGTAACATATATTTCATCTGCTTTTATCACTTCACCATTACTTAAAATTACCCTCTTACCTCCCTTGTACATGAATGTTGTAGAAAGCCTTACTCTAGTTGTTTTAGATAAACTATCTAAAACTAACCTTAAATTATCTATATAATACATTTTTTCATTAAATACTAACCATTCAGGGAGGTTTGAAACACCTAATTTTTCTAATAGGTAATTCTCTTTCCTTGAAATAACGTTTAACTCAACCTCCTTGTAGCTAAATTGGCTAAATAGATCACACTTACGAGCAGTTAATGGTGGATAAAGAGGAATAGAGAATTCCCCTATGTCCTCGTAAGAGAAAATTCCTCCAACCTTATTTTGAGACTCTATAACCATACTGTCTTTTTTACTTGAAGCTAAAAGTAGACCCGCTATTCCTCCTCCTAAGATTAAATTCACATGCTATACTAAGGCTCCAGATGATAAAATTCTATCCCATCTAACCTTGAAAATTTCACTATTACGATCATTTCTGTTATCCTCTCCATCCACTACTTTTCTTATCAGATCATTAATATCGTCACCAGGTAGTACCTTGATCTTTCTTCCGTTATATTCTAGTTCAGTATAATCACTCAGCAAGTCATACTCGAATGTGAAAAAGATATTATGAGATTTCAAATACTCCATTATTTCCTTGCTTATCGTTATTTCGTCATTATTACTTACTACAATCTTAAGCATGTCACTTTTATCATTATAACTGATTATACTTATAAGGATTGTAAAGGGGTAATATCAAGTGAAATCATTTTTAGGTTCAACAATACTCCAAGGCGGAGGGATAGTAGCATATACTACATCGGCCCAAGAAGCTCAAAAGTTAAAGGAAGAATTTAAAACTATTTTCAAAGAGTTTTCGATAAGAATACTGGATTTAAGCAAAACTGAAGAAAGGCTTATAGCCATAAATCTTGACCCAGACATAGCAGATTTTAAGGAAGGGTTTGTAGTCGCGATAGGTATATAAAGCAAAGCGCATAATTTTTAGTGGGCCCGTAGTCTAGCCTGGTTAGGACGCCGCCCTCACAAGTATATGCTGAGAACGGCGGAGGTCCCGAGTTCAAATCTCGGCGGGCCCATTTCACAGTATAACCTTCCAACTATAACCACTGTTTTATATTACTAGCCGAGATAAGATTTGACACATAATCGTTAACTTCCATACTTAAGTGTAATAGTATCACTTGATAAATACGACCAAGAATGTTTTGACTTTTACGAAGTAAGTAATTATTACCATCGCATGAATAAACAAGCTTCTACTGCAAAGATTAACGAAACACTATTATCTATAAACATGTCAAAAACCGTAGGTTTCCTATAAGTATCGAAAGAGAAATTACCTAATAAAAACGATAAATTATAATTAAATCCTTAAGAAAGAACGCCGGGGGCGGGATTTGAACCCGCGCGTGGTTGCCCACACTGGCTCTCCAGGCCAGCCCCTTAGTCCGCTCGGGCACCCCGGCACGCTATTATTATGATATGAAGAAGCCGTATATAAAATAAATTGTTAATAAGAAATCTTCTCCCCTTTTATATAAGTTGAATCTCAATATATACGTCATCAGGAACTCTTACTCTCATTAACTGTCTCATTACTCTTTCATCTGCTGTTATATCAATAATCCTTTTATGTATTTTCATTTCCCAATGTTCCCATTTTTTCTTTCCTTCCCCGTGAGGCAATCTCATAATAGGAACTTCCATTCTAGTAGTAGGCAAAGGTATCGGACCTCTAATCTGTATTCCAGTTTTTTGTGCCATCGTTTTTATTTGGTTAACTACGAAATTCAAGTTATCAATATTTGTACTCCATAATCTTATTCGCGCCTTCGAGGGCATGAAAATTCACCAAAATATAAAAAACCTCATTTAATATCTATCTTTTTAGGTTTAACATCAGTTATTACTCCTACTCCTACTGTCTTACCCATATCTCTCATTGCGAACCTTCCTAGTGCTGGGAACTCTCTGAACTTTTCTACACATAGATCCTTAATCGGGGTAAATTTAACTATTGCAGAATCTCCTGCCTTTATGAACTGCGGATTCTTCTCTGCTTCTTTACCTGTCTTCGGGTCTATCCTAGACATAATCTCACTTACCCTACATGCCACACTGGCGGTGTGAACATGTACTACAGGTGTATAACCGACACTAACCGCAGTAGGATGCCATATTACGATTATCTGTGCAGTGAACTCCTCCGCGACGGTGGGCGGATTCTGTAAACTACCTACCACATCTCCTCTCTTAATGTCTTTCTTCTCTACACCTCTCACGTTAAATCCTATGTTATCACCAGGCTCAGCTTTTTCAATTTTCGTATGATGCGTTTCGATAGATCTTACTTCACCTACCTTACCAGCAGGCATGAATACGACTTTGTCACCGACTTTTAGTACACCACTTTCTACTCTACCTACCGGCACTACACCTACACCAGAAATTGAATATACCTCCTGAATCGGTATCCTGAGAGGTTTGTCAACCGGTTTAGGAGGTACTTCTAACTGATCTAATAATTCCTCTAGAGTAGGACCATTATACCAAGGCATATGAGATGATTTCTGAGTTACGTTCTCACCTGCTGGAGCTACCACTGGAACGAATTTTACCTTAGACATATCAAATCCAAAGCTCTTCATGAACTTAGTTACAGTGTCTACTACCTCTTTGTATCTCTTTTCGTCATACGGGGGATCAGTCAAGTCCATCTTGTTTACTGCTACAATCATCTGGTTAATTCCCATTGTTTTCGCTAGAATTATATGTTCTCTAGTTTGACCCTCAGCGCTCATTCCAGCTTCAAATTCACCTTTCTTAGCTGAAACTACAATTATAGCTGCGTCAGCTTGGCTAGCACCAGTGATCATGTTCTTCACGAAGTCTCTATGACCTGGAGCATCAATTACTGTGAAGAAATACTTTCTGGTCTCAAACCTCATAAAAGTTAAATTAATTGTTACACCTCTTTCTCTCTCTTCCTTTAGTCTATCTAGTAGGAATGCATACTTTTCTGATTCTTTTCCTAATTTCTTAGCTGCTTCTTCAGCCTCTTTTACAGTTTTCTCATCTATGAAACCTCTGTCCATTAAAAGCCTGCCTATTAGTGTGCTTTTACCGTGGTCTACGTGTCCTATAACGATTAAGTTAAGGTGGGGCTTTTGTGACATGTCGTTTACCTCTTACACATTAATACCAGGGTGAACATTAAAAATTTAGCTATACTATTACCTTGAGCTTAACGCGATTCTCTCTATTTCTTCTTTTTTCCTAATTGCAAAGCTCTTGGGGTCATTATTGGCTGCAGCAATAATTTCCTCCGCAAGTGCCTCTTCAATAGGCTTAGGATTGTTAAATGAAGCATCTTTAGCTCCAGTAACTATATGTCTCAAAGCAAGGTCAATTCTTCTTTGTGGGGAAACGTCTACAGCTACATAGTAAACTATACCACCGTACATTATACGCGTTACTTCTTCTCTAGGTGCTGTGTTTTCTATCGCTCTCACAAGGACCTGTATGGGATTTTGACCTGTCTTTACTGCAATTATGTCTAAAGTCGTCTTCACTATATTGTAAGCAAGCATCTTTTTACCTTTATTTCTACCCGGCCTCATGAGGTTATTTATCAACCTTTCTACTATCGGTAACTTAGCCTTACCGAACCTTCTATGTTCATGTCTTCCTCCAGTGTGCGGTAAATAAACTGGCATTAAGTTAATGTACTTCTTTAGACTCGGGTCTCTAACTTCTACTTTAGTATCCCACTTACCAAAGACCTTTATATCCAAATTTGAAACTTCATACGCCATAGTGGTCTCCTTCAAATTATTTCTTATTTCCTTAAATCTATTTATGAAGGGTTTAATAGAGTTTGTGTATCTATTATTTATTAATGCAAGCAGACACTGATGAGAATTTAATAAGAGTCAAAAGAGTTGATGCATTCTTCTATCCTCTTCACGCAATTCCTACTATGGTGTTATATTTAGAAGATAGTAGAGAATTTAAGATGTTTTATATACCACCTGAGATAGTAATTCTCGTGAATAAACTTCAAGGTAAAAACGAATATGAAGGAATTACTGGAAACGATAATAGGGAGAGTCTATATGATATATTATATGATATAATCTCTTTCTCTACCGATATAAAGGAAAATTTAAAGAAAATTGTTAACAGGGTAATCATAGATGATATAATAAAGGAAAGTGGAGTATACGTTGCTACAGTCGAGTTCAAGTTCGACGGTGTAATAATAGAGAAAAAATTAATACCAAGTCATGCTGTACTATTGGCTTTGCTTTGCGACAAACCAATATTCGTAAAGAAACAGTTGGTTGAAGAGCAGGAAGCTGAGGAAAAGAAAAGAGGTTCAGATGTGGAATAATTTTTATCTTTCTTTTTAGGATTTGTAAAATTTATTTTATAATACCAAAATAATGTCAAAAATTCATATTTTGTAAGCTAAAAATTCATTATTACCTTACTGGCTTTTGTTTCTTTCCTTTATATAACGCATCCAGAGAGACTCCATTAACCATAATGACCTTATATCTAACACCTGGTAGATCACCCATTGATCTCCCTAGCGTTCCACCGATACCAGCAATTACTACTTCATCGTGTTCATCAATGAAGTTTACCCCACCGTCTCCTGGAACGAATGCCGTGACTATTCTACCGTTTTTAACTAACTGCACTCTAACAGCTTTTCTAACGGCAGAATTAGGTTGCCTTGACTCTATACCAACTTTCTCTAGAACTATTCCTCTCGCCATAGGCGCTCCTTCTAACGGATCGTACTTCTCTTTTAGTTTAAGCATTCTTCTCTTGAAAGACCTCTGATGCCACCTAAACTTCAATCTTTTTAACTTAAGCTTTCTTGCAGCAAATAACCCTTTAGGAGACTTACTTCCTGCCACATCTTTCACCTTTATACTACAACAACTGAATCAATATCCATATACCTTTTTAATATTAACTTAGCCCTTTCGACATTCCTACCACTTTTACCAATTGCTAAACCTTTATCTTGCGCTTCTACCGTAATATAAACTGTTTTCTTAGAATTAGACTCTACTAACTTTATGGTTTTAACCCTAGCTGGAGCCATAAGGTTCTTTATTAAATCCTCTAGATTATCACTATAACCTACTATTTCAACTGATTTACCTAGAAGTTTCTCCAGTTTCTTTACATTACTTCCATTTTTACCTATAGCTATTCCCATATTTTCTGGGTTTATAAGAAATATAATCCTGTTGTTTTTCTCATCAATAATACAATCCCTAGCTGTAACTTTAGTTATATCTTGAAAAAGCGACATATATCTTAATTCTTCTGATGTTAATTTTATCTCAGGCACTATTTAATTCACCTCAATTTATTTTGAAAAATTTTTGATTCACCCTCATCAATAACACCTATTGCAGACACAATAAACGGCTTACCACAAAGAGTACCTAATTCTAACGCACTACCCTTATATTCATAATAAGGTATACCAGCAAGTTTAGCATAATGAATTAAATCATCTTTCAAGTCTTGACTTAAGGTGCTAGCAATTATTATACCTTTAACTTTTCCTAACTTTAGCATTTTTAAAGTCCTTTTAGTACCTAGAATAACTTTTCCAGTCCTCAGAAGAGTTCTAAGTTCCCCTTCAAAACTTATACTCTCAGACATCTATATCACCTTACATTAGGTTTCATGGACAACTCCACAATTCCAGTACCCAATCTTATCGGTTGCCCGATTATAATGTTTTCTACTACACCTTTAAATTCTTCGACTTCACCTCTGGCTGAAGCGTCAAGTAAGTGTTTCACCGTGACTTCGAATGCAGCCCTAGCTAGTACACTACTTTTTTCACCAGTTACTCCATGCCTACCTATCTGTCTCACTGTACCTGTTCTAGTCATCACATCAGCTACTAGCAATATATGTCTCATATCTACGTCCAAACCTTGTTCATCAAGTACTTTCTTTATTTCTCTAGCTATTAGCTCCCTCGCAGCTTCAATACCGAATATCTCCGCTATTTCATGAATGTTATTAGTTTGTAACTTTGAAATGTCTATCCCCTTAATACCTATTAGCCCCTCCACATTAGAACCGTCTGTTATTATAACATATTCATCGTCCTTTTTCTGAACGATAGCTCTTTTTATACCTTTAACTCCCTTAATTTTGGAGTTCAGAATCTTCTCTCTCATTTTAAATAATCCGGTTATACTATCTATTTCTTCGAAGTATATAGTGAACGTATTCTCATCGATGTCTTCAGTTCTAATTTTTCCTAATTTCAGTTTGTAAATTGTCTTCTTTACTTCTTCTGCAGTAAGCCCTTTATCTCTTAACATATCTTCATCAAGCTGTAAAGTAATTGACATAGAAGATATATCCAAACTAACTGACGCTATAACGTTCTCTACTTTTGTATACTCGATTTTTCTCGCTATTTCTAGTACTTTCTCCTTGTCATATTTGTACTCATCTGTTAAATAAATTGTCATTATTGGAGTTGAAGGAGTCTTTCTTACGTCCACTATTTCTATTAATCTTGGTAAGCCTAGTGTAACGTTGAGTTCTCTTATACCTGCATAATGGAACGTTCTCAACGTCATCTGCGTCCCAGGCTCACCTATTGATTGGGCAGCGACCACACCTACAGCTTCACCTGGTTCGACTAGTGAGGACTCGTATTCCTTAATAGCTAATTCAATTATACGATCTACTTCATCTTGACTCACTTCGATTTCGAGTTTGTATAAAGTATCTCTCAGATCCTGGATTACTTTATCTGGTAATTTTGATTTAATCTCTTCTAATTTTTTATCAATATAGTTCTTCATTTGTTCGGAAACCATGATTACTCACTTCCTCCAACCTATGACCCTTTCAACTATTCTATTTATATCTACCGACTTACCATGAGCACTATACATTGGATGGACTTCATCATCGCCATAAGATACTTCCATTACTTCACCATATAAAGATCTTACTGTTCCGTCGTATTCAACTCTTAAGTCTGATAGTGCGTTTATAAGTCTTCTTTGCATGTATCCGCTTTGCGAAGTCTTCACTGCAGTATCTACTAATCCTTCTCTACCTCCAGCAGCATGATAGAACATTTCTATTGGCGTTAATCCTCTAGTAAATGAGTTGTGAACGAAACCTCTTGAGTCCGGCGAAATGTCGCCAGCCTTGAAGTGAGGTAAAGTTCTGTTCATATACCCTCTCTTTAATCTTTCTCCTCTAACCGACTGTTGTCCTAACATGGCAGTCATCTGTGTAATGTTTAACTCGCTACCCCTAGCTCCAGTTATGGCCATGATGTAAGCATTATTAAACGGATCTAGATACTTAGTAGCAATTTCACCTGCTATTTTTCTTAATTTGTCTAATGTATCTAGAATATAATCCTCCAGGCTTTCCTCTAACGTTCTACCTGGAATTGGTTCTAGCTTACCTTCATTATATTTCTTAATTAAATCGTTAACTTGGTTATATGCATCAGCTGTACTCTGATCTATTTCTTTTAACGCCTCTGGTGGAATTGTTACGTCATCCAAGGTCATAGTAAATCCTCTTAACTCTATATATCTTATAAACATCTTGAAGACGTTATCCATTATCCACTTACCATATTCTGTACCATATTCTTTAATTAACCAATGTAGAATGCTTTCGGGCTGCTGATTACCTATAGCTTTCTTATCTAAAACGCCCTCTAGTAGAATTCCGTTCTTAATTACAATATATGAATCGTGAGGACATACCTCATTCTTACAAGCTCTAACTCCCTTTGATATATTAGCTACTCCATGGAAGTTAAAGTCTTTAGGTAGGAATAAGCTTATCACTTGTTTTCCAGTATAATACTGCTTAGGTGACAGAATCGCAGGTTCTCCTAGATCGTCATTGAAGTCTGTAACACCTAGTATTGTGGCTACTTCCTCTTTAGTTAGTAAAGTAGTTTTTACTGATAATAAATAAGCACCGCTTATATAATCTTGGCCTCCTCCCATTATAGGTCCTCCATACCTTGGAGTAATGATGTTCTTGTGAACCAGCATAATCTCTCTAGCTTCTGCTATTGCTTCTTCGGACTGAGGTACATGCAAATTCATCTCGTCTCCGTCAAAATCAGCGTTATAAGGTGGACATACTAATACATTTAATCTGAATGTTCTACCGGGTAATACTCTAACTCTATGAGCCATCATTGAAATCCTATGTAGAGAAGGCTGCCTATTAAATAGAACTGTATCACCGTCCACTAGATGTCTCTCTACTATATAGCCTGGAGTTATGCTTGCAGCAAGCTCCTTTCTGTCTTTTACATACCTTAGGTCGATTCTTCTACCGTCGGTTCTAATCACATAATTCGCTCCAGGCCACTTATCTGGTCCATTTATTATATATTGCCTTATTCTTTCAATATTAAATTTAGTAACTCTTTCAGGAACAGTTAAAATCTTAGCTATTGTCTGAGGAACCCCTACCTCATCAATACTTATACTTGGATCAGGCGAAATTACTGTTCTTGCTGAGAAATCTACTCTTTTACCAGATAAGTTACCTCTGAATCTTCCTTCCTTACCTTTTAACCTCTGAGCTAAAGTTCTCAAAGGCCTCCCAGATCTATGTTTAGCTGGAGGAAGCCCAGGTATTTCATTATCAATATAGGTTGATACATGATATTGTAATAAGTCCCATAAGTCTTCTATTATTAGTTGAGGAGCTCCAGCCTCTAAGCTCTCTTTTAACCTTTCATTTATTCTCACTATATCAACTAACTTATGTGTAAGATCGTCTTCAGCCCTGATACCACTTTCTATTGTGATTGAGGGACGTATAGTAATCGGAGGAACTGGCAATACTGTAAGTATCATCCATTCAGGTCTTGCAGTTTTAGGGTCATAGCCCATTAATTCTACATCTGAATCTGGTATTCTCTCTAAACGCTCTCTAATTTCCGATGGAGTTAACCTCACTAAAGATCCGTTTCTTTCTTCATTAAAGTAATAAGGCTTGTCAAGTTTGATCTTAAATTGATGCTCTCCACAATGAGGGCATTCCATGTTTTTCATAGCTACTTTTTTGACATACTCGACTAACCTTCTAGCTGCTGAAGGCCATCTATCTTTAATTGAATTATAAATTCTCCTATATCTTTCCAAATCTTCTTCTTTTATCTTAAGCCTACCACAATGCCTACATGTTGCCCTGAGAAAATCATAAACGTGCTTTACATACCCATAATGAAGAACTGGCTTCACTAATTCTATATGCCCAAAGTGACCAGGGCAAGCTGAAAGTGTGTTTCCGCATACTGGGCATTTTTGACCAGGCTCTATAACCCCGAGTCTAGGATCCATTACCCCTCCTTCAATAGGCGTACCGTCTTCGTCATAAACTTCAGGAGTTATAATTGCGGTAACCGACATCTGCCTAATTTCATTAGGCGAGAGAATACCGAATTTTATTCCTTTAATAACCTTTTCACTCATTTGAACCACCTAAAGCTATTTTATCACCTAATATAAGTTTCGGGGCTATAACCATACTCATTAACTCTTGTAATAATAGTTTAAAGGCGTAAGATACCGTAACAGGATGTAAAGTAGTTTTATCCCCGTGAATAGGACAAACATACTTGTTCTTATTCCTATCGTACCAACCTATATAACCACACTGGTCGCATACATACACCGTTACTTTGTCTGAATTATCTAAAAGTCTATCCTTAATTAGCATAGCTGTTCCGAAGCCTATTAGACAGTCCCTCTCCATCTCTCCAAATCTTAGACCTCCTTCTCTTGCTCTTCCTTCAGTAGGTTGCCTTGTTAGAATCTGTACCGGCCCCCTAGCTCTTGCATGCATTTTATCAGCTACCATGTGATGAAGCTTTTGATAATATACTACTCCAAATAACACTCTGTTCTTTACTTTTTGCCCAGTTCTTCCATCATATACTACTTCAGTACCGTCTGGTAGAAAACCAGATTCCAATATACCTTTCTTGATCTCATTTATCGTCGGACTCTCAATGAATGGAGTCGCATCAGCAATCTTGCCCGTCAGTGCTGCATATTTTCCTGCCAATGCTTCCATAATTTGACCTATTGTCATTCTTGATGGTAATGCATGAGGATTAAGTATTATATCTGGGACAACACCCTTGGGAGTATAAGGCATGTCTGCTTGACTAATCAACATTCCTATTACCCCTTTTTGACCGTGCCTTGTAGCAAATTTGTCTCCGATCTCTGGAATTCTTAAATCTCTTACACGTACCTTAACCAATTTGTTACCCTCTGCTGTCTCCGTAACTAAGACGAGATCAACTGTTCCCATTTCCCCGTGCCTTGTGACTATCGACGTATCCCTCTTGGCTTGCTCAGGAGCTAATTCTTTAAACTCTTGTAAGAATCTTGGTGGACTCACCTTACCAATAAGCACATCTCCTCCTTTAACGTCTACCTCTGGAGGAACTATACCATTATCCTCTAATAATCTGTAATAGTCCTTACCCTTGTATCCCTTAGTACCTGCTTCTGGAACCATTATTTTATCTTCTTGTCCACCTGGGTACTTTACCTCTTCAGTAACATATAATCTGAAGAACGTCGACCGGTACATTCCTCTTTCAACTGACGACTTGTTCATTATTATAGCGTCTTCCATGTTATATCCAGTATATGACATAACAGCTAAGATAGCGTTATTTCCAGCAGGTCTCTCATTATATCCAATAACATCTAGCATTCTAGTTTTCACTAAAGGCTTTTGCGGATAGTGAAGCAAGTGAGCCCTAGTATCTGTTCTTATCTGATAGTTTGCCGCGTATAGCCCTAGGGCTTGCTTAGCCATAGCAGATTGATAAGTGTTTCTAGGAGATTGGTTATGTTCAGGGTATGGTATGATTGAAGCAGTTATTCCTAAGATTGCTGGAGGCCATATCTCCAGATGAGTATGCTCTTTAGTTAGGTCTTCAGGATTAAGTGCGATATATGCATTTTCTTCTTCTTCAGCGTCAAGGAATTCTATTTTCCCTTCCTTTACTAGATCATCAAAGGTGATTTCTCCTTTAGATACTCTTTCTATATCTTGTTCAGTCACCAGAGGTTTACCGTCTTTAACTACTATTAGAGGCCTTCTTACTCTTCCTGAATCACAATTTATTCTTACTTCGTTAATATACTCAGTTACGATATGCGCAACGTTAATTTCATCACTTAACTTATTACTCCTTCTTGCTTCTCGTATCTTTTCCGCTAACTCCTTACCGTCGGGATAATATCCTACTAGTCTCCCGTTAATGTAAACTTTACTCCACGTGAGATATTTCTCTATATCTTCTCCTTCTTCTGTAACTTTCGTTATAATATCTTCTACTTTCAGTACACCTTGTTCATATACGAATTTCTCTACGGTAGATTCGTTTATACCTACTGAGATTTGAGCTAATAAAGCAAGATTCTTGACTAGACCGCTGTTAGGACCTTCTGGAGTTTCAAATGGGCACATCCTTCCCCATTGTGTACCATGTAAATCTCTAGCCTCAAAATTAGGTTGGCCTCTAGCAAGTGATGAAACTATCCTTCTTAGATGGCTTAACATAGAGAGCCAGTTAGTCCTATCTAGCAATTGACTAACTCCAGTTCTTCCTCCTACCCAATTTCCAGTAGCTAATGCATGTCTTACCCTCTCAGTTATAATATCCGCTCTAACGAGAGCTGTTAGAGATAATCTTCTTCCTCTAACCTTTGATTTTTCAAGTTGATAAACCAAATCTTTCATAAATGCTTTGAATGCAACCCTGAATAAACTTGTAAAAAGATCTCCAGCAAGTCTCACTCTCTTATTAGCGTAATGATCCTTGTCATCTGGCTCTCTCCTTCCAAGGTAGAGTTCGAGTAACTTATTTACAGCACTAGCTAAATAGTAACCCTTTTTCTTTCTATCTTCTGGAGAAGTTCCTAAGTGAGGTAAGAAGTATTTATCTATTACCTGCTCAGCCTTTTGTATTCTGTTTTCTCTCTTTTGACCTACAGCGACTCTGTTACCTATAAAATCTAATGCGTCTTCTACTGTAGTTATTGAACTCGCTTGCTCTAATGAAGGTAATAACTCGTTTTGAATCTCTGGATCTAATGACACAGCATATACAATATCACGATCTGTAGTAAATCCTAGAGCTCTCATTAAAATTACAAAGGGGATCTTTCCAGGTACTGTAGCGAAAGATACTTGAATCGTACTGTCCTTTAGCCTTTCAATTACTACTTGTACTCTATATCCAGCAGCTGCAGAGGTTACTTTAGCTACATGTGTAATGTTACTACCAGATTTTCCATAATCAACTAAAACTCTATTAGTCGCTAAGTCTTCCTGAGTGACAATCACCTTCTCTGTTCCATTTACGATAAAATACCCGCCTGGGTCTTTTGGATCTTCTCCTATCTCAATAAGTTTTTCAGGAGGTAGTGTTGCCGTAGGATCTGCAATTGACTTAAGCATAATGGGTAGATCTCCTATGTAGACCTCGACCGGTTCTCCCTCTATATTATTCTCTATTGGGATCATTGTCAAGTACAATGGGATAGAATAAGTTAGATTCCTTAGCCTAGCCTCCATAGGTGTTATTTCTCTTAGAGGGCCTCTGTCAGTCTCTCTTATACCCGGTTTATCGAATCTAATTTTCCCTAGCTTTATCTTTAACCCAGGGATCTCAGTAGTTATTTCTCCTTGCTCATCTATGACTTCTTGAAGTTTATTACGTAGGAAATCGTTGAACGAATCTAAGTGCTGTCGTACTAACCCTCTAACTTTAAAGAAAGACTCTGTTATCATCCACCGTTGTTCTGTTGTTAACAAATCGCTCACCCACTTATCACATATCTATAACTTACACTTTCTCCAGTGAATGGACTTTTCCTAGTTATTCTAACTATGTCGCCAGGCTTTGCACCTATTGCCCGTGCAACGGCATCTGAAGCTCTAATCCAAGGTAATTGTTCTGGTCTTACTCCAAGCTCTTTTAGAACCTTATAGGCTTCTTCGAGAGATAGAACTTCATGTTTCGGAACGAGATTATACTGAAGGGGATCAACTTTCTTTTTCGATGAAGAACGCATCTTAACTTTCACCACTAGAATTTACGTGTAATATGACAATACAAGTTACCAATTTAAAAAAATTACGTTAGTGAGGCAAGAAGCTTTCTCGCATGCTCTATCATTGTTTTTGCCGACTCATATAACTCTTCATAAGATAATTTAAACCTGGCCACGCCTTGCTGTATCGCTTTCATACCTACAGCTGCCGCAACTTTAGGATAGACCTCCCATTCGGTCATTTTAGGGATTATGTAGTTCTCATTAGCCCCTCTCTGTCTAGCGAAAGAAGCTAACTCTCTTGAAGCTTCAATTACCATTTCATCAGTTATAGTCTTAGCCCTTATGTCAAGAGCTCCTCTAAATACAGCTGGGAAAATTAACGAGTTATTTACTTGATTAGGCAAGTCACTTCTACCAGTTGCAACTATTTTAGCTCCAGCCTTTTTGGCCTCCTCAGGCCATATTTCAGGCGTGGGATTTGCTAAGGCGAATACGATTGAATCTTTACTCATTAGTCTTATCCATTCAGGCCTAATTACTCCAGGGCCAGGTCTGGAAGCAGCAATTAGAACGTCAGCTCCCTTAAAAGCGTCCTCGAGTTTCGTAACACCATCTTTGTTTGTCTTTTCTAGAAGTTCGTATTTCCACGGATTTTCTAACTTCATTTCATCCTCATCTTCTCTACCTTTATACAAGGGTCCACGAGAATCTATTACTATCATATTTTCATAAGGAATTCCGTATTTATATAAGAGTCTTGCTGTCGCTATGTTTGCCGCACCTGCACCATATAATATTACTTTTGTATTTCTAGTCTCTCTTCCAGTAAGTTCCAGAGCTATTATTAAACCAGCTAATGTTGCACCAGCTGTTCCTTGCTGATCATCATGCCATACTGGTATCTCTAATTTTTCCCTTAATTTTTCTAGTATATAGAAACATTTTGGTGATTCTATATCCTCTAAGTTAATCCCTCCGAAAGCAGGTTGTAAAATAGTAACAACCTCAACAATTTTGTCTGGGTCTTTAGTGCCTACAGTCAGAGGTACTGCATCTACTCCGCCTAAATACTTGAATAATAGCGCTTTACCTTCCATTACTGGCATCGCTGCCTCTGGTCCTATATCTCCGAGTCCTAATACTCTCGTTCCGTCCGTTACAATTGCAATGGAATTCCATCTATACGTATACTGGAATGAGAGATCCTTATTCTTAGCAATTTCTTTTGAGACTGTAGCAACGCCGGGCGTATATAAAACTGAGAAATCATCTAAGGACTTTATAGGAACCTTAGGGAGAATTTGTATCTTTCCCCTATATTTTGAAGAAATTTCTATAGCTTTCTTATCCAGTTCACTCAAATGAATAGCCCCACTATCCTAACTTTTTTAAAAGATTAAATTTTTTCGAGCTATATTACCGCTACTTTAATTAGTCAATAGAAGGTTAAACCATTAAAGGTGAATAAAAATTACCCAACAATTACAAAAGAAACTGAGACAACCAATAGTAGTGGTACTTGGCCACGTAGACCACGGAAAGACAACATTACTAGATAAAATCAGAGGTACAGCCGTAGTTAAAAAAGAGCCCGGAGAGATGACGCAGGAAGTAGGAGCAAGCTTTGTTCCAACAAGTGTAATTGAAAAACTAGCAGAACCACTAAAAAAGATTTTCCCTATAAAACTAGAAATTCCTGGATTATTATTTATAGATACACCCGGACATGAACTCTTTAGTAATCTAAGAAAAAGGGGAGGGAGCGTAGCAGACATAGCCATATTAGTTGTAGACATAACCGAGGGATTTCAAAAGCAAACGATTGAATCAATAGAGATATTAAAAAATAGAAAAGTTCCGTTTTTAGTTGCGGCAAATAAAATAGATAAAATCCCAGGGTGGAGAGTTCAGAACACATATTCGTTTTTAGAGAGCTTCTCTAAACAGAGAGAAGATGTAAAAAATTATTTAGACGGACTAGTTTACAACTTAGTTTCACAACTAGCAGAACAAGGATTTAGTTCCGAAAGATTCGACAGAATAAAGGATTTCACTAAGACTGTAGCTATAGTCCCAGTATCTGGAAAAACAGGTGAAGGAATAGCCGAACTTCTAGCTTTACTTGCTGGGCTTACTCAAAACTACATGAAAAACAAACTGAAGTTTGCTGAGGGACCAGCAAAAGGTGTTATACTTGAGGTTAAAGAAATTCAAGGTTTAGGACATACTATAGATGTAATCATTTACGAGGGGGTACTCAAAAAGAATGATATAATAGTATTAGGAGGTATAAATGGACCAATAATAACAAAAGTTCGTTCTATCTTAGTTCCCAAGCCTTTACAAGATATAAAAGTAGTTAAAACGGACTTAACTCCTATAGATGAAGTCTACGCTGCAGCTGGCGTTAAGATCTATGCTCCTGATTTAGAGAACGCATTGGCTGGCTCTCCCTTATTCGCAGTAGATGATGAAAGTAAAATTGAGGAATTCAAGAAAATCATACAAGAGGAAATATCCAGTGTAAGGTACTATAATGCAAGCGTAGCGGGGGTTGTAGTTAAGGCAGATAGCTTAGGTAGTTTAGAAGCTATAGTTACGGCGCTCCAGCAGAAAAAGATACCTATAAGATTAGCAGATATTGGACCAATTAGCAAAAGAGATATTACAGAGGCAGAATTAACGAGCCAAGAAGCAAAAGAATACGGATTAATTGCTGCCTTTAGAGTTAAACCTCTACCTGGAATAGAGATACCTGCTAAAATTAAGTTAATTTATGGTGAAATTATCTATCAGTTAATTGATGATATAGAAAAATATATTATTGATGTAAAAGAAAGCGAAAAACGTAGAACTTTAGACTCTTTGGTTCTGCCCGGAAAGTTCAGGATTTTACCAGGGTATGTCTTTAGGAGAAGTGACCCTGTAATCGTCGGAGTAGAAGTATTAGGGGGGATCATAAAGCCTAAATCTTCTTTAATTAAGAAAGATGGTAGAAAAGTCGGAGAGATTCAGCAGATCCAAGATAACAAGAAGACAGTAGAGAAAGCCACGAAAGGAATGGAAGTAGCAGTTTCTATAAAAGGTAATGTTATGGTAGGACGCCAAATTGAAGAGGGAGACGTATTATATACTGACGTGCCCAAAGAGGACTTAGAAATTCTGTTAACTAAATATAAGGATATTATAACAGACGATATGAAGGAAGTAATAAAAGAGATAATTAATATTAAAAAGATTTCCGATCCAACATACGGATTGGGTATTACATTATAGCAACAATCTCATTTTCTACAAAGAATATGCTCATTTCTCTTTTAGCCTTTTCTTCGCTATCCGATGCATGGATTACATTTTCTGCTTTCGTTAAAGCATAATCCCCCCTTATAGTACCTGGTGGTGCCTCTTTAGGGTCAGTGTTCCCAATCATTTTTCTTACAACAGTCACAGCTTCTTCTCCCTCAACTATCATACATACTACCGGTCCAGATGTTATGTAATTTATCAACTCTTCAAAGAAAGACTTCCCCTTATGTTCTTCATATAATCTTTCTGCTGTAGTTCTATCTATATGAACCATCTTCATTGCAACTATATTAAAACCTCTCTTCTCAAATCTGGAAATTATCTCGCCTATTAACTTTCTCTTTACACCGTCTGGTTTAATCATTACAAAAGTCCTCTGTTTCACTTAGCCCCACCCATGTAAGCCTTGGTCCACTTTAACTTCTTGGGATCCCTATGTAACTTTAGCATAGATTTTTTGCACTTGTTAGAACAAAACCACAATATTGAACCATCGTTTCTGACGTACATTAATCCAGTACCCGGCATTATTTCTTTTCCGCAGAAACTACACTGCCTTATTGAGACCATGATTGATAATACACATAGTGAAGTATTTAAGTGAATTGGTAGTGTGATCTTTTGGGTAATAAGAGTGAGCGAGAAATCGAAACAACCAACTCAGTCACCAATAATAGAAGAATTCGGCTTTCCGGCTGAAGTAATACAGATTTTAGATAGAACAGGAGTTACAGGCGAAGTTACTCAAGTTAGAGTAAGAGTTCTAGAAGGGAGAGACAAGGGAAGAATACTAACAAGAAACGTTAAAGGACCAGTAAGACTTGGAGATATCCTCATACTTAGGGAAACTGAAAGAGAAGCGAGGAAATTAAGCAGTAAGAGGTAAAGCTATGCCTTTATTTTTGCTCTCTAAGCCAGTTACTCTTCATTTTTTAACTCAATTACGTTCTAAAACGACAGATCAAATTAACTTTAGAAAAACAATGGTTAGATTAGGTAGAATTATCGGCTATGAGCTTTTAAATACGTTAGATTACGAAACAGTTGAAGTTGAAACACCCTTGGGAACAAAAGCTAAGGGTATTAGAATTTATGATTTAGAGAATATAGTAATAATAAACGTTCTAAGGGCAGCTACGCCTCTTGTGGAAGGGCTTTTAAAAGCTTTACCTACAGCTAGGCTAGGTGTAATCGCTGCTAGTAGAAAGGAAAAAGAAGTCAAGGAAGAATTCCCAGAAGAAATGGAGGTTGAAATATTCTATTCAAAGATACCTAATATAACTTCTAAAGATAACGTCATAATAGCCGACCCAATGATAGCTACTGCAAGTACTATGAAAAAAGTAATAAGCATTATTAAAAATTATAGTCCAAAAAGAATCTATATAGTTTCCGTGATTATATCTGACTATGGAGTCAGAAAACTTCTTGAAGAATTCCCAGATATCTACTTGTTTACTATCTCAATAGACCCAGAATTAGACAATAGAGGTTATATAATACCAGGTTTAGGTGATGCTGGAGACAGAGCGTTTGGATAAGATAAAGTATAAATGGAGATTTTTATAACGTATTAGCTATGGTAAAAATAGGCTTAGAGGTTCACGTTCACTTAACGGCGTTAAAAACCAAACTCTTTTGCTCTTGTCCAACGGACTACATAGATAAAGAACCAAATACTGTCGTATGCCCTGTCTGTCTAGGCTTACCGGGAGCTATACCAATAATCAACGAGAATGCCTTAAAATACGCAATAATGGTATCATTGGCACTTAATGGGGAAGTTGCTGATAGGCTATCTATGGTAAGAAAACATTATTTCTACCCAGATATGGCTAAGAATTATCAGATCTCTCAGTATGATGGTCCCGGAAGTATTGCAATAAGTAAAGGTGGTTTTGTAAAACTGAGAGATGGTAAAACTATAAGGATAAGGAGAATAAACATAGAAGAGGATCCGGCGAAAATTATTTACCCAACCGGGTCTATGTTGACCAGCAAATACACTCTTTTAGATTACAATAGGTCTGGTATGGCATTGCTAGAAATAGTAACTGAGCCTGACATGACAGAACCTAGAGAAGCAAGAGAATTTCTGGAAAAACTACGATCTATACTAGAGCATTTAGGTGTATGCAATTGTGACTTAGAAGGAGCTATGAGGGCTGACGCTAACGTATCCGTTGAGGGAGGAGAAAGAGTGGAAGTAAAGAATATCGGATCACCGAAAGAAGTTGAAGAAGCAATAAAATACGAAATAGCTAGGCAAAGAGCCGCAATTGCTCAGGGACTAAAAGTGGAGAGAGAGACTAGACATTGGGATGCACAAAGGAAAGTAACAGTACCAACTAGAACTAAAGAACAAGAGGAAGATTATAGATACTTCCCCGACCCAGATTTACCACCTTATCCTGTAAGTAAACAACTAGTAGAAGAAATAAGAAAAAGCCTCCCAGAATTACCAGATATTAGAATACAAAGGTTGGTGAAACAATACGAAATAACAGAATACGACGCAACAGTTTTAGTAACGGATAAAGTACTAGCTGACTTGTTTGAGGAGACGGCTAAGCATTACTTTAACTACAAGAAACTCGCTAATTTATTAATTAACGACTATCTAAGGTGGCTAAACGATAAGAACCTAAGACCGTCCCAATCGAAAGCCACTCCATCACATCTAGTAGAGTTACTTAAACTTCTCGATGATGGTGTAATTACAATAAAGATAGCTAAAGAAATCTTACCTGAAGTAGTTTTAGAAGGTAAAATGCCAAGTCAGATAATTAAAGAGAGGGGACTTACGGCAGTAAAGGACGAAGAATTCCTCGTCCAGATAATAAGAGAAGTAATCAAAGAGGAACCAGATGCAGCTGAAAAAGCTAGAAGAGATCCTAAAGTGATTAACTACCTAGTAGGGAAAGTTATGAAAAAGACGGGTAAAAGAGCCGATCCACAATTGACCAACGAACTCATAAGAAAAATTCTTAGCGGCGAGGGTAAGTAATCACGGCGTGGGTTTATCTTCACCGTTCAGTTCTTAAGACCGCGTTCATCTAAATATGAATACATGGTGGTGATATTTATTTCCACTTACTCGAAATACAAGGAACTGAGAATTAGACTACTTGTAGTTGATTTGCTTAAGGAACTGAAGAACGCGTATACCTACAAGGAGTTATCTAAATTACTTAACATCCAGGAAAGTTTACTATGTAGGTATGTCAATGGTAATACCATACCTAGTGAAATACATTCAAAGGAAATTCTTGATAAAATTAAGAATGAAGAGTTTCTACTAAAGTTCTTTTACAACAAAATCTCATTTTACGAAGATGGATTTGTAGATACTTCTTCACTACTATTTTATCCTAACATGTTAAAAATGCTGGTAGAAATTTATTATCAGAAATACATTGGAAATAAAGAAGTAAACAAAATAGTTACTATAGCTGTAAACGGAATTCCATTTGCAACACTTGCAGCTTCGGCTTTAGCTAAACCATTACTAGTTATGAAAAAACACAAGGATTCTATCCACTTAGAGTATATAGACGAAAACCTTAAAGAGTCACAGGGAATGGTAACGACCATATATCTAAGAAAAGATTATATTAATAGAGGAGATAAGATTCTGCTTATTGATGACGTAATAAGAACTGGAACTACTATTTATGCAGCTTATAAATTGCTAAATAAGAGCGGAGCTGAAGTCGTAGGTGCTATAACTATTGCATCTGTTGGCCGAGAATGGATTAAACACGTTAACACTATAAATATCTATCCTATTTTTAGGCTATGATAAGCAAGCTAGTCAATAACGTATACGCAATAAAAGGAAATTTCCTAGTTTATTTAATAGACGTAGGAGAAAATTTTATCCTGATAGACTCAAGTGATGGGAGTGACTCATCTATAATTATAGATGGAATTTATGAGATCTTAGAAAGAAATTCAAAAAAACTGAAATGGATAATATTAACTAGTTATAAACGTGAGGTAGCAGGAGGAGCTAGTGTATTATCGAGGTTATTCTCTGCATTAATCATATCTAGTAGGGAAGTAGCTCCTCTACTGAGAAAAGGAGGTGATAAAAATAGTAATTATGAGCCTTTGAACGTAACTGTCGAATTATCTGAGTCAAACTTGAAATATATCAACGAGATTTTAGGTGTAGATCCTCGTCACAAAATTACCGTTATTAAGAGCAATACCCCAGTTAGTGGGTCAATATTCATAATGCTCGATCCTATACTGTTTACTGGAGCTAGTAGAACCAGTGGCATTAAGAATAAAATTAGTTATATATGTAATGCTTACAATTTTGAAAAAGTGATTTAACATGGTATTCGAAGAGAAATGTGACAGTTGTGGAAGATTTCTTCAAGTTAGATATTGTAGTATAAGAAAAATTAATGTGTGTGTAGACTGTTGCTTATTATGCAAGCAAAGAACAACTTGTAAAATAAGAGTTTGGTCATTTAATTTATTACCAAAAAAGCAGACCGTTAAATTAGCCTGAAACATGGTAGACAGACCTTACATTATAATATCCTGCACTATGAGTATAGACGGTAGATTAGCTTCAAAAGATAGATATAGCCAATTAAGTTGCCCATCTGATAAAAGGAGACAACATATCCTTAGAAGCGAAGTAGATGCAGTATTAGTGGGAGCTGAAACAGTAAGAATTGATAATCCTAAACTGACACTTAAATACGCACATGGAAAAAATCCTATTAGAGTAATAATTTCAAATAGTTTAAGATTTAATGTAAATAATACAATTTTTACAACTCCTCCTCCTACAATAGTTTACACATCTAAACTAAATGAAGAGAGTTCTGAAAAGAAACAGATAATTCAAGCTTTAATTCAAAAAGGTGTTGAAATTAGATACGTAAATGATATGTCAATTTGTTCTATTATGAGAGACCTTTACATAACTAAGAACGTTAAAAAAATTATGGTAGAGGGCGGTGGAACTACAATTTGGAACTTTATTAAGGAAAATTGTTTCGATGAAATTAGAATCACAATCTCTCCTAGAATTTTCGGAAACGGAATATCTTTCGCTCAAGGAGAAGGCTTTACAGGCTCTAGCGCACCCAGACTACAATTGGTCAATGTAAAACTATGTGAATGCGGGCAAGAAGTTCATATTATATATAGAAAAATTAGTAATTAAAAATCAATATTATATTTTTAATTTAAAATAAAAAATTATTGCATAAAAGGCTTATATGTTGCCTTGTATACTTCTCCTTCTTCTAATTTACTCGCTATTCTTCTATACTTCATTTTATCTCCTATGCTATCTTCTCCATGGACTTTCTTCCATTCTTCTATAGGTATCTGGTATTCCTTTAACACCTTGTCTCTGTATAAGTCATTTAGTACATTGTATGTGCAGAACGGTATTACTCTACCATCAGGAGTAGTATAGTGTATATCACATCTCATTACTCTTTCGACGTCATAGTTATATAGATCCATGAAGTGCATAGTCCCTAAGAATAAAGTCCTATAGTGCCATTCTCCTAACGCTTCATAATTATGGTTGACTATAATATTACGTAGCATTTCATAAACGTCAAAGTCTTTAGGTCCTTTCTCCTTATCAATAAACTTCCTCAAGTTGTATAATAGTTTTACACCTATCCAGATCTTATTTCCTCCTTCTTTTAATTCTTCTGTTTTCTCTCTTAGATACTCCAGTAAACCTTCTAGATCTATGAACTTAGAAAGCGGTATGAAATGAGGTTCTCCGTTTCTCCACTCTATGAATACGTAAGTTCCGGCTCCGCAGCTTGGGTGATTAGCCATTTCAAATTGCTCTTTTCCAGTTATTGCTTCTACTAGCTTGGAGAATACAACCGAAGTTCCTATAGGATACCAACTGTCTCTAGTAATCTCTCCATTTGTCTGCTCCTCTATTGCCTTTAAAACCTCAGGAATCGTTATTCTGAACTTATTTCTCATATTGCGTTTCATCATTCCGGTTAAGCTGACAGGTTGGAAGTTAATTGCCCTTACCACATCCATGTTATATGCTGCGAATTTCACTATATTCCCTAAATCTTGATCGTTTACAGTTCTGATAACAGTAGGTACTAGAACTACGCTAGTCATTCCAGCTTTTCTGAAGACCTCTAAAGTGTATGGGATTTCCCAGTGATTTTTAGTATTGGTTCTTCTATTTACGCCATCAAAACTCATATATATGGTGTTAACACCAGCCTCTCTTAACTCACGGGCATACTTTATTGCATATTCTGGATCTTCGAGGTACATCTTAGCAAAAGTTCCGCCCCAAGTGTTAAGCTGTATGTGTTTTACACCGCTCTCTCTCATGATTCTTACGATTTCAATCAAATCTTCGCGTAGTGTAGGTTCTCCACCGGTTAATTGTATGACGAGAGTAATATCTTGCCTTTTCAATTGTTCTACCATGAACTTTATCTGTTCTCTAGTAGGTTCGTATACATAACCCGCCTTCTCAGCGAAGAAGAAACAGTACCAACAAGATAAATCACATCTGTTCGTAATTACCATGTTTACAAGAGCTGAATGCTGATGATGCATTGGACAAAGCCCACAGTTAAAAGGACAAGGCGATTTAAGATCTACATATGGAACCTTAGGTCCTTTACCTTCATATTCCCAATAGTCGAACTTGTAGTATAGATTTACATCACCATAATATAGATCTTCAAATTCACCATGATCTGGGCAAACTTTTCTTATGTATAATTTGTCTTCTTTTTCAAATATTACTGCAGGTAACAGTCTATAACAGGCCGGACACAAGGAACTAGTAACTCTCACCAATTTTTCATTTTCTGCGATCTTAGGTAAAGGACCTCCTATCTTAATTTCCCTATCTCCAAATTTAACTACCCCGTTATCAAATTTAGATGGAGCTGGTAATAATCTAAATCTTTCCTCGCTCTTCTGAACTGTTTCTGTCATTTTTATCTTCATAAAGTGTATGACTAGCCTATTTATAAGCTCTTTCACCATTATAACTGCATATTTGGTTAAAACCATCCTAAGAAATTATCCCATCCAGTATTTTCTATAACTTCACCCTTGTATAATACATTGTTTCTCTCTTCAGAGTTTTCATTTTTAATTACTTCTCCTATAACTATTGGGTTTAAACCATATTTTCTCATTTCTCTCATAACTTCCTCAACTACGCTTTTTCTAACAACTAGTAATGTCTCGAACTCTTCTCCTGAATACTTTAGGATATCTTTGATTTCGACCCCTAAAGAATCAGTCATTTCTTTTACTTCTGGGTCTATGGGTATTTGCTTCAGTTCTACTGTTACATTCTTTCTTTTTACGATATTGTATAAGGAGATAATGAGACCGTCGCTGACATCAGTTGAATACGAAATATTTGTACAATATTTTTCAATAGTTTTAACTATACCTTTATTAACAATAGGATGACGAATCTTATTGATCACTTTGTTAGGTAAATGAATATTCCAAGAACGAACATAAGATAGAAAAACTAATGATGTGTATCCTATTGAATTAGATATAATTACTACGTCACCGTCATTTATGTCCTTATTAGAATTGCACGTAGACAACCCAATTCCCATTATATCAATCCAACCGCTTCCGTCACTGGAATTAAGATCTCCACCAACGTACTTGCCATTGTAATACTTAATAGCGTCTGCTATGCCTTCAATTAAACTCTCAAGTTTATCTAACTTTGATTTAGGTATGCCAATCGACGAGAAGAATAAACTAGGAATTCCGCCTTTAGATATAATATCGCTTACGGTTGAAATTACTGCTTTCCAACCGAGATCATATAAATCCATGAAAGGAAAAGTATAAGATAATTGAAAACCGTCTATTTTGTAAATGAGATTTTTTTCAGTGTATACGTCATCTTTTATAGAATTAAAAACCACATACTTAGATATTATATTATTTATAAATTCATGTTCTGAATACAACTTTAATCACCAAAAAGCCGCCGCGGGGACTTGAACCCCGGACCACCGGCTGTACCGGATCCTCATACTATACCTTACGAGGCCGGCGCTCTACCAGTCTGAGCTACGGCGGCATATATTCTTTGTATCTAACCTTTTTAAAATTTTAAATACAAGACGATATTACTTTCATAACATAGTCTCTAGTTCTATCTATTAGAATATTATATGAGCCTAAATACCCTTTAGGATCTAGAACTCGTCTCAATTCCTCTTCAGTCATATACTGTCTAACTATTTTATTTTCTAAAGCTACCTCATAAAGAGACTTATTCTTGGCTTCTGCTTCTCTAGATATATTCATCGAAAGCTCATGAGCAACATGCCTGGGAAGACCTTTTAAAGTTAAATTAACCATTAAACTCTCCGCCATTATAAGACCTTTAGTCAAGTTTAGATTCTTTTGCATATTTTCTGGAAATATTCTTAATGTTCTCATCAATCTAATCATACTATCTAACATTTCATCAATTGTAAGGAAGGAATGGGAAATAATTATACGTTCGGAAGAGCTATTGGTTAAATCACGCTCGTGCCATAATGGTATGTTTTCAAGTTCAGCTATAACGAAGCCGCGTAAGACTTTTGCTAACCCACTTATCTTCTCTGCTGTAACTGGGTTTTCCTTATGAGGCATCGTACTACTCCCTACTCTCTCTACAGCCTCACCTTCTGCTAGCTCCAATATTTCTGGTCTCATAAGTTCACGTATTTCTAAAGCAAATCTATCAAGTTGAGATCCTAATATGGCTAAATCTGAGATCAATTCGGCAAATCCATCTCTCGGTGCTACTTGAGTTGAAATTACATGAGGAGGTATTCCAAGATTTTCTGAAACATACTTCTCGATTTCCACCCCTTTATCTCGCCAAGCTGCCATCGTGCCTACGGCTCCCGCCATTTTTATTCTTACTAATCTCTTTTCCAAGTCACATAATCTCTCTAATGACCTAGAAAATTCGTACGCGTAATTGGAAAATTTAAAACCTAAAGTAATTGGAAGTGCATGTTGCCCATGAGTCCTCCCTACCATCACAAGGTCTTTGTATTTTGATGAGTAGTCAAGTAAGATCTGGAGAATATTTCTCAGTTTCTGTTTAATTATATTCAATGCCTTTGAGAAAATTATGGCGTATGCTGTATCTATTATATCGTAACTGGTTGCTCCGTAATGAATATACTTAGCCCCTGAAAGTTCGGCCAGATGAACCGTTAAAGCCATAACATCATGACCTAATTTTTTCTCTAGTTCGTTAATTCTTTCTATATTTATTTTTTCTATTACTTCTTTTACCCGCTTTGACTCATCCTCATTAATAACTCCCGCTTTAAATAAAGCATGTAATAGTGCTACCTCCACTTCTGCCATGGTTTTAACTACATTTTTTCTTGAAAATAAATCTCTCATTTCTTTACTTCCGTATCTCCATTCAAAAACGCATATTTCATTACTCATAATTTTAAAAAGACATTTATTAGCGTATTAAGTCTTCGTATATTGAGATGGACACGATACTAACAATTGGCAGTCATTCGTCACTACAAATTCTTCACGGTGCCAAAAAAGAAGGTTTCAAAACAATACAAATAACACCAGAAAATAGAGTTAAGTTTTATTCACAATTCCCTTTTATTGATAAGGTAATCGGGTATAGGAATGAAGACGAGGCTGTGAATTATATTAATGACTATAGTGATAACGGAATCTTGATTCCTCACGGAAGTCTTGTAGAATATATAGGTAGCGAGAGAGTAAAGAAAATCTCTACTAAGATCTTCGGAAATAGAAACTTGTTCGAATGGGAAGCAAATCAAAGGAAGAAAATGAGCTTGCTAAAAATGTCCAATATACCAACTCCCATGGATTTTGAAAGCCCTGAAGACGTAGATAGAATGGTAATAGTAAAACTACCCGGAGCAAAAGGAGGTAAGGGGTATTTTGTAGCAAAAAATAAGTCCGAAGTTAAGGAAGGCTTAAACAAAGTACTCTCTGCTAAACTGATTAAATCTATCGACGAAGTAATAATTCAAGAATATGTTATTGGAGTACCCATGTATTTCCAATTCTTTTATAGTCCCATTTTAAATAGATTGGAAATAACGGGTATTGATATACGATACGAAACTAACGTAGACGGGTTGAGAAGACTTCCTTTCAACTTAAATATTGAACCAACATTCGTAGTGGTAGGTAATTTACCTGCTGTTGCAAGAGAGAGTTTATTACCTAAAGTGTTTGACTACGGTATGTCATTTGTTAATACAATAAAAGAGAGAGTCCCGCCTGGAATGATAGGACCTTTCTGTCTGGAATCTGTCGTTAAAGACTCAGGAGAAATAGCAGTATTCGAATTCTCTGGGAGAATTGTAGCTGGTACTAATCTGTATATAAACGGAAGCCCGTATAGTTGGTTATATTGGGATGAACCCATGAGTGTAGGCAGAAGAATAGGAAGAGAAATCAAATTAGCTTTAAACGAAAATAGGCTTAACGAGGTGTTAACTTAATGGATAACGTGATACAAATAGCTGCTTTAGCAAGCCATTCAGCATTAGACGTTTTCGATGGTGCTAAAGATGAAGGGTTTAAAACAATAGCATTATGTAAGAAGGGTAGAGATAGAGCTTATAGAGAATTTAAAAGAATAGTAGATAGATGTATAGTTTTAGACGACTTTAAGGAAATATCGTCTGATAAAATTGACTCGATGCTTTACAGCGAAAATGCGATCATGGTTCCTAACAGGAGCTTAGCTGTTTATGTAGGTTACGATAACTTAGAAAGAATGAAGACAAAATTCTTTGGTAATAGAAGAATGCTCAGATGGGAGGAGAGGAGTGGAGATAAGAACTACTATAAATTACTAGATGAAGCGAAAATAAGAAGACCTAGAACGTTACGACCTGATAATATAGACGTTCCAGTAATAGTCAAACTTCCAGAAGCAAAAAGGAGAGTAGAAAGAGGGTTTTTCATTGCTGTAAACCAAAAGGATTTTGACAATAAAATAGATGAACTGAGGAAAAAGGGGATAATAGATGATGAAAGTATAAAATCGATGGTTATTGAAGAATACATATTAGGAGCCCATTTTAACATTAATTACTTCAATTCGCCAATTTATGATAGAGTAGAACTCCTAAGTATCGATCGTAGAATTCAAAGTGATTGGGATTCATTTTACAGATTACCCGCTGAAATTCAATTGAAACTAAATAGACTACCACGATTTATAGAAGTGGGACACGAGCCAGCAACTATAAGGGAAAGCTTACTGGAGAAAATATTCGAAATAGGTTACTCTTTCGTAGAAACTACGAAAAAGCTGGAACCACCGGGTATTATAGGACCATTTACTTTACAGTTAATGGTAACGCCCGAACTCGATTTGGTAGTATTTGATGTAGCTCCTAGAATAGGAGGAGGGACTAATGCCCATATGGGAATAGGAAGTCAATATTCTAAACTATATTTTGGCAAACCTATGAGTCTAGGAAGAAGAATAGCTCATGAAATAAAAGAAGCTATTTCACGTAACTCGATTGACTTAATTATAACTTAAAGATTTTTAAGTGGAATTTTTATAATTATAGATTGACGTAAGAGCTGATTATAAATAGACGGGTCTTTTACCAGATTATAATTATAGATTGACGTAAGAAATATTTAAATATCATACATCAACATTTATCAAAACGGTGTTTAATGCTAACTATTTTAGTAGGAGGATTTTTTGGAGACGAAGGAAAGGGTAAGATAGCTGCATATATAGGAATTAATGATTCTCCAAAACTAGCAGTCAGAACTGGATCCATTAACGCTGGGCACACAGTAACTTATATGGGGAAGCAATGGAAAGTTAGAATTATTCCATCAGCCTTTATAAATAAGTCATCTAAATTAGTTCTAGCTCCGGGTGCTCTCACGTCTATTCAATTACTATTTAATGAGGCTAGAGAAACCGATAGTACGGACAGACTATTAGTAGACGAGCACGTAGGGATCATAACTCAGGAAGAAATTGATGAAGAAAGGAAAGATGAATATTTAATGAAAGTAATAGGAAGCACCGGTCAAGGAGTGGGATATGCTGAAGCTAAAAGAATCTTAAGAAAATTAAAGCTCGCAAAAGATTATGAAGAACTTAAACCATATTTAACTAAAGTTCCTAATTTAGTGTTAGACGAATTAGATAAAGGTAACGACGTATTAGTTGAAGGTACACAAGGACATTATTTAAGCCTTTATCACGGAGAATATCCCTATGTAACGAGCAGGAATACTACGTCGTCTGGAATCCTGAGCGAATTGGGAATAGGACCTAAGTACGTTGATCATGTGTTAATCGTATTCAAATCATATGTGACAAGAGTAGGAGGAGGTCCTTTAGAAGGAGAAATACCTTGGGAAGAGGCTGAGAAAATGGGAATAGCTGAAACTGCAACTGTTACTGGAAGAAAAAGAAGGAGTGCACCTTTCAATGTGAAGTTGGCTAAAGAAGCAATAAGGATTAATTCAGCAACCCAGGTAGCAATAACCAAATTAGATTCTCTATTTAAGGAGGCAAGAAATGTAAGAGAATTTAATAAACTACCTAGAGAGGCTAGAAAATGGATAGAGGATCTAGAAGCCGAATTAAAAGTACCAATTACGATAATCGGAACTGGAGAAGACACATTAGCTACAATTGATCTAAGACGAGAGAAAATAGGAGAGTGAGAATATGGTTTACGACATAGTTATAGTGGGAGCAGGGCCGGCTGGACTGTTTGCTGCTTACGAACTAGCAAACTTAAAGAATACAGAGAACGGCAAGGACCTGAAGGTCTTATTAGTAGATAAGGGTCTAAGACCTTTGAAAAGAACGTGTCCATTACTGACTCCTAAGGAAAAGTGTACCTTCTGCGATCCTTGTAATATAACTTACGGTATAGGTGGGGCTGGAACTTATAGTAGTGGAATAATAAACCTCAGACCGGATATTGGTGGAGAACTTCATGAAATATTAAGGAGTTGGGATAAGGCACAAGAGTTAGTAGATTATGTAGACGAAGTTTTGGTAAAGTTCGGAGCACCTAAGGACAGGTTCTTCGAACCCAACATGGAAAAAGTTAAGGATATTCAAAGAAAAGCAGCTAAGGTAGGTGCGGAATTTATACCTATTAGGCAGAGGCACATAGGAACTGATAAAACTCCTTTAGTTATAGAGAATATTCTCAACTATATAGAGAAGAATGGTGTAAAAGTAGAAGAATTAACAAACGTGCTAGAAATACAAAAGAAGGGTGATCATTTCCTTCTCAAGACTAACAGAAAAGAGGAAATAGAAACTAAAACCCTGCTTGTAGCACCTGGTAGAGCTGGTGCTAAGTGGTTCTTAGAACAAGCTAGGAACTTAGGCGTTGATATGGTACCGGGACCTCTAGATATTGGCGTAAGAGTTGAGGTAGAATCCTTTGTAATGGAAGAACTAACTTCAGCAGTATGGGATCCTAAAGTAGTACTATACACCAAAAAATATGATGATAAAGTTAGAACTTTCTGTGTAAATCCAAGAGGTTATATTATGAAAGAAGTTTACGATGACGGGACTATAGGCGTTAACGGGCAAACCTTCGCTGACAGGAAAAGCAATAATACGAATTTTGCCTTCTTAACTACAATAAAACTTTCTGATCCTCTGGAAGATACAATTGAGTACGGAAAAAGCATTGCGAGACTAATGACCAGATTGGGTGGAGAGAAACCAATAATACAGAGACTTATTGACTTCGAAAAAGGAAGAAGAAGTACGTGGGAAAGAATTAACAGATCTACAGTAAGGCCTACTTTAAGAGACGTAACTCCAGGTGATATAAGCATGGGACTCCCATATAGAGTAGTTAGTAACTTAATTGAAGGTCTAGAGAGACTTGACAACATTGCACCGGGATTATATTCTTCTAACACCTTACTATATGCACCTGAAATAAAGTACTATAGTATGAAAGCTGTAGTAGATAGTAATATGGAGACTGTAGTAGATAACTTGTTTGTCGCTGGTGATGGAGTAGGTTTATCAAGAGGAATAAACATTGCAGCAGCTACTGGTATACTTGCAGCAAGAGGTATAGCTAGAAAGTTAGGAATTTAATCTTTTCTTCCAGATTTAATCAAATCTTAGAAATAATAAAAGAGTTTTTAGCTTCTGTGATTACTTTATCTTATATGAACAACTTAAACGAGATTGAACAAAAAGTAATAATGGAGCTTGAATACAACTTTCCCTTTGATGAGAAACCCTTTCAGTTAATTGGTGAAAAACTGGGAATTAGTGAGAGAGAAGTCATAGAAATAGTAAAGGGTCTTATAGATAGGGAAATTGTCAAGAGAGTAGGAATGTATGTCAGCTTTAGAGCTAAGGGGATGGAGAGCGCGTTAATTGCGGCTGCAATTTCTCCCGAAAATTTAGAAAAATTTAGAAAAATAGCGTTAGGAATAAGAGAACTCACTCATAATTTTATTAGAAATCATCCCAGATACAATGTATGGTACGTATTAAAAGCTGAAAGTAAAGAGTCTTTGGACAAAAAGATTGCCGAATTGATGAGTGAAGTAAAATGTAAGGAATACGTAATTTTATATTCTAAAAAATCTTTAAAATTAAGTGTTAAATATGACGTTATAAGAGGGGTCTCATATGCTGATAACCAGCCAGTTCACGAAAAAATTCCTACTGCAGAAGAATTAGGAATACAGAAGGAGTTATTAAAAGACCTCTCATACCCGTTACCTATTTCTGAAAGACCTTTTCAAAAGATAGCAGAAAAGTATAACATGAAAGACAGCGAATTGGTGGAGCTTATTAAAGATTTATACGAAAAAGGTGTGATTAAAGATTACGGAGCTACAATAAACGGGGAAAAAGTGGGTATAACTGAAAATGCAATGATGCTGATTAACTCAGAGGATATAGAATCCTCATGTTACAATATTGCAAATAAGTTAAAAGAAGCTACTCACGTAGTACTAAGGGAATCCAACACAAAATGGGATTACTTATGTTATGCAATGATACATGCAAGGTCGAGGGAAATTATATCAGAAGTCGCAAAAAAAGCTGTGACTTTGGCAAATGCTAAGAGTTATATGTTACTATTTAGCCTAGAAAATTTGAAGCCTGGTATTGTAATTTAGAATAAGAACCCTTTATTTTAATATTAGTTACTACAGATTTGAGCTCTTCTATTAAATCAATTGTCTTTGAGTCCCTTAACTCTCCTTCAAACTCTAAGTAGAAGTAATATTGCCATGGTATTACTTTAAGAGGTCTCGAATATATCATAGTTAGATTTATGTTATATTTATAGAATTTTTCTAAGGCTCTATATAGGGCGCCAGGCTTATGGGGAACATTAAAGAATATCATAGTTCTCTCTCCGCTTGTAGTGAGACTCTTGGATATTGTAACGAACCTTGTAATATTCAAATTATCTTGTATATTATTCAAAAATATTTTAAGGCCGTAGACTGAGGCTGCATATTGTGAGCATATTGCTGCCCCATACTCATCTTTCGAGGCATATAAGGCGGCTGCAGAAGTACTTTCTACTGGAATTATGTTTTCAATTTTAAGCTTTTGTAAAGTCTCTCTGGCCTCTTGAAGTGCATGGTTATGAGAATATAATCTTTTTATATCTTCTATTCGTTTTACGTTAGTATTAACAGCCAGAACTAGCTTTATTTCCTTTTCTATATAGGAATTCACATAGATTTCATCATATTTGTATAAGTTATCTAAAGTCTCATGAACAGGACCTTCTATACTATTCTCTATTGGAACTACACCTATCGCGTTATTATCAGTGTAAACCCTACTAAATATCTCTGATATTGACCTTAGCGGAATTTTGTTTCCGTTTACCATATTTGCTACTTCGTTCGAAAAGCTCCCTTCAGGGCCTAAATAATAAATTCCATTTGGATCGACGTCTAAATGGTAACTCTATCTTATAAAGTTAAGTAGAAATTATGTTGATATCCAGAGATTATTAATACTGACTACTCTTTTACTCAACTAATGTGGCTTCAATACCGTCTAATGCTAATGCATATAGAAAATCAGACAAAGCATCTCCTGAAGGAATCTCAAACATGACATAGATTTTAGTGTATCCAGGTTTTACGTCGCTACTAATTCTATCATGAATTACGTCAATTACGTTTCCCCTTATTTGGGCTATTCTGCTTAAAACCTTATTTAGATAACCCGGTTTATCGGGCACGAGGACTTTAACTTTTACTATTCTCTTTGTTTTGTATAACATTTTATCAATGATTCTTGCCAATAAGGAAAGATCTATATTCCCACCACTTATTATTGGGACAATTTTCTTTCCATTGTAACTAACCTTACCAGAAAGTAATGCAGCAACTGTGGCTGCACCAGCTCCCTCAGCTACTGTCTTATTTCTCTCGAGCAAGAACATAATCGCATTAGCTATTTCATCATCATCAACTAGAACTATATCGTCAACTAATTCACTTATAATTTTATAGGTTAACTCTGAAGGTGATTTAACCAAAATCCCATCTGCTATTGAGAACGAAGGCTCTATCTCCACTAATCTACCTAAATCTTTAGAGACCTTTAATGAAGGAGAAGCTGATGATTGAACCCCAATTATTTTAACGTTAGGTAACTTATACTTTATCGCTAAGGATATGCCTGAGATAAGCCCACCTCCTCCTATAGGAACTATAACCACATCAGGTTTCAAATCCAGTAATTCTAACCCTAAAGTTCCCTGCCCTAATATTACATTCAAATCACCGTAAGGATGAACTAATATTGCTCCTGTTTCTCTAATGATTTCCTCTGCTTTTTTCATACTTTCATGAAGAAACTTTCCATATAATATTACATTTGCCCCATAAGATTTAGTAGCTAAATACTTAGATATTGGAGCAGTTTCGGGCATTACAATCGTTGCCTTAATTCCTAAAGCCTTAGCGGCATAAGCTACACCCTGTGCGTGGTTACCAGCAGAGACTGCTATTACACCTCTTTTCCTCTCTTCTTCCGATAATCTAATTAACCTAGAAAATGCACCCCTTACTTTAAACGAACCAGTCTTTTGTAAGTTTTCCATTTTTAGATATACGTCTGCATTAGTAGTCCTTGATAAGGTATTGGAATAATCTAAAGGAGTCTCATGAATATACTTTCTGATTAGCTCTTTGGTCTTAACAATTTCATTAAAATATTCATACCATGTCATTCAGGCAAACCCTACCCTCATCATTTTTCAGCGATCGAAGGCCTCATCCTCGTTATTGAACTCCTTGTATAACTTATTAAAGGTATCTTCTAATAGTTCTGGAAGTACCTTTATCCCGCCTATCACTGGCATGAAATTAGCATCACCGTTCCATCTCGGAACTATATGAACGTGAACGTGCTGATCTATACCTGCTCCGGCTACCCTCCCAATATTTATACCTAGATTAAATCCGTCCGGGGAATATACCTTCCTAAGGATTTTTATGGCTCTTTTTACTATAGAGAAGAGCTCTAAAGCCTCTTCATCAGATAATAACTCAATACTACTAACATGCCTATAGGGAACTACCATGATATGACCCGGATTATATGGGTAAGCGTTCAGTATTACAAAATTAAATTTGCCTCTATAAACTATTAAGTGTTCTTTATCATCAGTTGATTTTGGAAAATCACAGAAAATGCAAGAGTCATCTTTCTTTTTAGAAGCTTCTGAGATATATTTTGACCTCCAAGGAGCCCATAATACGTCCATACTTACCTAAACAATAAAAAGTAATGAGTAAATAAATAGTTTAAACCTTAATTTTGTAGTTTACTCCTCAGCATCTCTTATTCCTTCTTCAGTTATGGCAAATACAACTTCTCCTTCAGGCAAATGAGGAGCGTCTACTACTCTAGCTATTCTCTTATTTCCTCTACTCTTCTTTATTTGAATTCTGATACCTGGAACATGATATAAGGTATGACCTCCAACAGCTACAGTCGGATCTCCGTAAAACATATCTGGTCTCGCCATAACTTGATTGGTAATTATTGTAGCTATGTCATACATTTCAGCTAACCTAACTAGCTGGTGTAAGTGTTTGTTGAGCTTTTGCTGTCTTACAGCCAAGTTTTCTCTACCAGGGTACTCAGCCCTGAAATGTGACGTTACCGAATCTACAATTACTAATTTGATTGCTGGTTCTTTTGTAATCAGTTCTTGCAAATCCTCTACTATAGCCATTTGATGATCTGAATTAATAGCCCTCATATAGTATATGTTATTCATTGCAGTATCCGGATCTAATCCCACTGCTTTAGCCATAGCCTCTATTCTCTCCCATCTGAAAGTACCTTCAGTATCTATGTATACAGCCTTGCCGTTAAGACCGCCTTTTTCGGGCGGTAATTGAACATTAACACTAAGCTGATGACACAATTGTGTCTTTCCAGAACCGAACTCTCCAAAAAATTCCGTCATAGTTCTCGTTTCTATCCCTCCGCCTAAAAGTCCGTCTAATGCTTGACTGCTTGTTGTAATTTTCTTAGTATTCATTCTTTCTTTTTTAACCTCAAGAGCTGTCTTGAATCTAATATCTAATGCTTCTCTAGCTTCTTTTATTATTCTTTGTGCTGTAGTTTGTGGAATTCCAGCAGCTACACTTAAGTCTTGTGGTGATGCTACTGCTACTGCTTCTAGTGTGGAATAACCCGCCTCTATCAACTTATTAAGTATACTTTGTCCTATTCCAGGTAAATCGGATAGGCTCTTTACTTTCTTTCCATCACCGTTTGTTGACATATACCAAATCACCAACCGTAAAATCTAAAGTATATACTTTCTACAGATACCTAATAAACATTATTTTCCCTCTCTTAAATACCAACCTATATCTAAATCAGGTATTATCTCTATGAATTTTTTCTTTATTTTAACCCTAGCAAAAGCTACAAAAATACCGTCTTCTGAGTATATTAAATATTTTTTATTATCTGTCAACTCACAAGTGGCTTTAACATCCCTAAAATTAATCAATACGGATTTACCGTAGGTAAGTTTCTCTACTAACTTTGAATTATTTAAGAAAATTTTATTTTTACAAACTTGCGATAAGTACTCAGACATAAGTAAAAGTGGATACGCCTTTCCTTTCACGACCTTTGCGATAGGTTCTCCTATTGAGTAAGGATATAGATCAACTTCCCTAAGTTTAGTAAGAATTTCATTTAATTTATCATAGTTTTTACTAGAAAAAACCTCTATCTGATCAAAGCTGGAGGAAAAGAGAAATATCTCCTTGTCTTTAAAAAGCTGAGAGAACCTTAGATTATCACAATTGTAACTTTTAAGTATTTGTTCTACTATGGAAAGAAACTCATCAAGAGAAATACGCCTATAGTCTAGTTTTTTCTTAGCCTGCAAACAAAAAACCCCTCTGTATGTGATTTATGCGGGTAAAACCTTATACAATTTTTAACTTCAGAGCTGAATTTCACATTCATGAACTCTTCTAATCCAGGATTAGCCGGGTACCCTTCAATTTTATCCGTCTTCATCCCTAGTTCTTCAATGGCAAAATTTACTACCGCCTCATCCTCTTCTGGGGCTATACTACATGTGGAATAAACTAATATACCTTCTTCCTCAAGAAGTAAATAAGCAGTTGTAATAAGCTTAAGCTGCTCCTCGAAAAAGATTTTCAAGTCGGACATACTCGTCTTTGTCTTTCTACTAGGATCTTCAGGAATTAGACCCTCCCCACTACATGGAGCATCCAGTAATATTTTTGAAAATTTCATTGAGGTTTTAATTAAGTTTTTAGAATCTGTCCGAAGTAAAATAACATTCTTAGCCTTCATTCTATTAATATTAGACATTAAGCTTCTAATTCTATCTCTAGATTTTTCTACTGCTAGAATTAATCCTTTATTACGCATTAACTGTGACAATTGCGTTGTTTTACTCCCCGGTGAAGCTGCCATATCAAGAACTAGGTCATTTTCAAGCGGAGATAAAACATAAGGTGGAACCATTGAAGCAAGACCTTGTATATAATAATATCCGGACAAATATTCTATTGTAGCGCCTAAAGAGGGAGTTTTTGGTTGTTTTATAACTTTATAACCATGTGGAAGCCATTTAACTTTCTCCAACTTAAAGCCCTTATTTTCTAGTCTTGATACAAGTCTCTCACAATCTATCAAAAGGTCATTACATCTAATACTCTTTACAAGCGGTACACTACAATGATACAGAAAATCTTCTAGCTCGTCTTCCATCATATGAATATATCTTTCAATCATATAATCTAGGAAGCCGTACTTTCTAGCTAATTGTTTCGCTCTAAATGAGGGTGAGACTATGAATAACTTCTCGTACCTTTTTATATACTCGTTAATATTCATTTTTTGATGGCACACATAGAAAGGGAAGTTAAAATAAAATTATTTAGCCCACCTTTAAGAGTCTTACTAACAAAGCTAAAAAATAAGTATATTTTTCTAGGAGAAGAGACCCAAAAAGACATATATTACAATAGTCCAATTAGAGATTTTCGCCAAACCGACGAGGCCTTAAGAATAAGGAAAAGTAACGGAAAGATAGAACTTACCTACAAAGGACCTAAACTATCCTCACAAAGTAAATCCAGGTTAGAAATAAACGTCGAGATCTCTAGCCCTGAGGATATGGACAGAATTTTACAGAATTTGGGATTTAAAAAGGTAATAGAGCTAGAGAAAACCAGATGGAACTTTAAGGCAAACAATTACACAATTTCTCTTGATAGTGTCAAAGGATTGGGAGATTTCTTGGAGATTGAAGGAATTGACGTCGACGAGGAGAGTTTGTTAAACTTTGTTAATAATTTCTTACACGAAAACGATATAACAGGAGAGCGTACACTTAAATCTTATCTCGAACTTATGGTGGAGAAAATTGAGAAAACAAATAGCAATCCTAACTGACTTTGGAATTTCCGATAATTATAACGGAGTGATGGAGGCAGTAATTAGAAAGTTTAACCCAGAGATAGAAATTACTTATATCACTCCTCAAGCAAAGGAATTTAACATTTATAGTGGAGCATACTTACTCTACACTGCATATAAATACTTTAGAAGGGGAACAATATTTCTAGTAGTCATAGATCCCGGTGTTGGTACATCTAGAAAACCCCTTATTATTAAATCTACTAATTACTTCTTTGTAGGACCTGATAACGGAGTCCTATTTCCTGCAGCTAACGAAGATCGAATAAAATCGATTATATGGATAAAAAATCCCAGATTGTACCTTTCAAAAAGGATTTCCAATACTTTTCACGGCAGGGATATCTTCGCGGTAACGACGGCTCTATTGTCCCTAGGAGTTGATATGAAGATATTCGGTGAGGAAATAAGTCAAATCACAAATCTAGATTTTGAATATAAATTAGAGAAAATAGCTGAAAATAAATTGAAAGCCTGTGGTAAAGTCATTTACGTAGATCATTTCGGAAACGTCACTACATCAATAAGGATAGATAAGGATCTTTTAGTGAACATAAACGGAAAACTAATACTTAAAGACGGGCAAGAGTATGAATTACACCAAGTAAAGACTTTTGGAGAAAGTTATGGACAAGAACTTTTGGTATATAAAAACGGATATTCATTTATTGAGATCGGAATTAATAAGGGGAGTGCCTTTCATATTCTTAATCTGCGAGAAGGTGATGAAGTCTGCGTAGAGGTCTTTACCCAGGTAGATTTCAACCCTTCCACTTAGGACATCTCCAGGTGGTTAAATGGACTCTTCAGAGAGTTGACGAGCTTATAATCGTTATTGGTAGCGCTCAGGAAAGTCACACACTCTCTAATCCTTTCACAGCTGGAGAAAGAATGGAGATGATAAGGAGAGCCCTAGAAGGTAGTAACATTGATCTATCTCTCATATACTTTGTTCCTATACCGGACATCTTAATGAACAGTGTATGGGTTTACCATGTAAAATCTTTCTCCCCTAAATTCGATGTTATTATAAGTAGGAATCCTCTAGTTATGCGACTATTCAAAGAAGCTGGTTATGAGGTTATTGAACCGCCTGCATATGACAGGAAGATATACAACTCGACTTTTATCAGAAGGTTAATAATAGAAAACAACAACGAATGGGAGAAACTAGTTCCAGCTGAAGTATCTGCTTACATTCATGAGATAAGAGGGGATGAAAGATTAAGGTCTATTGCGGGTTTCTCCTAATCTTTATATACACCAGTAAGAACTATGAAAATGGGAATCTGAATGTATAAGATTGACACTTATTACAACGTTTTCCCTTGGCATGCAAATCATTTCGGAAGCTTACATGGTGGCATATATATGAATTGGTTAATCGACACTAGCGGGCTCTTAATGTCAAATGTGAGCCGCGGTAATTATTTACTCGCATCTGTTGATTATATTTATCTGTTTAAACCTGCAAGAGTAGGAGACGTTATAAGAGTAGTAGCCGAGACTACAGCAGGTTGGGAGAGCTCTGTTGAAATTAAAGTTAAAGCATGTATAAAGAGGGGAGAAAAAGAGGAATTAGGAGCACTAGGGCTCACTACTTATGTAGCTGTTGACGAGAATGGTAGACCTAGAAAGTTACCTGTGAAAATAGGCTCAGACGAAGAGGCAAATAAAAGAAGGGAGAAAAGGATAGAGAAAAAGAAAAAGGACATTTTAGATCAAGAGGATTTGTTACCTGGAATGACCTTCGGTAAAAGTTATATAAGAACAATATATCCGGAACACGGATTCGGAAATGGAATACTTTATGCAGGTAAAATGTACACAATGTTGGATGAAGCACTTGCAATAGTAGCAAAACTTTACAGCAGAGGAAATGTATTCACTGGAAGCGCGGGAGCCGCAAACTTCTTGTCCCCCGTTAGAATAGGGGATATATTAGAGATTCAGGCTGCTGTAGAGTATACCGGAAATACATCCTTGGACGTAGGTGCTAAGGTTTTCGCCATAAATCATTATACAGGTGAAAAAAGATTAGTCACCAGAACAGTATTCTCATTTGTAGCCATAGACGAAAATGCCAAGCCTAAACCTATCCAAAAAATAACGCCTGGAACTGAGAAAGAGAAGAAAATATTTGAGGAAAGACTTAAGGAAAGAGAAGAAAGGATAAAATTATCAAAGGCACTTCAAGAGACAGAACTATGTCAATAATTTTTTAGTAAGAAGGAACCTTGAAAGAGAACTTGCAATAGTATGTGCAGTCCTAAGTGGCTCCGGCTCTTTAACGTAAATTTGATAATAACTAATCAATTTAGAAGCGTAAGGTAAGCTAAGATTAGTGCTAATGTATACGTTTCCTTTTTTAGTAGGTAGTAAAACTAAATTTTCTAAAACATTTAAAATAATACTAGTCCTTTTATCACCGCTAAAATGCTTTAAAAGTGCATGTGTCACGTCCTTTATATCGGGTATCCTAGAATAAAATATTATGTAATTGATACCATAATTCCTTAATTCCTCTGGATCCAAGTAATTAAACCCGCCTAGGGTTATCCCATCTGTGAAGACTACTTCACAACCTTCTAAAATGTTCCTAAGCTTTGATGTCCCATCATCACCATCAACTAAAATTAAGTCAAAATCAATCCCTATGAGCCGTTTGCCGTTATATTTTGAAGATAAAAGAACAGTTTTTCCTTTACCACCCTTAAACTCAAGCGGAAAATAACCATCGTCAACTCCACAAACTTGCAATTCTCTCATCACTTTCTACAATAGCTTTATAAATAATGTCTTCGCTGACAGCCAGGTTTATTTCCTTAGTTTTACCATATCTTCCTCTATTAACTACTTTAGCTGTAATTATCCCTACCATATCTAACTCATTTAGAATATCACTTACTCTCCTTTGGGTCACGTTTTCTACTCCTATCTTATTTGCTAACTTAAGATATATCTCATAAACTTCTCCAGTAGTCAACGTAGATTTACTCTTTAACCCCTTTAGAATAGCTGTCAAGACTAATTTAGAATGAAAAGGAAGAGTAGAAAGAACTTCATAAACCCTATCCCTCTCTATTTCCACTCTAGCCTTCTCAACCTCAGTAACCGTTATTTTGTCTTTACCTTCTCTTTCTGCTATTTCTCCTGCAACCCTTAGAAGATCAAGAGCTCTTCTCGCATCACCGTGATCTCTTGCTGCCAAAGCTGCACAAAGTCTTATTACCTCGTCACTTATAGCTTCCTCGTATATGGCAAATTTGGCTCTTTGTTTAAGAATATCTTCTAATTCTTCTGCGTTATAAGGGGGAAATACTAATTCTTCTTCACTTAAACTACTTTTAACTCGTGGATCCAATGTTTCAATAAACTTAACATCGTTAGTGATCCCTATCAACGATATCAATGACTTACCGAGTTCATTATTAGCACGTGTAAACCTGTAAAGTATATCATCACCGTGCTTTTTTACCATTGCATCGATCTCATCAAGCACAATTACTACAATGGAATCAATGTCATTTAATTTTTTTAGTAATCTTCTAAAAAGTTCAGCTGTAGAAAGTCCAGTAAACGGTACCTTACTGTTTAAGCTTTCTAATATATCCGCTAAAATTCTGTATGGAGTATCACTTTGCCTAGTATTTACATAAACATAAGTGAAGTTAGAAGGAAATCTCTTGTGCAGATTCTTTAATACGAACTTTGTAACAGCAGTTTTACCTGTTCCTGTTAAACCATATATAAATATGTTACTAGGCTTTTCAGACCTTACCAAAGGAGACATTATTTCTACTAATTTTCGTATTTGAGTTTCTCGGTGAGGTAGAGTTTCGGGAACGTAATCTGGTAGGAGTAGTTCTCTGGCTTTGAATATCTTGCCCTTGCTCAGAGACGATAACACTTGGTCGATTATATCACTCATTATTTACTGTAATTACGTCAATATTTCTTTTAACCTTTAACTCCCCGGTAAATCACCCCTCTATTTCCACTGGAGACAATAAAGTATTATGATAAACATCTCCCCCTCTATTTCCACTGGAAATGAAGATTAGACTAAACTATGATGATTACAGATTGTAATTTACTGCAGTTTGTATAATAGCATGGATTTTTACAACGATTTTGTTTTATAGGATGAAATAATGTGTCCAGTTGAAACACAGGGGTAGTGATGACCTGGGTTTATAATAAATAAATCTAATAAAGTACGTAAAGTTGTATTATTTTCATGTCGATTATCAATTTATTTCCTTTGTTTTCCAACTCACTTTGTTACTAAACGAACAACTCTATGACGAGGTTAAGGAAGAAAGATTTAATTATTAAGATTAACACTTTTGATAATGGGCCGGTAGCTCAGCCTGGAAGAGTGCTCGGTTGGCATCGATAAGCCAAAATCCGAGAGGTCCCGGGTTCAAATCCCGGCCGGTCCACCTTCTATCTATGATGTAACATATAAATATAATTACCATCGTCAGAATACTTATAGTGAAAAGTTTAACAGTAAAGGCAAAAGAAGCTGCTCTCATAGAGAATAGGATTATTAAAATAACTTTAACGAATTCATTATTTGCCATATATGTATTCATGGGTAAGGATAAGGATTATATACTCTCTGAGAATTATTGCTCTTGTCCTCACTTCTATTACCGCATCTTCAGAAAAAATCCAATTGTAGAAAAACGAGTGAATATAGAGAACTCAAAATGCTATCATTTACAGGCTTTGGAATTGGCATTAGAAAAAGATAAGGTAAGGTCTATTTATGTCGATCTAGTTACTATGAGAGAGATTTTATTAGAGATTTATAGTATGGATAAGTCATTTATACTAAGAAAGCTAGTTATGAGATGAGGTTATATATCTTGGCTTTATCTCCGTTAGAGTTAGCATATCTTGGTGTTATAGGTACGTTAATAGCAGGGATCGTATATGTTATCTTTGTAGAAGTGTTTAATACTGGAATTAGGATAAAGATAGGTGGTGAAGGGAAGAGTGGGAGGAAGAAGGAAAAAAAGAAAGCAACTCCTTCAAAAGCCAAAACCAAAAATACCTGATATCTTTGAGTGCCCCAGATGTGGAAAAGTAGCTCTCAGCGTTACAATTAAAGATGGAAAAGCTAAAATAAAGTGCGGTAGTTGCGGATTACAAGCTGAGTTTGATGTTCCACCAGTTTACGATCAAGCTAATGCATATGGTAAGTTTATCGATTTATATTATGAGGGAAAGATTGAAATTTTATCAAGTAGTAGTGAGGAGAAGACTGAAGATGAGACTAAAGGGGAAAGTGAAGAGTTACATTAGAGAGAAACTTAACGATGGTAAAGTTATTCACTTTTCATTGTTCGATCCCGACAAGGTAGATGAAAACCAAGTTTATTATTTGGGCAAAAAATTAGTGGAAGCCGGAACTGATGCTTTTCTAATAGGAGGTACTCTAGGAGTTTCACAGGAGAAATTAGATAAAATCATATCGAGCTTAACAGAATTTGGTTTACCTACGATTATATTTCCAAGTAACGTAAATCTGATCTCAAGTAAAGCCGATGCAATTCTTTTTATGTCGTTACTAAATTCTGATGATTTATATTACGTTGTCGGTGCACAATTAGTAGCTGCTCCAATTATAAAGAAATTAGGACTCGAGGTTTTACCTACAGCATACATTATTATAGGTCATGGTGGAACTGCTGCACATGTTGGTAAAGCTAGAGTAATACCATATGAGAATATTGAATTAATTTTAGCTTACTCTTTAATGGCCAGGTATATGGGGATGGAGTTCATATATTTGGAAGCTGGATCTGGAGCTCCAAAGACAATTAATCCTTTAGCTATTAAAGCTGTAAAAAGCAATGTAGATGATGCTATAATCATAGTAGGAGGCGGTATAAGAGATGAAGAGAGCGGAAAACTTCTAGCAAGCGCTGGTGCAGATATTATAGTTACTGGTAATATTATTGAACAAGATTCAGAGAAAGCCTTAAAAATTATAAAAGAAATCAAAAGTATGAGGAGAAAATAGATATGCCTTCTAGTAAAAAGAGAAAGAAAGAAACAGTACCTTTGGTTTCAATGGCAGGTTTGATTAGATATTATGAAGAAGAAAGAGAGAAGGTTAAGGTATCTCCTACAATTCTAATTATAGCTTCTATTGCCATAATAGCAGGAGTAATACTAGCGTCAATTTTAATTCCTCCTCCAGTGTAAAATATAAGGGGAGCCTACCAGGGGGATACGGGGTAATATACCCTGAGGAAACTCCGGCCTCCAGATCCCCAGGGAAGTCGTATAAGACAAGGGTAGAACCCTTGGCTACGGAACAGAAACGAGACCGGTATAATGGAAGATGAAAATGAGATAACCCCTAGCTTAGGTGACTAAGCTAGGGGATCGAGATCCATTATACCGGTTGAAACGGCCGACCTTCTCGGAGCAAGTAGAGAAGGAGATGAATAGGGGATCTGATCCTTCTCTTGACGCTAAGTCGAATTCCCCCTAAATACAGAAGCCGGGTTATTGGTAGGCTCCGTTTGTCCCTACACTTTCATTTCACTCATTTTATGTTCGTGATCAATGTAGGGACTTAGCCCTCAACCTTGTGGACACATAGTCCGCAAAGGTCATGGGTCTCCTTCGAGCCAAAAGGCATTTGCTCACATCTCCGTGTAAGCCTGCAGGGCTTGTGGCATTGCCACCATCACCCTGCAGGGTTTGAGCATCTCGTTCAAATTAATTCAGGATAAACGAACATAAAAGATTTCCATTATTACGAAAAAGGATTCAGCCCTAAGATCTTATCTATTATTTCCTTCTCTACCTTAAGTATTTCCTTCTCTTTTCTACCCCTATAGGCTTCAAGTATTTCCTTGTTTAATTCTAAAAAAGTATGCCCCCATTTTATAGTATTTAATAGCTTCATTGCTTCATTTACTTCATCTAGAATATATAGTGCTGAAGCAAGAGCCTCCAACGTCGACAATTTATATGCTATTGCGTAATGAGTGGGGTTTCCTGCGAAAAGAACAGGTAATCTCCTATGTGTATTTTTCTTTATAAAGGTTTTCTCATTAATAATGTTCCACGACGCATCTAAAGCAGTAATACCCTCTTTAAGAGCTAGTTCTTTATCATCTATAGATAAAGTTGTTCTTGAAAAAGGATCTAGAACTATTCCCATTTCATGTTTAGTTAACTTAGCAAAACCTAAACGTACTAGTTTTTTACCGGTGCATTTCTTAGGATCATCTTGGTCATAATCTATAATAAATAGCTTCATTAATTGTCATAAAATTATTATAACTTTATTGCTAATAAACCTTCTTGGGTCAAAATTGGCATCTGCGATAGTTCTCATTAATACGGATGCTGGAGGAGAAGAAGAAGTGTTCGATAAATTAAAAAACATGAAAGAGATAACTGAGGTTCATGTAGTTTATGGAGTGTATGATATAGTTGCTAAAGTTGAAGCTGATTCATTAGATAAATTAAAGGATTTTGTAACTAATACTGTAAGGAAATTACCTAAGGTGAGATCAACATTAACAATGATAATAGTGGAAGGCAAGAGCGTAGTAAAGAAGTAATTTTAGGTATTGATGATCATGATTCTCCAGTAGCAGGATGTACTACACATTTTTCTGTGTTGTTAATGCGTTATTTGAGAGAAAAATATAACGTGATTTTTACCGATTTTCCCTATCTTGTTAGATTAAATCCAAATATACCGTGGAAAACCAGAGGTAACGCAAGTATTAGACTATCCTTTAGAACTGACATAGACATTAAAGAGATAGCTGAGGAAATTTGGCAAAAATCATTAGAGTATGTGGAAGAGATATCAAAGGCTGTGAAATTTAATAGGAAACCTGGGATTGCAATTACATTTGCCGAGACTGCTAACTATTTAAATAAATTTTACGAGAAGGCTGTAAAAGATGTGGTAACGATGGATTTAGCCAGAAAGATTGCCGAGAGATATGGAATAATAGTGAAGGGGGACAGAGGGATAATAGGAAGTATTGCATCTTTAGGTTTTAATCCAGCAGTAAGCGGTTATACATACGAGATATTAACGTATAGGAATGATAACGAGCCTCGTAGAGTTGATGAGAAATCTGTAATAGAATTCGATGAAAAGAATTTTCCTCATACCTTTGCAAATTATGATTATATAGAAAAGAAGATTCAAATAGTATCGCACGGTGAAGATCCTGTATTATATGGGGTTAGGGGTACAGATGCTAGAATCCTTATAAAAGCTTTAGAACAAATTAAAGTTTCTAGCAAAATTTTTGGAGCTATGTTATTTAAGACAAATCAAGCTACTAATTCTCACATTTCTAGAAAAGGTACATATTATCAGACTGTACAAATGTCTGTGACTGTTAAATCGGTCAAAATCTTACAAGGAGGTGACGTTCTAGTTAATACTAAGGAGAACACACCAATAATATTTTATAAAGAAACTGGGGAGTTAAATGAGGCTTCCAAACTACTAAGAGAAGGAGACGAAGTATTGGTTACAGGTTGCATAAAACCATCAAGCTATTTTAAGAAAGTAATTGAAGCCGAAAGTATTAAGATTATAAACCTAAACTCATTTGAACCTGTAAACCCTAGGTGTCCTAAGTGCGGTAGTTCTACAGAGTCTTTAGGAAAGAATAAGGGATTTAGATGCAGAAAATGTGGATATAAATTTCCTGGAGATAAACAGAAGAAAGAGATACGAAGAGGGTTATTAACTGATGTCCTCTATCAATCTAGGAAATATAGACATCTTACCAGACCTATTTTTTTAGAGTCTAGTAGTGATCCTTACGATATTACTACTAAAAACGATCTGATAAACTATCTATTGTACTATCATAATTAACGGGCCCGCCGGGATTTGAACCCGGGACCACCGGCTTTCTTCAAGTTCCGGAGGCCGGTGCTCTATCCTGGCTGAGCTACGGGCCCAATAATTAATTTTCTAAGAGAAAGTTAATAAGCTGAAGTAAATAGGAAATTTTTTAAGGATATTGTAAGTGTGATGTTTTGGTGAATAGATTGGTATTTGAAGAGGATTGGGAAGAAGATTTTGACGAGTTTGACGAAGAGGAGGATTGGGAAGAAGAGGAGGATTGGGAAGAGGAAGAGTGGTAATTTCATAATTTTTTATTATCCTATTTTAAGTGGGGATTGTAGTGCGAGTTGCGGTATTAAACTACGATTATTGTAAGCCTGATAAGTGTAATACCGAATGTATTACCTTCTGTCCTATTAACAAATCTGGCAGTAAGGCAATCGAATTATCAGATCTCGTAAAAGGAAAGCCGGTAATATATGAAGAGACTTGTATTGGTTGTGGTATTTGCATTAAGAAATGTCCGTTTGGAGCTATTGATATAGTAAACTTACCTGACGAGTTTGGTAAAGAAGAGATCCATAGGTACAAGGTTAACGGTTTTAAGTTATTCGGGCTTATCACTCCTAAGAGGGGTTACATAATAGGTCTTTTGGGCAAGAATAGTACGGGGAAGTCTACGATTTTACGTATCTTAAGTGGGGATCTAATACCAAACTTTGGTGATCCTCAGGCTAAATTGACTAAAGAGCAAGTGTTGGAGAGATTTAAGGGGAAAGAGCTTTACGACTACTTTTACTCTTTATATAATGAGAAACTGAGAGTAATACATAAAATTCAGTACGTTGAATATGCCAGTAAATTCTTAAAGGGAACTGTTAGCTCTCTACTATCTAAGATCGATGAAAGGGGTAAATTAGATGAAGTAAAGAGATTACTAAACCTCACCCCTTTCTGGGAAAAAGACGTGAAATATTTAAGTGGTGGAGAGCTACAAAAGCTCTTAGTAGCTGCTGCATTAGTAAGAGAAGCCGATGTTTATCTCTTTGACGAACCTTCCTCATATCTGGACATAAGAGAAAGAATAAACATGGCTAATTCAATCAGGGAACTCACAAAGGGAAAGTACGTAGTCGTAGTCGAACATGACCTTATAGTACTAGATTATCTAACAGATCTAATAAACATAGTATATGGTAAAAGTTCAGTTTACGGCAGAGTGTCAAAGACCTATACCAGCAGAGTAGGAATAAATAATTTCCTTAAAGGGTATTTGCCTGCTGAAAACATGCAAATAAGACCAGATGAAATAAAGTTTAACTTGAAAGAGTTAACAGATTTAGACTTAAACGCTAACGCTCAACCTAAGGTAATTTGGACTAATATGTTTAAGAAGTTAGAGGGATTTAGCCTTGAAGTTGATGAAGGTTATGCTAGAGAAGGTGAGGTAATAGGCATAGTGGGGCCAAATGGCATAGGAAAGACAACTTTTATGAGAATTTTAGTTTCGGAGATAAAGCCCGACGAAGGGCAAGTTCTAACTGAGGGTTTATCATTATCATATAAGCCGCAAAGAATAGCTCCGAATTTTGACGGTACTGTTCAAGAGTTCTTAGAAAACGTTAGGAAGGACGTTCTATCTTCATCTAATTGGTTCTTTGAGGAGGTAGTCAAAAGGCTTAACTTACATAGAATATTAGAATCGAAAGTTTCAGACCTTAGTGGTGGAGAGTTACAAAAATTATATGTAACAGCGGCATTAGCTAAAGAAGCTGATGTATATGTAATAGATGAACCTTCTTCGTATTTAGATGTAGAGGAACGATACGTGGTAGCAAAGGCAATAAAGAGAGTCACTAGGGAGAGAAAAAGCGTAACTTTTATGGTAGATCACGATCTAGCTCTTCATGACTATATCGCAGATAGAGTAATGGTATTCTCAGGGATTCCGGGTTTGAGAGGGCATGCTAAAAAGCCCCAAAGCCTTAGTTCCGGTATGAACGAGTTCCTTAAAGAGCTAGGAATAACATTTAGAAGAGATATGGATAGCGGTAGGCCTAGAGTAAATAAGCCAGGGAGTTATCTAGATAGAATTCAGAAGGAAAACAATGAATATTACTCAATGAAATTAGTTAGAGAGGAAAGTAATACGTAAAATTTTTTATATCGTTTAAGTATTAAGGCATGATGAGAACTACTATAAGTGTTATAAAAGCAGATATTGGAAGCTTAGCTGGACATCACGTAGTGCATCCAGACACTATGGCAGCTGCAAGTAAAGTATTAGCGGAAGCAAAAGCTCAGGGGATTTTAATAGATTATTATATTACACACGTAGGTGACGATTTACAATTAATAATGACTCATACTAGAGGAGAATTAGACCCGAAAGTCCACGAAACAGCTTGGAATGCCTTTAAAAAAGCAGCGGAAGTGGCAAGGGATTTAGGCTTATACGCAGCAGGTCAAGATCTTCTATCAGATTCATTCTCTGGTAATATTAGAGGTTTAGGGCCAGGTGTTGCAGAAATGGAAATTGAAGAAAGAGTTTCGGAACCGATAGCTATATTTATGGCTGATAAGACTGAGCCCGGTGCTTTTAACTTACCTCTGTATAAAATGTTTGCTGATCCTTTCAATACACCAGGGTTAGTTATAGATCCTACAATGCACAACGGGTTCAAATTTGAGGTTCTAGATGTATATGAGGGAGAAGCAGTAACTTTAACTGCTCCTCAAGAATTATATGATCTATTAGCATTAATTGGCACACCAGCTAGATATGTAATTAGAAGAATATATAGAAATGATGATAATTTATTAGCTGCAGTAGTGGCTATAGAAAGACTTAACTTGATAGCAGGAAAATATGTTGGGAAGGACGACCCAGTTACAATAGTTAGGTTACAGCACGGTTTACCTGCACTTGGTGAAGCACTTGAAGCGTTCTCATTTCCTCATTTAGTTCCTGGTTGGATGAGAGGTAGTCACTACGGCCCTTTAATGCCTGTATCGCAAAGAGATGCTAGAGCTACTAGATTTGACGGTCCTCCAAGGCTAGTAGGTCTAGGATTTAACGTAAAGAACGGTAAGTTAGTAGGTCCGAGCGATCTGTTCGATGATCCTGCATTTGATGAGGCAAGAAGATTAGCAAATGTTATAGCAGATTATATGAGAAGACACGGCCCATTCATGCCCCACAGATTAGAGCCTACAGAGATGGAGTATACAACGTTACCTTTAATTCAAGAGAAGTTAAGACCGAGGTTTAAGAAAGAGGCAGACATGTATAAGACGAAAGAAAGTATATATACTAAAGGTAAATCGAGTGGAGAAACACATGATTAACTTTTTCTTTCTTAGTACTTTTTAACACTATGGAGGTAAATTAACGTGGGAAATGTTTATACGAAAGACATAAAGAGAGTTGCTCAAGAATTATATGAGAAATTTAAGGATCAAGTTACAGCAGATTTTTACTTAAATAAGAAATTGGTTGACATGTACGTGGATGTTCAATCCAAAAAGGTAAAGAATAGAATAGCAGGGTATTTAACTAGATTTGCTAAATTAAGTAAAGAACAAGCCACTAAAGAAGTGGCCGAAGAGGAAAGTGAAGAGTAGAGCATGAAATTAACTATAATTTTTAGGGGACCTTTAGCCGTCACTTTAGGCAATGAGAAAATAGAATATAATGGCGAGGAGAAGTCTATAATCGAGGTTATAAAGAAACTAGATAATAATAAAGGTATTTTATATGATTATAAATTAAAAAATATTAAATCTGGATATATAATACTAGTTAATGGCAAAGATTACAGA